>NZ_PZJK01000015.1:0-410894 GCF_003206675.1 Salinicola sp. RZ23
ATGAACCTTTTTTTTCGGCATTGGGGGCGTGGTCGCTACGCCCCTAACGGCTGCCGGTCTGTCTGTTGTCGGAGTGATCTCTGCTCACGAATTCGTGGGTCCAGTTGCCGGCATTGAGAGGGTCGTGATGGGAGCGCCTCTTCGTTCGCGATGCCCACGTCAGCAGAAGGGGCGCAGGCGCGAGGCCAGGTGCAGGCAATAAACAGGAATGCATACAATGCTTAATGCATGTATCTGTACCTGTATTGAATGGTTTTTGTATGGCTGCTAATATTCTTGCGTCTACGGGAACCCGGGGCGGCGTGTAGCGCCGATGCCCTCGGGAAGAGCGATGGTGCGATGGAAATCATGGGGGGCGGGCTATGATCCAGACAATACTGGTGCTGGCGGTGATCTTTATGGGGGTGGCATTCGCCGTCTATCAGGTTTACGACATCTACTATGCGCAGAACGTCGGCGACGACGAAGCGCTGGCGATGCGTGAAGGGGCGAGCCGCGCTTCCGCGGCAGAGAGTGCGTTTGCGGCGCTGCGCGGGGTCTTTCCCGAGCGGTTAGTGAGCGCGGCACAGCGTGACGAGACGCTGTCGCGTAACCCCGAGCCGCTGCTGCGCCGGCGCAAGAGCATCGTGCTGGAGCAGGGGGTGAAAATTCGCTATCTGTCGCTGTGGACCGGCCGTCCGGTAGCGCACGACTGGCGCAAGGCCCTGCTGATCGTGGTGCTTGTCGACTGCCTGATCGCCATGTTTCTGGGCGGCCTGAGCCTTTATACCGTTGCTTACGAAGTGCCCGGCGCGACCTTTGCCTGGATGAACGACCCGGTGGTGATCCTGGTGCTGCTGGTGCTGGTGATCCTGTTGACCCACGCGGTGGCCAAGCTGGATCTCTACCTGCACGATCTCTATCGCATCGGCCGCCTCAATCGGTATCTCGCCTGATGCCGGTCTGGGCCGAAGATGTCATGCCGTGGGTGCCGCGACTCTCGCTGGCGACGCGTCCGCTCTATCGCGCCATTGCCGATGCGATCGCCGAGGATATCGCCAGCGGCCGCCTTGCGCCGAATCAGCAGTTGCCGACCCAGCGTCAGCTCGCCGAGCATCTCGGGATCAACTTCACCACCGTGACTCGAGCCTACAACGAGGCGCGGGAGCGTGGTCTGATCGAGGGGCGGGTCGGTAGTGGCAGCTACGTGCTTGGCGAGGCGCGGCCCGCCAAGGTGGCTACGCCGCTGCCGCCGCCGGAGGTTCGGCGCGGCGCGGACATGAGCATGAACCTGCCGCCGGAGCCGGCCGACACCGAGCTGGCGGCGCAGATGCAGGCCGGCCTGGCCGCCCTGCAGCCGCGGCTGCCGGAGCTGCTGCGCTATCAGGAGTTCGGGGGTTCCACGCGCGACCGCGAGGCCGGCGCGGGCTGGCTATCGCGGCACTGGCCTGACGTGCCGGCGGCGAGGTTACTTGTCTGCCCCGGCGCGCAGAGTGCGCTGCTCTCTATCTTGACCCTGCTGAAAGCGACCGAGCCGGATGCCGTGGTGTGCTGTGCCGCGCTCACCTATCCCGGTCTACGCGCCGTGGCCGGGCAGCTGGGTATCCGACTGGTCGGCTTGCCGATCGACGAGGCGGGCATAGATCCCGAAGCTTTCGCCGCCGCCTGCGCCCGCTACTCGCCGCGCGCGCTCTACTGCAATCCGACCCTGCACAATCCCACCGCGGGGACGATGACGCCCGCCCGGCGCGAGGCGATCGCCGAGGTGGCGCGGCGCTACGGCTTGCCGATCATCGAAGACGATGCCTACGCCGCGCTGCCGCGTCAGCCGGTGGCACCGTTGGCGAGCTATGCGCCGGAATCGACCTACTATATTGCCGGGCTGGCCAAGTGTCTGGGCGCGGGACTGCGGCTCGCCTATGTGGTGGCGCCAGGGCAGGCCGAGGCGCGGCGTCTGGCCGGTGCCATGCGCGCGACCACGGTGATGGCATCGCCGTTGAATGCCGCACTGGCCACCGAGTGGATCGAGAGTGGCATCGCGGCGCGCTGGCTGGAAGCGATACGCAGCGAGACCCGCGCCCGCTACGCGCTGGTCGGCGAGTGGCTGCCCCAGGGCAGTTTCCGCGGGCAGCCGGACGCCTTCCATATCTGGATACCCCTGGCATCCCACTGGAGCCGGGCGGCCTTTGCCCATCGTCTGGGCAACTTCGACATCAGTGTCGTACCCAGCGACGCCTTCACCGTCTCCGGACAGCCGCCGGAGGCCGTGCGCGTCTGTCTGGGTGGCGCCATCAGCCGCCAGTCGCTGGCGGTGGCCCTGGGCGATATCGCCCAGACCCTGCAGAGCCGCCCGGATCAGCATATCGGCGTGATCTGATCCCCGCTCTCGGCGAGCGCATGCCTTTTTCAGCAGCGTCCCTAGAAACGCTAGGCAAGGGTACCTAGAGACGGTAGGCCAGGGTCGCCTGCAGCTTGCGATAGCGGGTGTCGCTGCTGCCGACGACGGCGACACCGGCAAAGTCGACATTCCAGCGCTGCCCCAACTGATGTGACAGTCCAACGCCCAACTGCTCCCGGCTGGGGTCATCCTCCTCGATGAGATTGACCCGACTGTCCACGTTGGCGGTGATGTTGTGATAGTGCAGCACGCTGGCGTAGAACTGCCCGTGGGGCAGATCGTAGCCCAGCTTGAGCCCGCCGAAGAGCTCACCGAGCTCGACCCCGTAATCGCTCTGGGTGCCGAGATAGCGCCCCTGCAGCTTGTCATTGAGATAGGCGCCGCCGGCGGTCACCCCGACCTGCCACTGGTCCAGGCGCGGAAGATAGTAAGTCGTCGAGCCGCGCGCGCCCCAGCGCTCGCCATCGAGATCCACATCGCCGTCCAGATAGCGGTTGTGACTGCGGCCATCCAGCGACTGATAGAGTCCAACCGCATCGAACACCCAGCGGCCATCGTCGACGGCCACGGCGGCGTAGGGGGCGATCACGTCACCGCCGAGATCGACACGCGCGACCCGGTTGGTGGTGGTGATATCGACTGAGCTGTGCCCGGTGGCGATTCCCAGCAGCCAGTCGTTGCGCTTCCAGTCGATGCCGACGAACGCTGCCTTGCCGTCGCCGTCATAGGCGGTGGTGTTGGCACGCCCCTCCAGATCGCTCGCTTCGCTGGCCACCCAGACGTTGAAGCCACGACCCGCGGCAAAGCGCTGGCCCTGGCGCGGGGCATTCGAGCGTGCCCGCCCGGGCTGCATGGCGCTGTCGATCTGACTGGAGAGAATTCCGAAGTTCTGCGCCATCGCCTGCTTCTGGGCGCCGCGCAGGGCCATGTCGGTATCGAGCATGCCCAGACGAGCGGCCAGTTGCAGCAGGCGGCTCGGCGAGAGCGCGTTGAGTGACCGCTCCTCGACCAGCGGATTGCCGCTGGCGTCCAGCAGGGTGATCGGAGTCGATCCCTTGAAGTCGGCCAGCGTTTTGCCCTCGGGGAGAACCAGCGTGACGGGCTGGCCGTTGAGGGTGGCGGAGAGGCGATTGGCGCTGGCGATCGAATCAGGTGCACCCTCCCAGCTCAGGGTCAGCGGCCGGGTGTCGACCACGCTGGAGATCGAGTAGACCGCCGCTTGATCGCCCTTGTCGTAACCCGCTTCGAGGCTTGCGGCCGTGGTCGTGACGTTGACCCGATTGCCGTTCACATCCAGCGCCACGCTGTCTCCCTTGACCAGGTTGGCCAGCGAGGTCTGGCCGTCGGGCGAGCTGATGGTGAATTCACGGCCGTTGTTCAGTCTCAGGCTGGCCTGAGTAGCGTCTATCGAGAGGGCATCCTGGTTCTGCACATCGGGCAGTGCCTGGCCAATTTGAATCAGCTCTGCCAGACCGAAACCGGCGGCGGCCACGGTGGGGCAAGCGGTAAGCGTACTCAAGCCGAGTACGGCCGCCTTGATGTCGATCCGCATCGCTGCTGTTCCCTGTCGGTTATATGAGTTTTGTCATCGGCAAATAAGGGGCAGAGTTCAGCATGACGGACGAGAAATAAAATACAAGGTGGCTCTAATGTAGTGAGGCGACTCGACGCGAGGAGAGGGGGCTTGCTCGGAGATTGAGGCGGTAAAGGCAAGGCTGCCGGTTTGTTCTTTGCGGGTAAAGTTCGCGTCTAGCGTTGGCCCCACCTACGAGGGGGGATACGCGCTGAGGGAAGACCGCGGCGTGGCGCCGCGGTCGCGGGAGCGATTGGCCTGCTTACTGGATGCGGGCCTGCCACTCGACCTGAAGGACGTCCAGGGTGCGGTCGATCTGCTCGCGGGTGTGCTCGCAGTTGAGGAAGAAGCGTAGACGGGCGCTCTTTTCCGGCACCGCGGGGTGCAGGATCGGTTGTACGTTGATGTCGTGCTGGAGCAGGGCGTCCGAGAGGCCGGCGGCGAGCACCGAGCTGCCGACGATGATCGGTACCACCGCAACGCCGATGCTGTCGCCGATGTCGAAGCCGCGCGCCTTGGCCTGTTCGAGGAAGTAGCTCGAGATGGTGTGCAGGTCGCGCAGGCGCTGCGGTTCCTCTTTCATCACCGCGAGCGCGGCGAGTGACGGGGCGGCGACCTGGGCCGGCATGCCCACGCTGTAGAGAAAGCCCGGCGCAAAGTAGCGCAGCATCTCGACCAGTTCGCGGCAGCCGGCGATATAGCCACCGCAGCCGGACATCGTCTTGGAGAGCGTACCCATCCAGATATCGACGTCGGTGGCCGCCACCTGACAGTGCTCGCGCAGCCCCAGGCCGGTGTCGCCCATCACCGCGAAGGAGTGCGCCTCATCGACCATCAGCCACGCCTGGTGGCGCTGCTTGATCTCGACGAAGCGCTTCAGATCGGGGGCGTCCCCATCCATGCTGTAGAGCCCCTCGATCACCACCAGCACGCGTTCGAACTGCCCACGGTGGCGCGCCAGTAGGGCCTCGAGTGCCGCGGGGTCGTTGTGGGCGAAGCTCATCCGCCGCGCGCCGGAGAGCTGGGCCCCCACCAGGGTGCTGTTGTGGATGTACTCGTCGTGCAGCACCAGATCCTTGGGCCCGAGCAGGTAGCCCAGGGTCGAGACGTTGGTGGCGTGGCCGCTGACGAACACCACCGCGTCCTCGACCTCGTAGGTCTCGGCGATGGCGCGCTCCAGCTCGTGGTGGATGGGGCGCTCGCCGGAGACCGGTCGGCTCGCCGAGACCGAGCTGCCGTAGCGCTTTAGCGCCTCGATGCCGGCCTGGATCACCTTGGGGTGGTGAGCCAGCCCGAGATAGTTGTAGCTGGCGAAGTTGATGCACTCGCGCCCACCGATGGTGGTGGTGGCCCCGGCGGTGCCTTCGTGGACCTTGAAGAAGGGGTCGGGGATACCTAGCCGTTGGCCACCTTCGCGCATCAGCTTCAACTGCTGATAGCCAGGGTGGCGGTCGAAACGGGTAAAGCGTTCGTCCACGCCGGCGCCTGCGGGGCGCGGGCTGGGGGCATCGCCCGCCGGGCGCTGCTGGCGCCGTTGGCGGGCCTGGTCGAGCAGACGCTGCTTGAGCGTATCGGACTGACTCACGGTGTGCTCTCTCCGGGGACTTGCCCATCCTGCAGCTCGCTGACCCCGTGGCGGGCTGCGAGACTGCTGATCGATTCGTCTTCGTTATCGCTGTCGCCACCATCGCCACGCAGCTTGTGCATCAGATAGTCGCACAGCTTGGCCAGGGTGCCGGCCTCGCTGAGCACCATCACCGGGACCTGGATACCCAGGCGCGACTCCAGCGCGGTGACCAGCTCGACCCCCATCAGCGAATCGAAGCCCATGTCGTAGACCGACTTGTGAATGTCGATCTTCTCTTCATCGATCAGCAGAATCTTGGCGAGTTCCTTGCTGAGGACCCCGATCAGGGTGTCGTAGAGCGCCTCCGGCTCCAGACTTGCCAGCAGCTGCTGCAGGTCCTCGTCGCCTTCGCTGCTGCCGTCGTCGCTGGCGCTGCGGGCGATCTCTCGGTAGCGCGGCGTCTCCGCCGTGGGCAGGAAGCGCGCCAGCGCGCGCCACTCCAGCTCGAGCACGCCGAGCGAGGCGACATCGGCCACCAGCATGCGCTCGAGCACCTCGAGGGCATCGCGGGAGGTCAGTGCTTCGCCGCCCAGGCGCTCCTGCAGGCTGTCGCGGGTCTGGGTATGCCGCGCGAGGAAACCGACATCCTCGATCGCCCCCCAGCGCACCACGGTGGCGGGGCGACCCTGGGCGCGTCGCTGCGCACCGAAGGCTTCCAGCCAGTGGTTGGCGGCCACGTAGCTGGCCTGGCCGGGGTTGCCGAAGAGCGTGGTCGCGGAGGAGTAGACCACGAAGAAGTCGAGCGGGTCGTCCGCGGTCAACGCATCCAGATGGCGCGCACCGTCGAGCTTGGGCGCCATCGCGCGGCGCACCCGCTCGGCGTCGAGATTGCGGATCAGGCCATCGTCGATCACCGTGGCGGCGTGCACGATGCCCTTGAGCGGACCCAGGGCATCGCGGGCGGTGTCGAGTACCGCGCGCAGGGCCTCGGCATCGGTCACGTCGCAGGCTTCGGCATGCACGCTCACACCCGCGGCCTGCAGCCGTGCCACGCCGGCCCGGGCCTCTTCGGTGGTGGCGCCGCGGCGTCCCAGCAGCAGCAGCTTGCGGGCACCCTTGGCGGCCAGCCATTCGGCGGTGGCGAGGCCGAAACCGCCCAGCCCGCCGGTAACCACGTAGGTCGCGGCGGCATCCAGGGTGAGAGTGAGATCGTCACTGGGCGTCGGTGCGATCTGCGGCGGACGCTCGTAGGTGACCACCACCTTGCCGATCTGGCGTGCCTGCTGCATGTAGCGGAAGGCCTCGACCACCCGATCGCTGCCGAAGGCGGTGTAGGGTAGCGGTGCCAGGGTGCCGTCGGCGAACAGCGCCATCATCTCGCCGAACAGTTCGCCGGTCAGGCGCGGCAGCTCGCGCATCAGCTGGTCGGAGTCGACCCCGAAATAGCTCAGGTTATTACGGAACGGACGTAGCCCGACCTTGGTGTTCTCGTAGAAGTCGCGTTTGCCCAGTTCGATGAAGCGGCCGAACGGATTGAGCACACGCAGGTTCTGGTTGATCGCCTCGCCGGCCAGCGAGTTGAGCACCACGTCGACCCCGCGGCCGTCACCGCCGTTGTCCACCGAGAGATCGTGCAGAATCTCTTCGGCGAAGGTCAGGCTGCGTGAATCATAGAGCCGCTCCACGCCCATCAGGCGCAGGAAGTCGCGTTTTTCCGCGGAGCCGACCGTGGCGTAGATCTCGGCGCCCAGCCAGCGGCCGATCTGGATCGCGGCCAGGCCGACGCCGCCGGCGGCACCGTGGATCAGCAGCCGCTCGCCCGGCCGCAGGCGGGCCAGATGCTTGAGCGAGTAGTAGACGGTGAAAAAGGTCGTGGGGATGGTGGCCGCGGCGGCGTAGCCGATCTCCGCCGGAATCGCGGCGACGGCGTTGGCATCGGCGATCAGGCGGTCGCTGAAGCTCGCCGGGCCGAAACCGACCACGGCATCGCCGGGTTTGAGCGGGCTGTCGGCATCGCCGACCCGCACCACTTCACCGGCGAACTCCAGCCCCAGGGTGGGGCCGGCGAAACCGTTCTCGATCGCCTCGTCCGAGAGCAGGCCGAGGGCATACATCACGTCGCGGAAGTTGAGCCCGGTGGCCTTGACCGCCACCTCGACCTGCCCCGCCTGGGGCGCGGCCAGCGTATGGGGCTGCCAACGCAGATGGCGCAGCTGACCGGGCAGCTCGAAGCCCAGGCTGACCGCGTGGCCGGCGCCGATCTCGCGCTGCTCGGCTTCGTTGACGCTGCCCGGCGCTGGCTCGAGCCCGAGACGCGGCACCCAGCGCGCGCCCTCGGCGTCGAGCACGACCTCGCTCTCGGCATCCGGCATCTCCAGCTCGAACAGCAGGGCGTCCAGCAGCGCATCGTTGGTGGCTGCGTTGGCCGGCAGATCGAGCAGCCGCACCTGGCGGCTGCCGGCCTCGTTCTGCAGGGAGCGGCCGAAGCCCCACAAGGCCGCGTCTTCGGGCGGCGTGGACCGATCGGCCGCGTCTTCGGGCGGCATGAATCGAGCGGACGTATCGCCCATGGTGCCCAAGGTGGGCCCGACGCCCTGGGTAATCAGCCACAGTGACGCCTCGCTGCCACTGGCTTCGAGACTCTGCAACCACTGCATGGCGAGCACGCAGCGTGTTTCGGCGTCGCTGCCGAGGCCGCGCAGGTCGACCACCTGGGTCGCGGCGACCTCGGTGAGCAGTGCCGCCGGTTCACCATCGTTGCGCCGCGAGACCGTCTCTTCGAGGGCGTTCAGGCGCGCTTCCAGCGCGTTTGCGAGGGGCTGAGAGGCGGCGTCGGCCAGGATCAGCCAGTGTGCCGGTGCGGTCTCGGCACGCTCGTCGTTATCATCGCCCGGCGTGGCGCTGGCCAGCGGCGGCTGGGCTGTCAGCAGCACCAACCCGCCATGGTCGCTCTCCAGGGCATGCTCGGCGATCCCGCGGTAGCCGAGCATCTCGAGCTGCTCGCGCACCTCATTGAGCGCCGCGGGCAGGGTGTCGTCCGCCAGGGCCAGCGACAGGAAGGTGCGCCAGTCGCTGTCGCCCTGGGCCAGCAGCGCGATCTGCGCCTCCTCGTCGAGTTGCTGCGGCAGCGTGCGCAGTAGCGCGGCGGTCTCTTCGCGGGTGCCGTCGAGAGTGATCAGCGCGACCGTCGCCCCGATATCCGCATCGGCCGCGTCGGTGGCGATCAGCTCGACACGCGAATCCTGCTCGGCCAGCGCCTCGGCTTCCTGGCGTGCACTATCGCGTAGAGGGAGAAAGCGGAACGCCGCGCGGTCGCCGGGAATGCCTTGGAGCAGGCGTTCACCCAGCTGCGGCCGCGATGCCGCTGCCTCGAGCAGGATCAGCCGCTGTTGCGGCGGCAGCAGCTGCAACGAGAGCTGGTACTGTGCCTGCCAGGTGTCGGCCAGCGCGAACCAGCCGCGCTCACCCACGCTGGCCTGGATCAGCCGGGTCATGCGCGCGCTGTCCAGCCCCAGGCTCTCGGCATCGAGCTGGCCGTCGAGCCACTCGGCCAGGTGCAGGCCGAGTCGGCCGACGCTGTGGGTCAGAGCGGCGTAGTCGGGGTAGTCGCGGATCAGCAGGTTCCAGATTGTGGCGGCGTCGATCTCTTCCGCTTCGCGCAGCTGCCAGCCGGCATCGGTCTGACTGACCACGCCACTGGCCATGGCAAGCTCGATCACCCGCTGTCGGCGCTGGCGCAGATCGGCCGCGCCGCTGTCGAAGCGGGCCTGCGGCAGTTGGCCGTCGGCATCGGCATGTGGGCGCAGCGCCTGATCGAGGAAGGTCGCGACCAAGGTGTCGAGCAGCGGCGCGACCTCGTCGGCATAGCGGCCGCCGGTCACTTCGCGGTAGCGCGTCTGCAGCTCGCTCAGGGCGAGTTTGGCGCTGGCGTCGTCCAGCGGCAGGCTGGCGGCCTCGCGCGGTGCCGGCACCAGGCGGTGGTCGAGATAGCTCAGCCGGTGCTGGGGGGCGTGGCGCAGGCGTGCAGCCTTGAACCGGGCGCCCTCGACCACCGCGATGGCCTGGCCGTCGGCGGCGTAGAGCGCCACCTCGGCGCACAGCGAGTGGGGCGCACGGCTAGTGAGGCGGACCTCCATCCACGCCGGCGGTGCGGCGTCGAGACGCAGCTGCAGCCGCTCCAGACGCACCGGCACGAAGGCCATCCCGCCGGCGGCGGCGAGCTCATCGGCCAGCAGCGGGATGAACAGTTGGAAGGCGCTGTCGAGAATGCCCGGGGCGAGCAGACAGTCGCGCTGCCCCTCGGCGATCGCTGGCGGCAGGTCGATGCGCCCCAGGGCGCGGTCATCCTCGACCCAGATGGCGTCGATGGCCTGGAAGCCGGGACCGTAGTCGAGCCCGACGCGGGCCGCCATCGCCAGGTGGCGTTCGCGGCTGATGTCAGGGGCGCGCTGGGGCAAGCCGGCGCTGCGCCTGCTCAACAGCAGGCCGCGGGTCTGGGCGGCGATGCGGGCGCGGGCGTTGAGGGTCCAGGCATCGTCGCTGGCCGGCTCGCGGGTCTGCATGGTGAGGCTGCCATCGGCCTCCTGCAGCTCGAGCAGCAGCTTCTTGCCGTGGCTGGCGTCGAGCAGCAGCGGGCTCAGGATCTCGAGTGCCTCGATATCGAGCAGTGGGCTGGCCTTCCAGGCGCTGGCGGCGGCCAGCGCCAGCTCGGCGAAGCCGGCCCCCGGGAACACGGTGGCATCGCCGACGCGGTGGTCGGCCAGCCACGGCAAGCGCCGGCTATCGAGCTGACTCTCCCAGGCCCAGCCCTGGCGGGCGAGACGGTAGCCGAGCAGCGGATGTTCGTAGTGGCGCGCCATCAGCCCCTGGGTATCGCCGGTGGGGCTGACCCAGTAGCTTTCGCGCTGCCAGGGGTAGTGGGGCAGGTCGACGAAGCGGCCGACTACCGGGAACCAGTGGCGCGGTGACACGCTGCCGCTGGCGAGCAGGCCGGCGAGGGTGGTTTCGACGGCAGTGAGACCATCGTCGCCGCGGGCCAGGGTGCCGAGCACGCAGCTCGGCTGGGCGTCGGCGGCGAGGGCGTCGCTGAGATAGCGGCGCAGGATCGGCTGCGCGCCGATCTCGACGAAGGTGCGGGCGCCGGCCGTGATCAGGGCGTCGATAGCGGGGGCGAACTGCACCGGCTCGCGGATGTTGCGCCACCAGTAGTCGGCGCCCAGCTCGCGACCGGGCAGGCGTGTGCCGGAGACGGTGGAGTAGAAGGGCAGCTCGCCGTCGCCCGGGGCAAGGGGGCCCAGGGCGTCGATCAATGGGGCGCGAATCGGGTCCATCGCCGGGCTGTGGAAGGCGTAGTCGAGGGGCAGTCGCTTGGCGAAGATACGCTCGGCGGTGAGCGCGCTCTCCAGACGAGTCAGCGCTTCGGCCGGGCCGGCCAGGGTCACGCCCTTGGCGCTGTTGACCCCGGCGATCACGATCTCGGCGTATTCGGGCGCGTCGAGCCAGCCCTGCATGGCTTCTGCGCCCAGGCCCACGGCGCTCATCTCGCCGCTGCCGCGGGTGCGGCCCTGGCCGGCGCTACGGTGGAAGATCACGCTGACCGCGGTCTCCAGCGTCAGCGCACCACAGGCCCAGGCAGCGGCGACCTCGCCCACGCTATGCCCGGTGACCGCCGCCGGGCGCACGCCCTCGGCGGCCAGCAGCCGGGTCAACCCCACCTGCAGCGCGAACAGCGCCGGCTGGGCGATTTCGGTGCGCGCCAGGCGATCTTCTCCCGACTCATCGCGGGCCTGATTGGTGCCGTTCAGCTCATCGCGCAGGGAGAAGTCGGCATGGCGCTGGAACAGCACATCCACTTCGTCGATGGCGGCGGCGAATACCGCCGACTCCGCCAGTAGGGTCTGCCCCATGCGCTCCCATTGACAGCCGTTGCCGGTATACACGAATACCGGGCCGTGGCCGTCGGCGACACGCTCGGCGCTGGCGCTGCCGGGGACGCTCTCGCCGGCGGCCAGGGCGTCCAGGCGCGCGATCGCATCTCCCGCGCTGGTGCTGAACAGCACCGCGGCGTGGGGGTGGGCCTCGCGGCGGAAAGCCAGGCTATAGGCGGTGTCGTAGAAGGCTTCGGGGTGGTTGGCCAGGGTGGCGCTCAGGCGGCTGGCGAATTCGCGCAGTGCTTCCGGGCTGCGCGCACTCAGGCACAGCGGTAGCTGGCGGTCGGCATCAGCGGCCGCGGGCTGCGCCATCGCCGGTGCCGACTGCAGCAGCACATGGGCATTGGCGCCGCCGAAGCCGAACGAGTTGACGCCGATGGTCAGCGTGCCTTCGGCCTTGAGGCGGCGAGGTTTGTCGACGATCTCCAGATTCCAGCCGTCGAGATCGATGCGCGGGTTGACCTTGCGGATACCGATGGTCGCTGGAACTTCGCGCTCGCGCAGGGCGTAGATCGCCTTGGCCAGGCCGGCGACCCCCGAGGCGGTCTCCAGGTGGCCGAGGTTCGACTTGACCGAGCCGATGGGCAGCGGCTGGCGTCGCTGCTGGCCGATCGCTGCACCGATGGCGCGGGTTTCCAGCGGGTCGCCGACCGCGGTGCCGGTGCCGTGGGCTTCGAGGTAGTCGATATCGTCCGGGGTGAGGCCGGCGCGCGCCAGGGTCTGACGCATCAGTGCCACCTGGGCGTCGGCATTGGGCACGGTCAGGCCTTTCTTGTAGCCGTCGGTATTGACCCCGCTGCCAGCGACCACGGCGAGGATGCGATCGCCGTCGGCTACCGCCTTGTCATAATCCTTGAGCAGGAAGACGCCGCCGCCCTCGGAGCGCACGTAGCCATCGCCGTCGGCGTCGAACACCTGGCAGCGCCCGGTGGGCGAGAGCATGCTCGCCTTGGAGAAGATGATGAAGCCGAACGGATGCAGGTGCAGGCTGATCCCGCCGGCCAGGGCCATCTCGGTTTCGCCGCTGCGGATCGACTGGCACGCCTGGTGGAAAGCGACCAGCGACGACGAGCAGGCGGTATCCATCGACATGCTCGGCCCGTGGAGGTCGAACAGATAGGAGATGCGGTTGGAGGCGATGCTCGAAGTATTGCCGGTGGCGGTGGAGGTATCGATCGCCGACATGTCGTCGGCCATGCGATAGGAGTAGTCGAGACTGGCGACGCCCATGAATACCCCGCACTGACTGCCACGCAGGCGCTGCGGGGGGATGCCGGCATCCTCCATCGCTTCCCAGGTCATCTCCAGCAGCAGGCGCTGCTGCGGGTCCATTTGCGCCGCCTCGCGCGGGGAGATGCCGAAGAAAGCCGCATCGAAGCCGGAAATGTCGCCCAGACTGCCGGCGGCAAAAGTATAGCTGGTGCCGGGATGGTGCTTGTCGGGGTGGCGATAGACCTCATGGTCCCAGCGGTCCGCGGCGACCGTGGTGACCAGGTCTTCGCCGCTCTTGAGCGCTTGCCAGAAACGTTCTGAAGTCGGGGCGCTCGGGAAACGATGAGCCGCGCCGATGATGGCAACGCGTTGGGTCATTGGGACTCCTTTCTCCGTAGCCTGGGCTACGCCTTGCTATTGTTGCGTCATCGCCGGGGCGCTGTTTGCGCTATCGCCGTGTGTGCGATAGGCGGAGACAGCGTCCCTTGGGGCATCCAGGTCCTTGGCGCAGCGCTGCGCCCACGTGGCGTCGACATCGCCTGATACGTTCACGGCCTGTGCACGTGCTCAGGCGTCTCGCCGCCATGCTTGCCCGTCGATTGCCTGCTTACGTGCGCTCGATGATGGTCTGGTAAATGGTGGTGCCCAGCTTATCCGCTGAGAGTGTCATGCGCATCTTATCGCTTGGCCTGGCGTCGGTCTGCCAGATGAAATAGTTCGTCAAACCATCCGGCTCGCCGTGATCGGCATAGACCCCCGGCATGATCGGTACGTGATCGCCGTAGAACGCCAGCATGCCGGGCCTGTCGGCTGTCGTCAGGAGCTCCCTGAGACGCGCGAGCATCTTGTCGCAGTTGTTGAGGTGGCGCAGATAGACCGCGAGATCACCGTAACCGGCAGGCAGCTCGCCCTCGATCCAGTCGGCGGCCTCCCTGGGGTCGGGCGTCTCCAGATGCAGCGGGCCATGGTTCTCCATGCTGATCACGAACACGAACAGCGGCTGCCCCGCGTCCGCGGCGAGCAGCTCGCGCACCTTCTCGGCGAGGGCCAGGTCGCCTGTGTACTGACCATCGCGGTCGGCCTCGTCGAAGGCGGTGATATCGATGAAGTCGTCGAACCCGAGCTGCGGATAGACCCGATCGCGCAGATAGAAGCTGGCCGGATAGGGGTGTACGCAGATCGTACGATAGCCCAGTGCCTTGAGTGCACCGGCGAGGTTGCGCACCGGCATCCGCGCCAGCTGATGGTAGGGATTGAAGCGGTGGCCGCCAAGGGCTTCCGGGGTCAGGCCGGTGAGCACCGCACACTCGGTGCGCACGGTGTTGGCACCCCAGGCGGGGACCTCGAGACGACCCGTGGCCAGCGCTTCATCACCCAGGGCATCATACTCGCGCAGAATCTCCATACGTACGCTGGGGTACCAAGTGCGCGGATCGAAGAACGACTCGCTCTGTACCAGTACCAGGTGCGGCAGGGTGTTGCTGGCGGGCGGTGTCGCCGGTTCGGGGAAGGCCGCAGCGTTGCCGCCCGCTGCCAGCGGCTGGCGCAGCAGCCTGCCATAGGCCCACAGGTAGGGGTAGAGCCCCAGCTCGACCAAATCGCGGTTGGGCTCGAGCGTGCAGGCCGGCAGGCGCGACAGGCATAGCCACAGGGCGATCGCGCTGGCGGCACTCAGCGCCAGGGTGGCGAACAGGCTCCAGGGGGCATCGGGGCGTGCGAACAGTGAGGGTTCGAGCCAGAAGCCGGCGGCGATGGCCAGGGCGCCGGCGCTGCTGGCGGCAATGGTCAAGCCGATACCGAAGAACGGGATATAGAGACGTGGATGCTTGACCGCATCGATGAAGTACTCGAAGTCCTGGCACAGGAAGGGCTCGCGCAGTGACGCCGACTTGGTGTTGTTGACCTGAACGATCACCATCTGCAGCGAACCGGCGATCACCACCGCGAACCACGGCCGCTGCACGATCAGCAGCCACAGCGTGAAGTGCAGCAGCGTAGTGGCCGCGTGCACGCCGATCACCGCCGCGGGACGCTGCCACAGCGGGCGCGGGCGCGGCTTGAGCAGCAGCTCGAACAGCGAGGTGAGCAGCAGCGTGGTCATCACAGCGCCGAGGGTGTGAGCGATACCGGCACTCATGACTTCGAGCCCTCGGTGTAGTCGAGCCACTTGAGCAGGCGCTGGGAGATCGCCGCCGGCAGCACGGCCAGCCACCAGCAGCCGAAGTCGAGCGGGAAGGGAAAGCTCACGCGTGCGCGATTGCGCGCCACGCCCGTGGCGATGCGCCGGGCGGCCCGCTCAGGCTGCCACAGGAACGGCTTGGGTCCGGGCATGTCATGGCACATCTGCGAGCTGACGTAGCCAGGCATGATCACGCTGACACCGACGCCATAGGGCGCCAGCCAACCGCGCAGCGCCTCACCGTAGGCCTTCACGCCGGCCTTGCTGGCGCTGTAGCTGGGGGTCACCGGCAGCCCGTGGTAGGCGGCCAGCGAACTCATGAAGACCAACTGGCCGCGCCCCGCGGCGCGCATGCGCTTGCCCAGGAAGTTGCCCATCGCCATGGGTACGCGCAGGTTGATCGCGAGCAGGCGGCTGGCGTCGTCCCAGGCTTCACCCTGATTGTCGGTGCCGATATCGATGTTCATGCCGGCGTTGACGATCACCAGGTCGGGCGGTGTCGGCGCGCACAGCGATTCGAGCCAGGCGAACAGGGCGTCGTCGTCGTTGAGGTCGACGCGGCTGGTCTCGACCTCGGCACCCAGTCGCCGGCAGGCGTCGGCGACTTCGTCGAGCACGTCGCTGCGCCGCCCGTGTAGTTCCAGCCGGCAGCCCTTGGCATGCGCTTCGGCGTAGTGCTTGGCCAGGGCGGCGCCAATGGCACCGGTGGCTCCGGTGATGACGATACGTCTCATGAAGCAATCTCGTCCTTGAGTTGTTGCAGCGGCGAGCGGTCACGTTCCATGACCTGCAGGGCATGCCCGGCCGCCAGCTCGATACCCGGGCGGCAGTAGAACCCGCCGTTGATCTGGACCGTCTGCGCCACGGTTCGGCGATAGGCCCGAAACAGTGCCGCATCCGGCTGCGGCCTATTCTGCCAGAAATCGTCCAGCTTGCCCTGATGGGTGAGCCCGGGCATGTCGTAGATCGGTGAGGCCAGGGTGTGGGTGGGGCAGCCGAAGCCGAGTGAGACGTTGCCGGCGGTACTGTTGACGGTGACCAGCCCGTCGGCGCGCTTGAGCAGGGCCTCCAGATTGCCGCCCTCGAGATAGACCAGGCGATCCGCCAGATCGTACTCCTTCATCAGCACCTTGATCATCCGGGCGTAGTGGGCCAGGCCCATGTCCAGCGGGTGGTTCTTGATCACCAGGCGAGCGCCGGCGGGTGCGTGATAGGCGAACGAGGCCACCACCTTGCCGATCACCTCCTGCATGTTCTTGAAGTCGGAGTGATAGCGAATCTGGGCATCACTCTTGAGCTGCAGCGGCAACAGAAAGAAGGGGCGATTCTCGGTCAGCAGCGCGTGCATGCGCTCGTCGTCGCGTCGCGCGAGGTAGGGCATGCGCGCCTTGCGCAGCAGAAACCCGGCATACTCCACCGGCGCGGTGACCAGGGCGTGGTTGCGGTAGTGCGGATGCAAGAACGGGTTGGCCACCCCGGCCAGGTGGTAGAGCACGTCGTGGCGAGCGCGGGTGCTGAACTGGTTGGGGAACGGCTTGGGCTTGCCGGCGCTGGGCAGGCGTCGGCCCGCCTCGCGATACCACTCCGGGTCCCGCGGCAGCAGCGAGTGGGCGTTGACGCCTTCGCGTTCCAGGGTGACCCAGTAGGGGCGGAAGTAGCCCTCTTCGAATACGTGGTTGCGGATGCCGCGTTCACGCGCGGCGAGAATCGCGCGGCGATGCACCGGGCGGCGATCGCCGAACACCACCTGGTCGGTCACCGCGTGACGCTCCCAGATCCGGGCCAGGTAGTCAGGGATTCGTTCGGCATGGCCGCGGTAGGCGTAGGTGTTGCCGTGGTGCCAGTAGAGACTGTCGCCGACGGTGAAGTTGACCTTGATCACGCGATGCCCTGCCGCAAGGAGCTGCTCGCCGAGCCGGTCGAAGAACGGCGAGCAGACACCTTGCAGCAGCAGAAAACACTTGCGGGACGTCGTCAACTCATTGCCTTTTGGAAAACAGGTTGCGGTAGAGGCGATAGGCGCGGGTGCGCAGGGAGAGCCCACGGCGCGTGCTGCGCTGCTGGCGCATCAATTCGATGGCGGTGTCGGCATTGCAGTAGTCGCCGCTCTGCGGATCGACATAGGTCGGGTAGAGCAGCAGCGCCCCGGCGATCAGCTCGTCGAGATCCAGGCGGCGCGTGCGCCGTGGACTGTGCAGACGATCATGGGTCAGCCCCCAGCCGGCGTAGAACGGCAAGCCGTAGGTGTGTACCGCGACTCCGCGCATCAGCCCCTCGAAGCCGGTCAGTGAACACATGGTGTGAATCTCGTCGGCCAGGTCGATGAGATCGATGATGTCGCAGTCGACCAGCTCGAGGTCGAACAGACCCTGGGCCTGACGGTCGACCAGCCCGATCCGCGCCCCCGAGGTCACGTCCGGATGCGGCTTGTAGATGATGAAGGCATCCGGGCGGCGTTCGCGTACGGCGGTCAGCAGCTGCTGATTGGTCTTGATCTCCGGCGAGCCTTGGGCGATCGAGGCGTCGGTCTCGACCTGGCCCGGCACCAGCACGATCGGCCTGGTGCCGATGGCTTCGCGCGGCAGCGCCGGGCGGCTACGCCCAATGACGTTGTACTTCGACAGCTTGAGTTCGATCAGCCGCTCGCGCAGACGTGCCGCCCGTGCCAGCAGGGCGGCATCGAAGGTGGTGTGTTCGAGCAGCTGCTCGAGATCGCTGGTGTGATTGGCGTCGTAATAGAGACCCTGGGCATCGAAGGCGAGCGAGAGTGGCCGGGTCAGATCGACCCCGAGGCCCACCGAGCGCACGAAGCCATCCTCCATGCGCCACAGGCGTACGCCGTGCGCTTGGCACAGCGCCCTGATCTCCGGGGTGAGCTTCTGCCCCCACACCACCAGGCTGTCGCAGGCTGCGAGTTGCGCCGCCAGCGGCGTCTTCTCGTGGCTGAACTGCACCGTCGCCGCCGGACCCAGGAAATCTCTGACGAAGCCGCGCTTCCAGTTGGAGAAACCCAATGCCAGCCAGTGACCTGCCAGACGGTCGCGCTGGCGTTTCTGGTCGGCGAGCAGGTCGAGGGTCTCCTCCAGGGTCGAGGGCGTCACGGTGTACGGGTTGGCGTAGCGGCAGTAGCGCAGATAGGCCGCCGCGAACAGCTCCTCCAGCGTGCGCCGTCGCTGCCGCCGTGGGCACGACTGCGCGTCCCGGGTCAGGCCCCAGCCGGCGTAGAAGGGGACACCGAAGCAGTGCACCGGCTTGCCCGCCATCAGCGCTTCGAACCCGAGCTGACTGGTGACCACGTAGACCGCTTCCACCGCATCCATCAGCGCCCAGGGGTTGATGTCTTCGCCCATCAGGCGGCAGCGCGGCCGCGCCGCCGCCTCGGTGAGATAGCCGCGCTTGCGCCCGGCGATCACATCGGGATGGGTCTTGATCAGTATCTCGGCCTCGGGGTGGTCGGCCAGCGCCTGTTCGAGCATCCGCGTGAAGGCGGCAGCGTCGGCCATGCCGTGGGTAATCGAGGCGTCGTCACGGGTCTGGTCCACCACCAGCACGCGCGGGCACTCGGCCGGAGGCAGGGGGCGGTCCGGCGCGTGGTTGTACTTGGACAGACGCAGCTCGCGCAGACGCTGCATGGCGCATGCCGCGCGGGCGAGTTCGGCGGCGTCGAACTCGGCGTGGTTGAGCCAGCGCTCGAGATCGGAGGGCCGGGTGGCGTCGTAATAGATGCCGCTGAAATCGACCACCAGGCTGTGCGGCTGGGCGTGGTCGACCCCCAGTCCCAGCGAGCGCAGGAAACCGTCCTCGATCGCCACGTAGGGCAGGTCACGTCGGGCGGCGAGGTGCCGTGCCCGGGCCGCGGTGGGCTTGAGCCCCCAGCCGACGACCGCATCGAGCGGGCGCCGGCTGTACGGTCCGACATGCTTGAGCTTCGGATACTCCGGCAGCAGACACCCCACGATGCGCCAGCGTGCCAGACCACGGGAGAGATAGCCGGCCACGCGGCCCCCATCGGCCCCGGCTGAAGAAGACGACGAGACTGTCGGATCGTTGTTCATATTGCGAGAAAAAGGCCAGACCGTCATCGAAATGGATCGCTACGCTACGCAACTTCCCTGCATTAGGCAATCGCCGGTGTACTGGCGGCAGAGTGCGCGCAGTGTAGCGCATCGAGGGTTGGATTTGGGGCGTTTTCAGTCGTTAGATCGCTGCGGCAAGGGAGGCGATGGCTGGCGTTTCAACGTGTATCGATTAACGCGCTAATCGAAGGCGTAAATGTAATCAAGGTTTTCTCATGGAAAAGGCGAACCGCACGAGTATGAGAGCCTTCATGTATTGAGGTGTCTTGCTCTCCGTTTTCTTTCATGGCCGTTCTGGCGTCGATGTCTGGCTTTCTCATGAATCGCAGAGGATGGTGCCCATTCACCACCGGGGAAAGTGCATGTCTCGTGCTTAAAAAACGCCCCTTCAATTTTTGTTTTTTCCTAAAAAATGCTTTAAAAACAGAGACTTGAATTTTTTTAGAAAATCTCCATTCTTGCGATTAATTTGTTGGTCGAGAACTTGAGAGAGTCGTGTCATTAATCGATTTTTCGCAATTACAAAGAGAAACAAAGTCGTTTTATGAAGTTTGACTCGTCGAAGGGTTTCACCGAAAAAGAGCGCGAGGTCGCCACTTGAAGAGAGCCGGCGATAGCACTGATGACTGCCTCGTTCGCTGCCGTGTAGCGAAACGTCAACACGATCCGGCTGGCGCCGGAGTGGCCCGTGATTACAGGAATTGACATGTCTGCGTCTGCCAGCATCAGCGGTGTACATGACTTTGAGTCCCCAGGCAGCCCCGCAGGCGTCAGCACGGGCGTCGGTGCTGCTGCGCCACCTTGGTATCGGCCGGAGGCACGCGGATGAGCGTGCTGACGACGTTGGGGCAGACCCACCTCAGGCAGCTCGAGGCGGAGTCGATGCACATCATCCGCGAGGTCGTGGCCGAGTTCCGCCACCCGGTGATGCTCTACTCCATCGGCAAGGACTCCTCGGTGATGCTTCATCTGGCGCGTAAGGCGTTCTATCCGGGCTCGCCGCCGTTCCCGCTGATGCACGTCAACACCACCTGGAAGTTCAAGGAGATGATCGCCTTCCGCGATCGCATGGTGGCCCAGGTCGGCATGCCACTGATCGAGCACATCAATGAAGAGGGGCGAGTCGCGGGCATCAACCCTTTCGACCACGGCAGCGCCAAGTACACCGACATCATGAAGACCCAGGCCCTCAAGCAGGCGCTGGACAAGTACGGCTTCGATGCCGCCTTCGGTGGAGCGCGGCGCGACGAGGAGGCCTCGCGGGCCAAGGAGCGGGTCTACTCGTTCCGCGACAGGCACCATCGCTGGGATCCCAAGAACCAGCGCCCGGAACTGTGGAATCTCTACAACGGCAGGATCGGCTCGGGCGAGTCGATCCGCGTGTTCCCGCTCTCCAACTGGACCGAGCTGGATATCTGGCAATACATCCACCTCGAGTCGATTCCCATCGTGCCGCTCTATTACGCCGCGCCGCGTCCGGTGGTGGCGCGCGACGGCCGGCTGATCATGGTCGACGACGCGCGGCTGCCGCTGGCCCCGGGCGAGGTCCCCGAGGAGCGCTGGGTGCGTTTTCGCACCCTCGGCTGCTACCCGCTCACCGGCGCGGTGGCGTCCCGCGCGGCGACGCTGCCCGCGATCATCCAGGAGATGCTGCTGACCCGCACCAGCGAACGTTTCGGACGCGCCATCGACCACGATCAGGCGGGCTCGATGGAGAAGAAAAAACGCGAAGGCTACTTCTGAACCGGCCATGTCTGAACCGGCCATGTTCGAACCAACCATCTTTGAGCCAACCAAGCCGTGCCGGCCGGCGCCCGGGCGCTACCTGCCACCGAGAGGGAACACTGTGTCACACGCATCAGCGATGATCACCGACAACATCGAGGCCTACCTGAGGGTGCACGAGCGCAAGGGGCTCCTGCGCTTCATCACCTGCGGCAGCGTCGACGATGGCAAGTCGACCCTGATCGGTCGCCTGCTGCACGACGCCAGGATGATTTTCGAGGACCAACTGGCGGCGGTGGCGCGGGACTCCAAGCGCTGTGGCACCACCGGTGAGCGCATGGACCTGGCGCTGCTGGTCGACGGCCTGCAGGCGGAGCGCGAGCAGGGCATCACCATCGATGTCGCCTACCGTTTCTTCTCCACCGACAAGCGCAAGTTCATCATCGCCGACACCCCGGGACACGAGCAGTACACCCGCAACATGGTCACCGGGGCTTCCACCGCAGACCTGGCGGTGATCCTGATCGATGCCCGCCTTGGGGTGCAGGCGCAGACCCGTCGGCACAGCTTTCTGTGCGACCTGCTGGGCATCCGCCATCTGGTGGTGGCGGTCAACAAGATGGACCTGGTTGGCTACTCCCGCGAACGTTTCGAGGAGATCGTCGAGGCGTACCGCCACTTCGCTACTAGGCTGGCGGCCACGGATATCCGTTTCGTGCCGCTCTCCGCGCTGGAGGGTGACAACGTCGTCGACCCCAGCGAGCGCATGCCGTGGTATCAGCTCGGTGGCCAGCGCGGCCCGGCGTTGCTGCCGCTGCTCGAGCAGATCGATATCACCACCCCGGCGCCGTTCGAGGCGCTGCGCTTTCCGGTGCAGTACGTCAATCGTCCCAACCCTCACTTCCGTGGCTACTGCGGCACCCTGGCCGCCGGCACCCTGCGTCCGGGGGATGCGGTGCGCGTGCTGCCGTCGCGGCGGCGCGCCAGGGTGGCGCGCCTCGTCACCACCGATGGTGATCTCGAGATCGCCTATCCAGGCCAGTCGATCACCGTGACCCTCGACGCTGAGGTCGACGTCTCGCGCGGTGACATGCTGGTGGCGGAAGCGTCGGAGCTGACGCCGTGCAGCGCCTTCAGCGCGGATCTGGTGTGGCTGCACGAGACGCCGCTGGCGCTGGGCCACGAGTACGAGCTCAAGGCGGCGACCCGTAGCGTCTGCGCGCGGGTGGTGCGACTGCAGCATCAGGTCGACGTCGACACCCTGGCGCACATGCCCACGCAGCAGCTCGCGCTCAACGGGATCGCGCGCTGCCAGATCGAGGTGGATCAGCCGCTGGTGCTGGACAGCTATCAGCGCTCCCCGGGCACCGGCGCCTTCGTGCTGATCGATCGCTTCAACCACTTGACCGTCGCCGCCGGCATGGTCGTCGACACCCTTAGCGCGGCCAATCTGGTGTGGCACGACATGGCGGTGACCCAGCGTCGCCGCGCCGAGCGTCACCGTCAGAAGCCTTGCGTGGTGTGGTTCACCGGACTCTCCGGGGCCGGCAAGTCGAGTGTCGCCGATGCGCTCGAGCGCCAGCTCTTCGGCATGGGCCACAGCACCTATCTGCTCGATGGCGACAACCTGCGCCATGGCCTCTGCAGCGATCTGGGCTTCGGCGACCACGAGCGCCTGGAAAACATGCGCCGGGTCGGCGAGGTGGCTCGGCTGATGGTCGACGCCGGAATGATCGTGCTGGTCGCGCTGATCTCCCCCTTCCGCCAGGAGCGCCAGCGGGTGCGCGAGCGGATGGCGCCGGGCGAGTTCATCGAAGTGTTCGTCAATACCCCGCTCGAGGTGTGCGAGCGACGTGACCCCAAGGGGCTCTATCGCCGCGCACGGGCAGGGGAGATCGCCCAGTTCACCGGCATCAGCTCACCCTACGAAGCGCCCCAGCACCCCGAGCTCGAGATCGATACCTCGCACGATGACCTGGCGCTGACGGTCGCCGGGCTGATCGCCGCGTTGCGGCGCGAGGGCGTCATTTGAACCGTTGTTCGATGTGTTCCCGCTGGCCGGGCGGCCGGCGGGCCAGGCAGGACAAGCAGGAGGATAACCCGCATGCAGCACCCGAAGCGCGTACGCAGACCCCAGACGCGAGCCCGCAGCCAGACGCGAGGCCGCAGACAACCACCGGTGTGGCTGGCCGCCGCCCTGGTGCTGGCCACCGGCCTGGCCGGCTGTGCTGCGCCGGGCGGCCGTTCCGGCGCCACCGACACCCTGGCGATGGCGGATGCCACGCCGGCAGGGCCGGCCCTGAGCGCCTTTCTCGAGCGCGCGCCGGATGGCGCCGTGACCACGCTGGCGGCGTCGCCCTGGGGCGGCAACGTCACCGTCTACGCGCGTGAGCGCTACTTCGCCGCCAGCGGCCATGAGTGCCTGCGGCTCGATGTGAGTCGTGGGGCGGTACCTGCGGCGCTGGGCAGCGGCGAGGTGGCCTGCCGGGTCGCCGCCCGCGGCTGGTACACCCAGCGGCTGGTGACCGAGGTGGTGCGCTAGCCAGCGCCGCCGCCGCAGCGAGCCGCCGCTACGGGCCGCGGTCACGCTGCGCGGCCAATAACCGAGCCGCAGCCGGGCGCCTTGAGCCCCCGCGCCGGCCGACAACGAGTCTAGGGCAGGAACACAACATGAAGCGCGCAGCATGGATTTCCCGGGCAATGTGCCTGGTGGCGGTAGCGTGGCTGAACGCCGGCGCGGCACACGCGCAGTCGATCGGCGTCGACAGCAGTTCGCTGCTCGGCAGTGATGCCGAGGCGCAGCCGCTGACCGCGTCCGATTCGGGCGCGGCCAGCGGCGAAGAGATTCCGCGGGCCGACTGGGACAGTGGCACCTATGGGCCGATCGATCCGCGCACCCAGGCGCCGGTCGACCCGGAGTCGCTGCCGCCGTTCGGCGCCAACCTGTTCACCGGTGGCTTCCGCGGCACCATGGCCGATGGCCTCAACCCGGCCTACCTGATCAAGCCGGGTGACCAGATCACCATTCGGGTATGGGGTGGGGTGGAACTCGACCGGGTGCTGGTGGTGGACGCCCAGGGCAACATCTTCCTGCCGCGGATCGGGCCGCTGCAGGTCCAGGGCATCTCCAATGCCCAGCTCAACGCCAAGGTGCGCGGCGCGGTCAAGTCGGTCTATCCCGAGAACGTCAGCGTCTATACCAATCTGCAGGGCGTGCAGCCGGTGGGCGTGTTCGTGACCGGCTATGTCAACAGCCCGGGCCGCTACGCCGGGACGCCCAACGACTCGGTACTCTACTTCCTCGATCAGGCCGGCGGCATCGACCAGGCGCTGGGCAGTTATCGCCGGGTGCTGATCAAGCGCGGCAGCCGGGTGATCGACGTGGTCGATCTGTATGACTTCCTGCTCAACGGCGAGATCGCACGGCCCCAGTTCCGCGATGGCGACACCCTGGTGGTGGAGGCGCGGGGTCCGGCGATCAGTGTGGTCGGGGACGTGCAGAAGAACTATCGCTACGAGCTGGTGGGCGACAGCCTGACCGGGCAGGACGTGCTCGACTTGGCGCGGCTCAAGGCCGGCGTCTCGCATGTGCTGCTGCGCGGGAGCCGCCCCGAGGGGCCGTTATCGCGCTACCTGCCGCTGGCCGCCTTCCGCGCCGCCCAGGTTCGGCGTGGTGACGAGGTGCTGTTCAGCGCCGATCAGCGCGACGAGACCATCGTGGTGCAGGTCGAAGGCAGTTACTACGGCCCCTCGCGCTATGCGCTGCCGCGCAATGCCAAGCTGGGCGAGCTGCTCAACGCGATCAGCGTGCCGCGGGACATGACCAGCTATCGCGATGTCTCGATCCGGCGGATCAGCGTCGCCCGCCAGCAGGCGGCGTCACTCAAGGAGAGCCTGCGCCGGCTCGAGACCACCTATCTCGGTTACCCCTCGCGTACCGCCAAGGAGGGCGAAATCCAGGTGCGCCAGGCAGAGCTGATCGAGCGCTTCGTGCAGAAGGCGGCGCAGGTCAAGCCCAACGGCCGGCTGGTGGTGGCGCGCGACAGCGGGGTCGCCGATATCCGCCTGCAGGATGGCGATATCGTCACCATCCCGGAGAGCACCGATTCGGTGCTGCTCAGCGGTGAGGTGGTGATTCCGCAGGCGCTGGTGTTCACCTCCGGGATGAGTGCCGGCGACTATATCCGCCTGGCCGGTGGGTTCACCCCGCGCGCCGACGAGGACCAGGTGCTGGTGGTGCATCGCAACGGTGCGGTGATGCACGCCGACCAGACCCGCATGCGCGCCGGCGACGAGATCATCGTGCTGCCCGCGGCGCCGACCAGCAACATCGAGCTGGCGGCGAGCATCACCCAGATCCTCTACCAGGTCGCGGTGGCGACCAAAGTGGCGCTCGATCTATGAGCGCCGCCGCGAGAGGAGGGCGGGCGCATGGCTGACTCCCTACTTCCGGTCGCCGGAGCGCGCCGTCGCGGTGCCTGGCGGGTGGCCCGCAGCGTGTGGTTCGCGATGTTCATGCGCGAGGCGATCTCGCGCACCATGGCCGACCGCATGGGCTGGTTCTGGATGATCTTCGAACCGCTGGCGATCATCGGCGTGATGGTCTCGATCCGCGGACTGTTCATGTCGGGCAGCGAGATCTCCGGCGCCGACCACGTGCCGTGGATGATCGTCGGGTTGATGGGCTTCGGACTGTTCCGCGAGAACATGATGCGTGCGCTGGGGGCGATCGACGCCAACAAGGGGTTGTTCGCCTACCGCCAGGTCAAGCCAGTCGATACCGTGCTGGTGCGCTGCTTCCTGGAGGGCATGCTCAAGTCCTTCCTGTTCCTGATGTTCATGCTGATCGGCAACCTGCTCCAGTTCGAGCTGATGCCGGACCACCCCCTCGGTGTGCTGCTCGACTGGCTGTCGCTGTGGGCGCTGGGGTGGGGCGCGGGGCTGACGGTCTCGGTGCTCGGCGACCTGGTGCCGGAGTTCGGCCGCGTGGTGCGCATCCTCAACCTGCCGCTGCTGCTGCTCTCGGGCGTGATCCTGCCGGTGATGTACGTGCCTTACCCCTACCGCGACTACCTGCTGTGGAATCCGCTGGTCCACGGTCTGGAGAGCATGCGGGTCGCGTTCTTCCCCGGCTATCACACCCTCGACGATATCGACATGACCTACCTCTGGTTCTGGGCGCTGTCGCTGCTGGCGCTGGGTCTGCTGCTGCACATCCGTTTCGCCGCCAAGTTGAAAGCGCACTAGCGCGGAGGAGCGAGCCATGATCGATATCCGTCATCTCTACAAGCGCTATCACAACCACCATGGCAGCCAGTGGGTGCTCGAGGACATCAACCTGAGCATTCCCGCCGGGGTCAGCGTCGGCCTGCTGGGGCGCAACGGTGCCGGCAAGTCGACCCTGCTGCGGCTGATCGGCGGCATGGACACCCCGGATCGCGGCGAGATCGTGCGCGCCAGCCGGGTCTCCTGGCCGATCGGTCTGGCCGGCGGCTTCCAGGGCTCGATGACCGGGCGCCAGAACGTCAAGTTCGTCGCCCGGATCCACGGTGCCGATGACGAGATCGAGGAGATCATCGCGGCGGTGGAGAGCTTCGCCGACATCGGCCGCGCCTTCGACGAGCCGATCAAGACCTACTCATCGGGGATGCGCTCGCGGCTCGCCTTCGGGCTGTCGCTGGCCTTCGACTTCGATGTCTATCTCTCCGACGAGGCCACGGCGGTGGGCGACCGCCACTTCAAGCAGAAGGCGAGCGAGGCGTTCAAGGCGCGCATCGGCCGGGCCAGCCTGATCATGGTTTCTCACGGCGAGGGCGTGCTGCGTGAGTTCTGCCAGGCCGGGATTCTGCTCGACCGCGGCCGCGCGTTCTGGTTCGACGAGATAGAGGACGCGATCGAGGCCTACCACAGCGCCGGTGACGGCTACGTCCCGCCGCGGTTGGCCACACCCCGCAATCTGGAGGAGGCCAAGCAGGCGCTGGCCGAGGCCAATGCGCGCTTCGACGCCGCCCGGGAAGCCCTCGATGCCGCCGGCGACAGCGCCGCGGGGACGGCGGAACCCCCCGAGGAGACCCTGCGCTGGCGGCTCGACGATGCCCGCGAACGCGTCCATGAGGCGCGTCGCCAGGTGCAGCAGTTCACCGCCCGCAAAGGGCGCAAGCGTGCAGCTCGGGGCCCGGACAGGCCGCCGAAGAACACCTCCCACGACAAGACCTCAGCAAAGGCGAAACGGTCATGAAGAAGCCGCTCTCTGTACGCAAATACCTGCACTGGATCCTGTGCTTCGTGGCGATCGCCGTGGTCTCCGCCTACTGGGCGCTATGGGCCAGCGACCGCTATGTCTCCCACGCCAACGTGGTGCTCGAGAGCCCGCAGATAGCCGCCCCCACGCTCAGCTTCAGCTCGCTGCTCAGCGGCAGCAGCGCCGGCAACACCGCCGACATGCTGCTGCTGCGTGACTACCTGCGCTCGGTGGACATGCTCAAGCTGCTGATCACCCAGGCCGACTTTCGCCAGCACTACGCCAACGCCGGCGCCGACTACTTCAGCGCCCTGGACGACGAGAACGCGCCGCTGGAGGCGCTCCATGACTACTACCTCAAGCGGGTCTCGGTGGAGCTCGACGACTATGCCGGGGTCCTGCGCATCGACGTCGAGGCGTTCACCCCGCAGGAGGCGCACCGTATCGCCGAGCTGCTGCTGAAAGATGGTGAGCGTCACATGAACGAGATGGGGCAGCGGCTGGCCCAGGAGCAGGTCAAGTTCCTGGAGAAGCAGGTGACCGTGCTCGAGAAGCAGTTCCAGCAAACCCGTAATGACCTGCTCGACTACCAGAACGCCAATGGCCTGGTGTCGCCCACCGGCACCGTAGAGAGCCTGGAATCGGTGGTCTCGGGGCTGGAGGGGCAGCTGGCCATCGCCAAGGCGCGCAAGCGGGCGCTGGCCAGCTATCAGAGCACCCGTTCGCCGGAGATGGTGCGCATCGAGAGCGAGATCTCTGCGCTCGACAACCAGATCGTGCAGGAGCGTGAACGCCTGGCGCGTCAGTCCGGCAATGCCCTCAACCGTATCTCCTCTGAGTACCAGACCCTGCTGCTCAAGGCGCAGTTCGCCCAGGACAGCTACTCGGGTGCGCTGGCGGCGCTGGAGAACACTCGCATCGAAGCGGCACGCAAGCTCAAGCAGGTCTCGGTGCTGCAGGAGCCGACCCTGCCGGAGTACCCCGAACAGCCCGAGCGGCTCTACAACTCGGTGGTGTTCGCGGTGATCGCCCTGTTCCTCACTTTGATTCTCAACATGCTGATTCTGATCGTGAAAGACCATCGCGACTGATGCCGTGTGCGCTCCCGGCGGGTTCCGCCGGCGGGCGTCACGCATCCCCAGGCACCTAAACGGCGCCCCGGCGCGCCCATGAGAACGAGAACACGACCATGAACGAATCCACCGATACCACCTCCGCCAAGACATTCCTGGTCACCGGCGGCGCGGGCTTCATCGGCTCCGCGGTGATCCGTGAGCTGATCCGCGCAACGCCGCACCGCGTGGTCAACGTCGACAAGCTGACCTACGCCGGCAACCCGGAGTCGCTGGCGCCGATCGATGACAGCGAGCGCTACGAGTTTCGGCTCGGCGATATCTGCGATGCCAAGGTGATGGCGCGGCTGTTCCGCGAGCTGGCCCCGGACGTGGTCATGCATCTGGCCGCGGAGAGCCATGTCGACCGCTCCATCGATGGCCCGGCGGCGTTCATCGAGACCAACGTGGTGGGCACCTACACGCTGCTGGAGACGGCGCGCCAGTACTGGAAGGAGCTCAAGGGGCGTGACCCGGACAAGGCGGCGGCATTCCGCTTCCACCATATCTCCACCGATGAGGTCTACGGCGATCTCCACGGCGTCGACGACCTGTTCACCGAGTGCACCCCCTATGCGCCGAGCTCGCCCTACTCGGCCAGCAAGGCGAGCTCCGACCACCTGGTGCGGGCGTGGCAGCGCACCTTCGACCTGCCCACGCTGGTCACCAACTGCTCCAACAACTACGGGCCCTATCACTTCCCCGAGAAGCTGATCCCACTGACCATTCTCAACGCCCTCGCTGGACGGCCGCTGCCGGTCTATGGCGATGGCCTGCAGGTGCGCGACTGGCTCTACGTCGAGGACCACGCGCGGGCGCTGATCCAGGTCGCGACCGAAGGGGTGGTGGGCGAGACCTACAACATCGGCGGGCACAACGAGAAGACCAACATCGAGGTGGTGCGCACGATCTGTGCGCTGCTCGAGGAGCTGGCACCGACCAAACCGGCGGGGGTGGCGCACTACGCGGATCTGATCACCTTCGTCAGCGATCGCCCCGGCCACGACCAGCGCTACGCCATCGATGCCAGCAAGATCCAGCGCGAGCTGGGTTGGCAGCCCCGCGAGACCTTCGACAGCGGGCTGCGCAAGACGGTGCGCTGGTTCCTCGACAACGAAATCTGGTGGCGGCGGGTCCAGAACGGCAGCTATCAGGGCGAACGCCTGGGGGAGACCGCATGACACTGCTGATCCTGGGGGGCAGTGGCCAGGTCGGTTTCGAGCTGCGTCGGCAGCTGGCCCCGCTGGGCGAGATCGTCGCCCCTAGCCGGGCCGAGCTCGACCTGATGAGCGCGGCCAAGGTGGCTGCGGCCCTCGATACCCTGCGGCCGACGGTGATCGTCAATGCCGCCGCCTGGACCGCGGTCGACGCCGCCGAAAAAGAGCGCGACGCGGCGCAGCGGCTCAATGCCGAGCTGCCGGCGCAGCTGGCGGACTTCGCCGCCGGCGGTGGCTGCGAACTGCTGCACTACAGCTCCGACTACGTCTATCCCGGCAGCGGCGAGGCCCCCTGGCAGGAGAGCAGTGCCACCGGCCCGCTCGGACACTACGGCGCGACCAAGCTGGCCGGTGACGAGGCGCTGCTGACCACCGCACCGGAGGCGCTGATCCTGCGCACCAGTTGGGTCTACGCCGCACGCGGGCGCAACTTCCTCGACACCATGCTGCGCCTGGGCGCCGAGCGCGAGCGGCTCGGCGTGGTCGCCGACCAGATCGGGGCGCCGACGCCGGCGCGGCTGATCGCCACGCTGTCGCTGCTGGCGCTGCGGGCGCGCCGGGCAGGGCGTCTGGCGGGCGGGGTCTACCACCTGGCGACCCGCGGCGAGACCAGCTGGCACGGTTTCGCCCGCGAGATCTTCGCCCTGGCCCGCGCCCGCGGCGTGCCCCTGGCGCTGGCCGACGACCAGGCGGTGGCTGCCATCGCCACCGCCGACTATCCGACCCCGGCGGCGCGTCCGCTCAATTCTCGCCTGGCGCTCGACAAGCTGGAGCGCGCCCTCGACGTGCGCCTGCCGGACTGGCGTACGCAGCTGGCGCTGACGCTCGACGAGCGCCTGGGCTGAGGCGACGCGCGTTTCCTTCCGCTCTTTTCGATGCCGCTGACCCCGGCGTCACGCTGGCACCGGCGTCACGGTGCGATCCAACGATTCGTCGGCCATACCGACAGGGAGTTCTACCATGGCACGCAAGGGCATCATTCTCGCCGGCGGTTCCGGCACACGGCTGCACCCGATCACGCAGGGCATCTCCAAGCAGCTGTTGCCGGTCTACGACAAGCCGATGATCTACTACCCGATCTCGGTGCTGATGCTGGCCGGCATCCGCGACATCCTGATCATCTCGACCCCGGACGACCTGCCCCAGTACCGTAATCTACTGGGGGACGGCGAGCAGTTCGGGGTGCGCTTCGACTACGCCGTGCAGCCCTCGCCGGACGGCCTGGCGCAGGCGTTCCTGATCGGCGAGACCTTTCTCGGCAACGACCCGGTGTGTCTGGTGCTCGGCGACAACCTGTTCCACGGTCAGCACTTCTCGGATCAGTTGAAGCGCGCCTCGGCGCGGGAGCGCGGCGCCACCGTATTCGGCTATCTGGTCAAGGACCCGGAGCGCTTCGGCGTGGTCGAGTTCGACCCCGACGGGCGGGCGCTGTCGATCGAGGAGAAGCCGATCCGGCCGCGCTCGCCCTACGCGGTGACCGGTCTCTACTTCTACGACAACGACATCGTCGAGATCGCCAAGAACGTCAAACCCTCGGCCCGCGGCGAACTCGAGATCACCTGCGTCAACAACGCCTATCTCGAGCGCGGAGACCTGCAGGTCGAGCGCCTCGGCCGCGGCTTCGCCTGGCTCGACACCGGCACCCACGACAGCCTGCTCGAAGCGGGGCAGTACGTGCAGACCATCGAACACCGTCAGGGGCTGAAGGTGGCCTGTCTCGAGGAGATCGCCTGGAACCAGGGCTGGATCGACGAGCGCCAGCTGGCGGCGCGCGCCGAGGCGCTGAAGAAGACCGGCTATGGCCAGTATCTGATGCAGCGGCTACAGGACGCGCAGCCGGGTTCGGTGGCTTAGTTGCCAGGTCCGCTCCCGACAACCGAAAGCCGAGTTCGGCGCCCCAGGACCCGAGAGCCGATCGCGGGGCCTGCGCCGGAGCGTCGTTCACCGATCACTATCCATCGATGGCCATCTATATAGAAGAGGGGAGTGCGCACCATGATCTACGAGCGCCTGGCGATTCCCGATGTCGTGCTGATGACGCCGCAGGTATTCGGCGACTCACGCGGCTTCTTTCTCGAGTCCTTCCGCCATAGCGAATTCGTGACCCAATGTGGCGACTACCGCTTCGTGCAGGACAACCACAGCTGCTCGGGCCGCGGCATCCTGCGCGGCCTGCACTATCAGCTCGAGCACCCGCAGGGCAAGCTGGTCCGCGTCACCCGCGGCGAGGTGTTCGATGTCGCGGTGGATCTACGCCGCAGCTCGCCCACCTTCGGGCGCTGGGTCGGGGCGCTGCTGAGCGCCGACAACAAGCAGCAGCTATGGGTGCCGCCGGGCTTCGCCCACGGCTTCTACGTCACCACCGAGGTGGCGGAGTTCCAGTACAAGTGTACCGACTACTACGCCCCCGGCGACGAGTATGGCCTGGCCTGGAACGATCCGGCGCTGGCCATCGACTGGCCGCTGGTGGAGGCCGCGCCGGTGCTCTCGGCCAAGGATGCCGAGGCCAGCTCGCTCGCCGAGGCGCCCACCTTCGCCTGATCCGGCGGGGCTCTCGTCTCCTCGATGCCCTCACCACGCCGCCCATCACGCGGACCGCTCCGGTGCGGTTGGTGGGCCTGTTGGCAGGGAGGCGTTTTCCCGAGGCTCCTGCACGACCGCCTGGTCTGTACATCTTTGCTGAACATCTTTGCTGAACATCTTTGCTGAACGTCTTTCCTGAACGCCTTTCCTGGACGCCTTTCCTGAAAGTCTCTGCTGACCGTCTTACCCGCGCCTTGCGCACTTTTCCAAGAGGATGCATGTCGATGAAAATTACCGTATTCGGCACCGGCTACGTTGGCCTGGTGACCGGCGCCTGTCTCGCCGACGTGGGCCACAGCGTGGTCTGTGTGGATATCGACGAAGACAAGATCGCGCGCCTGCGCCGCGGCGAGATCCCTATCTACGAGCCCGGACTGGAGTCGATGGTGCTGCGCAATGTCGAAGCCGAGCGGCTCGCCTTCACCACCGATGCCGCCCAGGCGGTGCGCCACGGGGTACTGCAGTTCATCGCCGTGGGCACGCCGCCGGATGAGGATGGCAGCGCCGACCTGCAGTACGTGCTGGCGGTGGCTGCGACCATTGGCCACCACATGGAGGAGTACAAGGTGGTGGTTGACAAGTCGACCGTACCGGTGGGTACCGCCGACCGCGTACAGGAGCGCATCAGCGGCGTGCTCGCCGAGCGCGGCGTCGAGCTGGCGTTCGACGTCTGCTCCAATCCGGAGTTCCTGAAAGAGGGCTCGGCGCTGGAGGACTTCACCCGCGGCGCGCGGATCGTGGTCGGGTCGGCGGCGGCGCGAGTCGACGAGCTGATGCGCGAGTGCTACGCCCCCTATAACCGCAACCACGAGAAGATGATGTTCATGAGCGTGCGCGCGGCGGAGCTGACCAAGTACGCCGCCAACGCCATGCTGGCGACCAAGATCAGCTTCATGAACGAGATCGCCAATCTGGCCGAGCGCCTGGGGGCGGATATCGAGGACGTGCGCCGCGGCATCGGCTCCGACCCGCGCATCGGCTACCACTTCATCTATCCCGGCTGCGGCTATGGGGGCTCCTGCTTCCCCAAGGACGTGCAGGCGCTGTCGCGCACCGCGGCCAAGGTCGGCTACAACGCCGAGCTGCTGGAGGCGGTGGAGGCGGTCAACCGACGCCAGAAGACGACTCTGTTCGACAAGCTCTCCGTGGCGTTCGGCGGCGATCTGCAGGGCAAGACCATTGCCCTGTGGGGGCTCGCCTTCAAGCCGGAGACCGATGATATGCGCGACGCGCCCAGTCGCACGCTGATGGAATCGCTGTGGTCGTCCGGAGCGGTGGTACAGGCCTACGACCCGGAGGCGATGCGCGAGTGCCGGCGGATCTATGGCGAGCGCGATGACCTTATCCTGGTCGCCGATCGGGTGCAGGCGGTCAGAAAGGCCGATGCGCTGGTGATCTGCACCGAGTGGAAGGAGTTCCGCACCCTGGATGCGGCCTGGATTCGCGACCAGCTGCGCCATCCGGTGGTGGTCGATGGCCGCAACCTCTACGAACCCGAGGTCATGCGTTCTGCGGGTATCGACTACTACGCAGTCGGGCGCGGCAAGACCCTCGCCGAGGTGACGGCATGAGCGGGGCCCGCGCTGGCGGGCCCCAGATCGGAAAGCGCCGTTCGAACGGCGCCTTCTCATCTAACGAGTGTGAGTTCGCTTGATCCGCATTCCGCTCATATCGATGAGTAAAACCATCTTCTACTCGAACGGGGGCGAGATTATTCTGGAGGCCATGAAATAGCACCTCTTCTTGATGGCGAAAATGCCACCTTGGGTGAATGGCTGGCACTAGATATTATCGCGTGTTACCTGAGCCCATAGCATGCCATGAATGGTTGTTGTAGGGAGGCATGATAGCGGAAAGGTGTTGTGGCTCTCTGCTGAAGTGGCCGATGTGTTGCAGCGCTAGCGGCCAGCATATGTTCGGTAATGGTATCTAGAAGGTTTCTGGAAAAGCCGCTGAAGATTATCAGGGATAACTGGCGGCAAGCGCGTGAGCACCGCATGACAGTCTGGATACGAAGCGATGACGGCACCCTCAGTGTGTTGTGGCCAGGCGCTTGCCTGCCGTTTGGGTTTTGTTTTTAAGTTGTTGAATAATAATATCTTTTTGAGTTTGTGGTGACGGCCTGCAGCGTGGATGTGAGCGAGTGAGGGCGCCTGATACCACCGTGACAGCATGGCCATTGCGCCGTTCATCATTAGTGAAATTTCGGTAATACGGTCAGCGACAATGCCAGTCTTCGATATCTGTTGCGGCTGTTTTGCGTAGATGTCGTATGACAATGACCTGGATCATTTTCCATCGCGAAGGCAATGTTTTTCGGGGTGGCGGTGCGCCTCGATCGTGCGGGTGTCGATATCGGTAACGTCATTGTCGAGAGTTTGTGTCGAAAGATTGAAGAGACTGATTGATCGCAAGCTGGGCGTCTGCCGTGGCGCCGATAGTTCGGCTTTCTGGGTGGCGGCAGGTTATCTCTTCCAGTGCAGAAAAGCCGTCTTTATTAGCGCAGAGAGGCTGTCTGTTTTAACGCTTGAAAGTATCAATAAAGCCAGTAGCAAGAGTTTGATGAAGCTCATCGCCGTGACGCTGTGGCCAGTGATCCGGCAGGGATCGAACGACGACGCACCATTCGGGCGACGCCAAGGGGATAGTTCATGCAAGCCAAGAGTCGGGCACTCCACGACTTCGGATCGACCTTTCTCGGTCCGGCACTCCATTGCTACGCGGAGTCCATCGAGGCCGAGGCAGAGGGGCACCTGCCGGTCTGTCTGGCGCGGGAGGGCTGGTGCTTCTATCGGCTGCTGCAGCGCCTCGAGCGGGCCTCGCTGATCTCGCTGCCCCATGCGCCGATCTATCTGCGCGTCTCTCGCACGCTGCTGTTCCGCGCCATGCTCGGCGATCCGGCGATCATGCCGATGGCGCTGGGCAACGATTTCAGTGGCAGCGTACTCGACCTGATGCGCAAGCGCTTCGGCCTGCAGCTGCACGAGATCTTCTCCACGTTGCCGATCGAGCTGCTGCGTTTCACCTGTGAGCTGCCGCGGGACCAGGCGCTGGTGCAGCAGTGGCTGGCACCGCACATGGCGGCGTTGGCCCGTCTGGTGGAACCGACCCGCGAGGCGCTGCGCGCCTACCTGAGGCAGTGCGGTCTCGACGACCCCGACATGCGTCCGCTGATGCTCGACCTGGGCTACTCGGGGACGATTCAGAAGGTGCTCACGCATGTCCTGGGGCGCGATACCTCGGGGCTCTACTTCATCGCCACCAAGCCGGGCGACGCCGCGGTGGGGACGCACCACGCCCATCTGAAGGGGGTCTTCCACGAGGGCGTGGGCTGGCGCAACGGTTGCGTGATGCTCGACCGCTCGCTGCTGTTCGAGTCACTGCTGACCGCGCCGCACGGCCAGATGGTCGATATCCGCCAGAAGCACGACGGCGGTTTCGAGTACTTCTACGGCCGCGAGGCCGCCACCCAGCGCCACTTCCAGGATCTCAAGATGGTCTTCGATGGCGCGATCGATCATGTCATCGACTGCCGCCGCCATGGGGTGAGCTACACCCGGCGCGACGTGCAGGACCTCTACGAGGTCTTCGCCACGCGACCCAACTGCATCCCGCACGACGTCTGGCACCTGTTCAGCGTCGATGACGACATTACCGGCAACGGCATCATCAATCCGATGCAAATGTTCGCGATCTGAACCAGGGCAAGGGGCATCTCATGAAACCAGAGGGAAAAGTGACGGCGCTGTTGCCATGGCTGTTCCAGGCGCATCTGCTGGGGCGCGCGCGCCGGCGGCGGCCTGCTCTCGAGGATCCGGAGCTGGTGGTCGACGCGCCGGCGCTCGAGCCTGATCCGGCGCTGGTCGACATGGCCGCGTCGATGGTCAGTGGCGATGTGGTCCCGGTGGATGCGGTGACCGCCACCAGCGCCGAGGATGCCGAAGCGCTGAGCGAGCGCCAGCCGGCCAACGAGGAGTTGCCGCTGGGCCAGGCGGGCGGCGGCGATGGCCACGCTGCGCTGATCAGTCAGGCCTTCATCGATGCGCTGAGCACCGGGCTGTTCGATCCCAAGTGGTATCAGGCCACCTATGGCCTGCGCTTCGCCACCCAGCGCGAAGCCTTCGACGACTATCTGCGCAAGTCGCGCTTCGCCCCGGTGAACCCGTCGCCACGCTTCGACAGCGAAACCTACCACCGCATGTACATGGACGTGTTCCACGCCCAGCAGAGCCCGCTGCAGCACTATCTGCTGCATGGACGCAGCGAGGGGCGGCAGCACGCGCCGGCCACGGTGCGCTGGCACCCGCGCCAGATCGTGACGTCCAGCGTGGTGCTGGGAGAGGCGGCATCGACGCTCAAGGTGGCGCTGTGTCTGCATGTCTTCTATGCCGACTTCCTCGATCGCTTCGCCGAGGCGATCGCGCGTTTCCCGATCGAAGTGGACGTGTTCCTGACGCTGGCGGCGGCGGAGCACGAGGAGAAGGCCCAGGCGGCGTTCGCCGAGCATCCGCGGGTGCGGGCGCTGCACACCCGAGTGGTGCCCAATCGTGGGCGCAACTTCGGCCCGATGCTGGTGGAGTTCGGACCCCAGTTGGGGGAGTACGACCTGCTGTGCCATCTGCACTCGAAGAAGTCGCTCTACTCCGGCAAGGAGCAGACCCAGTGGGCGGAGTATCTGATCGAGTATCTGCTGCGCGATGTCTCGGTGATCACGCGCCTGCTCAACGCCTTCGCCGAAGACGAGAGTCTGGGGCTCTACTACCCGACGACCTTCTGGATGATGCCGGCCTGGGTCAATCACCAGACCATGAACAAGGGTTTCATGCAGACGTGGCAGCGCGAGCTGGGGCTGGGGCCGATCCCCGATTTTCTCAGCTATCCCGCCGGCGGGATGTTCTGGGCACGCCCCCAGGCCCTGCGTGGCGTGATCGATCGCGGCTGGGCCTACGACGATTTTCCGCCGGAGCCGCTGCCCAACGACAACTCGATGCTGCACGCGCTGGAGCGGGTACTCGGCCCGCTGGTCGAGCACCGGGGCTATCGTCAGCTCTTCTTCTATCCCCCGACCGGGCAGTTCACCACCGATTCGGGCTACATCACCGCCAGCTATCACGGGCGGCTGAGTAACCACCTGGCAAGCATCCAGGCTCACTCCTACATCAGCTTCGATGTCTTCGACACCCTGGTGCGGCGCGAATACATGGTCGCCGACTACGCCAAGCTCAAGCTCGGCAAGCAGCTCGCCGAGCAGGGCCGGGTCGTCTCGGCACGCGCCTTCGTCAAGCTGCGCAACGAGGCCGAGGCGAGCCTGCGCCAGCGCGCCAATTTCCAGGGCGACGTCGACATCGTGGCGATCTACGACGAAATCGCCGAGCGCCTGGAGGTCTCGCCGGCCCAGGCCCAGGCGTGGATGCGTCAGGAGTTCGAACTCGACCTGGAGATGATCCGGCCCAAGGACGAGATGGTCGAGCTGTTCAACCATCTGGCGGCCTCCGGGCACGTGCTGTGGGTGATTTCGGATACCTACTACACCCGCGATCAGGTCGGCCTGATGCTGCGCAAGGCCGGCGTTTCCGCAGCCTACCGGCTGATGGTGTCGAGCGCGGAGCAGGCGCGCAAGGACAACGGCAGTCTATGGCACAAGGTCAAGCAGGACCTGGCCGCCGAGGGTGTCCAGCGCCATCTGCACATCGGCGACAACGTGGTCGCGGACGCTCAGATGCCGGGCGACCTGGGCCTGACGACCTTCCATATCCTGCACCCCCGCGACAAGTGGCGCGCACTCGGCTTCCCCGAGGTGCTGGTCGGTGACGAGGCACTGGACGAGGGCGAGATCCTCAAGTGGGGCCGGCTGATCAGTGAAGTCGGTCGCAACCCTTTCATCGGCGAATGACGACCGCGGGCCGGGGAGACCCGGCGCGACGCTGGACGGAGGTTCATGGTTGAGATGATGGCACGCAGAGACCCGGCGGTGAGTTACCGCCATGCGATGGTGGCGATCGTCAAGAACGAGCGCGAGTACCTGCCCGAGTGGGTCGCTTACCACCGCATGATCGGCTTCGAGCACTTCTATATCGCCGACAACGGCAGCGATGACGGCACCGATCTGCTGCTGGCGAGCTGGCAGCGACTGGGCCTGGTGACCACCTGCCGCTGGACGCCGGAGGACAAGGCGCAGACCAGCTGGTACGCGCACGTCCTGGAAACCTGGGGGCGCGAGGCGGAGTTCATGGCGTTTCTCGACGCCGACGAGTTCCTGGTCCATCCGCACTGCGATCGGCCGCTGGAGTGGCTCGCCACGGTGCTGGCGCCGGCGGACGTGGGGGCGGTGGCGATCAACTGGCGCATCTTCGGCTCTTCGCACATGCAGCGACGCCAGCCCGGTGGCGTGCTGGAGCGCTTCACCCAGGCCAGCCACGAGGCGCATGCCGTCAACTGCCACTTCAAGTCGATCGTCAGGCCGCAGCGAGTCAAGGCGATGACCGCGCATGCGGCGACCCTGGAGCCGGGCTATCGCTACGTCGGCGCCGGCGGCGATCCGGTGGCGTTCCTCGACGATCAGCCGCGCTCGGGGCGGACCCGGGAGGTGATCGCGTCTCCGCTGAAGATCTATCACTACAACATCAAGTCGCGCCAGGAGTTCATCGACACCAAGCTCAGCCGCGGGCGTGCCAACATGCCCGCCGGCAACACCCGCGACATGCAATATTTCCGCAACCACGACCTCAACCAGGAGACCCTGGGCTTCTCGTCGGAGCTGCTGGCGCGCCTGCGCGAAGAGACCCGCCTGCTGCTGCCGGTGGTGACCCCGCCGCCGCCGCCGCGCTTCTTCGTTCATATCCCCAAGACCGCCGGCACCAGCTTTCGTCTCGGTGCCCGCCACCAGCTGGGTAGCGAGGGCGTCTGGCACGACTACGGCGAGAAGCAGCGCGAGACCGCCCCGGAGGTGGTGCTGTGGGCGCATCAGCGGCGTGACAACTGGCAGCTGTGGCAGTGTCTGCGCGAGCGCCAGGTGCGCCTGCTGGCAGGCCACGTGGGCATGGACAAGTACGGCCATCTGGCTGGCCTGCGTGACAGTTTCACCTTCGTGCGCGAGCCGCTGCAGCGTATCGCCTCGGAGTATCACCATTTCGTGCGCCACCACCAGTACCGCGACAGCTTCCAGACCTTCTACCGGCGGCAGGACATGATCAACCGGCAGGCGCGTTTTCTCGAGTCGACCCGGCTCGAAGCGCTGGGCATGGTCGGCATCACTGAGCGCTACGCCGACTCGCTGGCGCTGATCAACGACCGCTACGGCTGGCAGATACCGGGTCTGGCGGAGAATCTGGGCCACGCGTCGGTGAGCCACGTCTATCCCATCGACCCCGCCGACGAAGCCGCGCTACGCGAGCTCAACGCGAGCGACTTCAGTCTCTACGAGCAGGCCCTGGCGCTGTTCGAGACGCGTCTGGCGCTGTGGCGCGAGGGTCGGCCCTACGCCCATGGCGGCGTGCAGCAGTGTCAGCCGGACCGGGTGGTGGGGTGGGCCTGGTGGGCGATCGATGACTATCCGGTCGAGGTGGAGGTGCGCGTCAACGACAAGCGCGTCGGCTGCTGCGTGGCCAGCGGGCTGCGGCCGGGCTTCCTGCGCTGGGGCGCGCCGCGCGCCGCCCAGGTCGGCTTTCATCTGCCGCTCAAGGCGGCCCCCGGTGACCGGGTGGAGTGTCGTGTACTGCTGACCGGGCAGTCGCTGGGGTGCTGTCAGATCGCGGTCGACGAATGCCTGTCGCAGGCGCTGGCGCCGTGATGCTGCGCCCGCTGAGCTCGCCCGCGCCGCTGGCGCCGGTACCGGCCTCCTGGGGCTGGCTCAAGCGCACCACTCGCCTGGTCTGCCAGCCGCGGCTGCTGCCGCTGTCCGGGCTCGAGGCACTGGCACCGGCGTCGCGCCACGCCTGGCGGGCGCTCGACGATGACCCCCAGTTCCTGTGGCGGCGCCAACTGCCGCTGCCCGGCTGGCACATGCTCGAAGTACGCCTGGATCACGATGGCGCCAGCGCCGCGGTCAAGCTCTATTTCGATACCGGCGACGGCTTCGACGAGGCGCACAGCCTCTATCTGGCGCTGCGCGCCGGGCGCGTCTCCAAGCGGCTGTGCTATATCCCGCCGACCCTGCGTGCGATCCGTTTCGACCCGCTGGAAAGCGCCGGGGAGTTCAGCGTCGAGCATCTGCGTCTGGTCTGGCTGACCCCGGGGTTTGCCCATGAGCGGCTCGCCCAGCGGTTGACCAACCTGCACCCGGACTGGCTGCAGACCCCTCGGCAGCAGCTGATCGGGGCACTCAAGCAGCGTGCGAGCGAGCGTGGGGTGGCATGGCGCGAGCTGGCGCTGGCGCAGTACGAGGCGACCTTCGCCCGGACCTGCCCCAGCGCCAGCTACCGGGCCTGGCTCGATCGCCACCCCACGCCGGCGGCGGCGGAGATCGCCGCGCGTCTGGCTGCCTTCACCTGGACGCCGACGATCTCGGTGCTGCTGCCGACGCATGACACCGAGCCCGCGTACCTGAAGCGCTGTCTCGACTCGGTGCTCGCGCAGAGCTACCCCCACTGGCAGCTGTGCATCGCCGACGACGCCTCGCGCGATCCGCAGGTGATCCAGACGCTGTCGCGCTACGCCGCCGCGGAGGCGCGCATCGCGCTGGTACAGCGGGAGCACAACGGGCATATCTGTGCCGCCAGCAACAGCGCCCTGGCGCTGGCCCAGGGCGAGTTCGTGGCGCTGCTCGACCACGACGACGAGCTGGCCCGGGATGCGCTCTTCCATATCGCCGAAGCACTGCAGCGCCAGCCCGACGCCGACGTGCTCTACAGCGACGAGGACAAGATCGACGAGCGCGGCGAGCGCTTCGATCCCCACTTCAAGCCGGCGTGGAACCCGGATCTGCTGCTGGGCCAGAACTATTTGTCGCATCTGAGCGTGTTCCGCACCGCTCGGGTGCGGGCGCTGGGCGGTTTCCGCCTCGGCCTGGAGGGCAGCCAGGACCACGACCTGGCACTGCGCTGCACTCGGGGGCTTAGCGCTGGACGCATCGTCCACGTGCCCCAGGTGCTCTATCACTGGCGCGCTGTCGGCACCTCGACCGCCGGTGCGGCCGCGGCCAAGACCTATACCGGGGCCGCCGGGCTGCGCGCGGTGCGCGAGCATCTGGCCCTCGAGACCCCGGCGGTGCGGATCGAGGCGGGACGCTTCCCCAATACCTATCGGGTGCACTGGCCGCTGCCGCAGCCGGCACCGCTGGTCAGCCTGCTGGTGCCGACCCGCGACCGGGTCGAGATTCTCGAACCCTGTGTGAGGGCACTGCTGGAGCGCACTGACTATCCCAACCTCGAGCTGCTGATCCTCGACAACGATTCACGCGATCCCGCCACCCTCGACTTCTTCACCGCGATCGCCGCCGACCCGCGGGTGCGGGTACTGCGCTGTCCGGGGCCGTTCAACTACTCGGCGCTCAACAATGTCGGTGCGGCGCAGGCCCGCGGGGCGCTGCTGGCTCTGGTCAACAACGACATCGAGCCGATGCATCCGGAGTGGCTCACGGAGATGGTCACCCACGCCTGTCGCCCCGAGATCGGTTGCGTCGGCGCCAAGCTCTACTACCCCAACGGCACCATCCAGCACGCCGGTGTGGTACTCGGCGTGGGCGGTGTGGCGGGGCACGCGCACAAGTATTTCAGTGGGCATCAGCCGGGCTACTTCTCGCGCCTGCACCTGGCCCAGAACTACTCCGCGGTGACCGCCGCCTGCCTGGTGGTGCGCCGCGAGATATTCACTGCCGTCGGCGGTCTCGACGCGGCCCACCTGGCGGTGGCGTTCAACGATGTCGATTTCTGCCTGCGGGTGCGCGACGCCGGTTACCGCAATCTATGGACGCCGTTTGCCGAGCTCTACCACCACGAGTCGATCTCGCGCGGCAGCGACGACACCCAGGCCAAGCGCGCGCGGGCGGCCAGCGAAGCCCAGTACATGCGTCGCCGCTGGGGGGCGAGTCTGTTCACGGACCCGGCTTACCACCCGCACCTGACCCTGACCCATGAGGATTTTTCGCTGCGCTGAAACCGGCCACGGGCGTGGCCGAGAAGGCGAGCGAATGCCGTGTCTTCTTCACGCCGAGACGACGTCGACCCGGGTGTCGTCACCGCTGATCTTTCCACCCTGACGACAGGAAGCCGAACATGCATACCGAGTTCACCGCCATCACCATGGTCAGAGGCGAGGAGGATGTGGTCTATGCCGCCTGCCTGCACCACCTGCGCCTGGGGTTCGACCGTCTGGTCGTGCTCAGCCATGTCGAGCACACCTTCCTGCGCGAATGCGTGGCGCGGCTGCGGGCACAGTTCCCCGACCGCGAGATCGGCTTCATCGAGATCGAGGACGAGCAGGGCTTCTCCAAGCGCAAGGCCGACTATATCCAGGGGGCGCTGGAGATCTATCTCAAGCGCGACTGCCACAACGTGGTCTACGGCTTCGACGCCGACGAGTTCCTGACCTTCAACCACGGGCGTGGGGTGAAGGCGTTCTTCGATGCCTTCTGCCAGCGCTTCTCCGGCGAGGAGAATCTCAAGCGGTTCTACTTCCGCGTGCCCTGGATCAACGTGATCTGCAAGACCCCGATCCCGCCCCAGCCCGACCTCCACGGGCGACTGCTGGATGCCGAGTACTGGTCGCTGGGCGAGCAGGCATCAGATACCAAGGCGCTGTGTCTCTACCGCCAGTCCCATCGCCTGCACATGGGCTACCACTGGCTGATGGCCAAGAGCGATCAGAGCGTGCTCGAGCCGGATGCCGAGGCGACCGCCTTCGCCCGCGAGTGGGAGGCGTGCGTCTACCACCTGCCGCTGCGCAACGTCGAGCAGTTCTTCGCGCGTATCGGCAACTACGTCGCCAGCGCCGCCAAGCAGGAGAAGCACAACCGGCTGAGCCGCTTCTTCCTCGACAACCCGCACGTCAATCGCCAGCACTTCTTCGAGATGTGCGTGGCGCCGGAGCCGAGCTTCAAGGATTACGACGAACTCAAGCGCCACCTGGGCGCGGGGATCGACGAGATGGTGCTGATGGCCTTCACCAAGTTGATGGTCAAGCCGCGCCTGGACATTGGCCGCGCGCTACTCACACCGCCGGCCTGAACCGCGACCGGCGCGGCCATGCGGCCGCTGCCGGACTCGCAGCGTCACCGCCAATCCGAGAGGGGACCCGATCATGCGCTATCCACGCTGGGTGGTACTGAGCGACGGCAGTTGCCCGACCGAGGACATCTATTTCCTGGGGTCGGCGGCACCCTGGCTGCAGGCTCGGGGCGTCGAGGTCAGGCGTATCGACACCAGCTACTGGCGTCTGCCGATCATGTGCATGCCGTGGCTGGTGGGCGAGATGCGCCACGCCCATGTCCTGGTCTGCCGTTCGCTCAACACTTACTGGCTCTCCTGGCTGGAGGCCAACCGGGGGCGGCTGGCGACGATCCGCTACCTGGTCGACGACGACATCCCGGCGGCGGCCGAAGATGCTCGTCTGCCGGCGAGCTACCGTCGGCGCATGCGCCATGTCGCCACGCATCTGCAGCCGCGACTTTTCGCGCTGGCCGACGAGGTGATCGCCAGCAGCGCCGCGCTGGGCCAGCAGCTACGCCGCCACCATCGCACGGTGGCGGTGCTGACACCGCCATTGATCGGCGAGCCGGTGGCGTTCACGCCGCCGCCGGCGCTGACGCGGATCGGCTTCTACGGCTCGCGCGCGCATCTGGGCGATCTCGAGGCGATCACCCCGGCGCTGGTGGCGCTGCACCAGCGGCATCGCGATCTCTCCTTCGAGATCATGCTCGGCGAGCACACGCCGCGGGCACTGCAGGGGCTGGCCCGGGTACAGACGCCGCGGGCGTTGAACTGGCGCGCCTTCCAGCGCTACCGCGGGCAGCACAGCGCCGATATCGGACTGACGCCGATGGTCGATACGCCGTTCAATGCCGGCAAGTCGCACATCAAGTTTCTCGATAACGCGCTGATGGGGAGTGTAGGTATCTACAGCCGCTGCTCGCCCTATCGCGACGTGGTCGAGGATGGTGTCGACGGATTGCTGGTGGAGAACGACGAGGTGGCCTGGTGCGAGGCGGTGCAGCGACTGGTACAGCAGCCCGGCGAGGCGCGGGCGATGGCCCGCCGCGCCGCGCGCAAGGCGCGTGAACTGGGCGACCCGGCACATGCGCGGGCGTTCTGGTGGGCACGGCGCTGACACGCCACGGCTGGCGCTGAGTGGGGCATCGACAAGAGACCGCCCGCCCGGGGAGATCCGGGCGGGCGGTTGGCGTTTCAGGGCTGAGTGTCGCTGAGTGTCAGGGTTGAGTGTCAGAGCGGATGCCAGGGCCGGGCGGCAGCTCGGAGGCAGCGGTGCGCAAGGCCGCCGGGGCGGTTCAGGAGGCAACCCGGGCGTGGGAGGCGTGGAGCAGGCGCTCGATCGGTGAGATGTTCGCGGTGAGCCGTTCGGTGGCCTCCATTACCGCACGATCACGGCCGGCGCTGGCGTGGAAGTCGCCCTCGATCTGCGTGGCGTGGATCAGCACCCGGCGGAAGGCGCGATAGAGATCGGCATCCGGCGCGTGCGGATAGCGCCAGAACAGCTCCAGATCGTCGCTCACCGCCAGCCCCGGCAGGCAGTAGTGGGCATCGCTGAGGGCGAACAGCGGACAGCCCTCGGCCAGGGCCAGGTGGGCTTCGGGTTCGCCTTGGCTGACCCAGCCACTGGCGTGGGGAAGCAGTCGCTCGAGCTGGGTGGGGGAGAGAAAGCCGAGACGTTCTCCCAGAGCCAGCTGCCGTGCCAGGCGTGACGCCCAGCGGCGCGGCGGGCGCCGATGGCGATCGGCAGCGGTCGGCAGCAGCAGCAGACGGCAGCGAGCCGGGGCGATCCGCACGAAGCCGGCGATCACGCGCTCGAGATGGCGGCGCTGAGGGGCGTTGTCGTCACGGCCCAACTGGCCGCCGGTAGAGAGAATGAAGAAGGGTGCCTGGCTGTCGGCAGCACCCCGTGCGGCGCGCGTCCCCTGCGGCGTTATGGCGGGCCAGAGCGGTAGGCGGTAGTCGGCGCTGGCCGCCACACTGGCGGGGGGACGCCGTGGGGTCAGCTGCGCGCCCAGCCGGTAGAGCGCCGGCAGCAGCGGCGCCAGGGCACCGGGAGCCGGCCAGGCACCCGGTGCGGGCGGCTCGTCGAGCCGCTCGGCGGCGGCGTGGAACCACCACGGGTCCCGCGGCAGCAGCGAACGCGCGCCGCTGCCTTCGCGCTCCAGCGTGACCCGCCCCGGCCCCAGATAGCCGTGATCGAAAAGATGATTGCGGATGCCGTAGCGCCGAGCGAGCGGGACCGCCAGATCATGTGCGGGCGAGTGCGCCTGGAACAGCACCTGGTCGGTCACGTGGTGCTGGCGCCACAGCTCGCCGAGCACGTGGGGCAGCATCGCCATGGGATGACGGAAGGTCAGCGCGTCGGGATGGTGCCAGTAGAGGCGCTCACCGAGATGGAAGTGCAGCTTGACCACGCGGTGCCCATCATCCAGCAGGCGCTGCGCCAGCTGGCTGAAGAAAGGGGAGGCGGGGCCTTCCAGGAACAGATAAGTGCGTTGGGGAAAGAACATGGCGGCGTATCCGGCGTGTCAGGGCCGGTGTGCGCATGCCCGTGATGATGCCCGTAATGAGCGTGCGGGAACGCGATGCCGGCGGGGTCTTCTGACTCTAGCGGCGGCGTTGCCCCGGGGCATGACCCGATCGCATGAATCTGACGCTGGCTTATGTCAGCGTTTTCGCCGCCCCCGGGCCGAGAGATCTCAGTCCTGAATGGCATGCGACGAGGCGTGGCGGGAGGAGAGGGCGCAAAGGGGGCCGAAACGCCAGGCGCCCCATACAGTGATGGGGCGCCTGGTGTTCATCGCTGCTCACCCGAACGGCGATCCTGACCGGAGAGCGGGTGCCGGGTTGCTCAGCTCGCCGGAGGCTTGCGCATCAGCTGAGCGTAGTCGAGCAGGATCTGTGAGGTCTCCTGCAGTTCGGCGCGATCGATCGGCTCGACGTCGTCGGCCTTGTCGCCTTTATCTTCCTTGCCGCCTTTGTCGCCCTTGTCACTGGTATCGGCTTCGGCGTCGCTATTCGCGGAGCGGTCACGGGCATCGACCCAGCTCTTCAGCGGCTCGAGACCCAGCGCGCGGCGACGCTGATTCTCCAGCGCCAGCTGCTCGGTCTCCTGGGCGTCCATCTCGCGTTTACGCTGTTCGGCGTTGAGGCTGATACTGGTCTGCTGCTCGCGTAGACGCTTGATCAACTGCGCCTGCTTCTCCAGATAGACGAAGTCCGGATCATTGGCGACGCGCTTGTCATGGCGGTCCTGCAGTGTCTCCAGGTAGCGCCAGGGCTGGCCGTAGAGCCGATACTGCACCGGACGCACGCGGTCCCAGGGCAGGGCGTTGTCGAGCGCACTCTCGCCGATCTCGTCGGGGTCGATCAGGCTGGGGAAGAGGATGTCGGGCTCGACGCCGCGGTTCTGGGTGCTCTCGCCGGAGATGCGGTAGAACTTGGCGCGGGTGAGCTTGATCTGGCCGTGGCTCAGGTCGCTCAGGGTCTGCACCGTCCCCTTGCCGAAGGTGCGGCTGCCGATCACCAGACCGCGGCCGTAATCCTGGATCGCGCCGGCGAAGATCTCCGAGGCCGAAGCGGAGAGGCGATTGACCAGGACCGCCAGCGGGCCGTCATAGGCGACGCCGGCATCGGTATCGCCATACAGGTTGATGCGGCCACGCGCATCGCGCACCTGCACCGTGGGGCCGCGGTCGATGAACAGCCCGATCATCGAGTTGGCTTCCTGCAGGGCGCCGCCGCCGTCATTGCGCAGATCGAGCACGATACCCTCGACGTTCTGCGCCTTGAGCTTGGCGATCTCCTTGGCCACGTCGCGGGTGGTGCTGCGGTAGTCGGTCTCGCCCGCCTGCCAGGCATCGAAGTCGACGTAGAAGGCAGGGACGGTGATGATCCCGATCTTGTGGGTTTCACCGTCACGCTGGACCTCCTCGACCTTGCTGTGGGCGGCCTGATCCTCGAGCTTGACCGTGTCGCGGGTGATCTGGACCTGCTGGGTGCGGGTGACGTCGACCGCCTTGGCCGGAATGATGTCGAGGCGCACGGTGGAGCCCTTGGGCCCGCGAATCAGTTCGACCACCTGATCCAGACGCATGCCGACCACGTTGACCATGTCGCCGTCGTTGCCCTGGCCGACTGCGACGATACGGTCCGCCGGCTGCAGCACGCCGCTCTTGTCCGCCGGCCCGCCGGGCACCAGGCTGGAGACCTTGACGTACTCGCCGTCGTTCTGCAGCAGTGCGCCGATCCCTTCGAGCGAGAGCCGCATCTGGATGTCGAACGACTCGCCCTGCTGCGGCGAGAGATACTCGGTATGCGGGTCGACGGTGCCGGTGACCGCAGCCATCAGCAGCACCAGCACGTCCTCGGCGTTGGTCTGGCGCACCCGGTTGAGCTGGTTGGTGTAGCGGTCGTGCAGCGTCTTCTGAATCTGCTTCGGCGTCTGGTCGTTGAGCGAGAGGGTCAGCGCGGCGTTCTCGAGGCGCTTGCTCCAGAGCGCGTCGAGGGCCTCCTCGCTGCCTGCCCAGGGCGAATCCTTGCGGTCGAGCGCCAGGCGCTCGTTACCGGTGTAGGTGTAGTCGATGCCCTGATCGACGCGTGACACCAGCCACTGCAGGCGTGCTTCGACACGCTCCTGGTAACGTGAATAGAAGGCATACACGCGGTCCAGATCGCCATCCTCGACGGCGTCGTCGAGCGTGGTATCGAGATCGCTGAAATCGTCGACGTCTCTCTGCAGCAGGTAGGCGCGCTGGTCGTCGAGCACGTCGAGCAGGCGCTTGAAGGCGCGCTTCGACCAGGCATCATCGAGGGTGACTTCGGCGTACGAGCCATACTGGATCGCCTCCGCCACTTCCGTCGCCGCCTGGCGCTGTGCATCGGTTGGGGTGGGACCGGCCAGCGCCACGACGCTCCATGCCAGCAGTAGCAAACACATGGCCGCGTGCCGAGCGGCGACAGTCAGGGTTATCAATGAAGCACTCCCGGTTTCCTGTACACTCTGTTCCCTTTAAGACTACCGGCTGTTCCCTTTAAGACCACCGGATCCATGAATCTTTTTCAGGTCCAAAATCCATTGTAGCAGTCGTATCGACTGCCTACCGACCGCCATTCGAGGAACCTCATGTCCGACCCCGCCGCCGCCGATGCCATTTCCGACAGCGCCGTCATCGATCGTCTGATCGACTTCCTCGCCCGCTCGCCCTCGCCTTGGCATGCCACGGCCAATCTCGCGAGCCAGCTGGAGGCCGCCGGTTACCGCCGGCTACGCGAGACCGACAGCTGGCAGCTGGTGCCGGGCGACAAGGTCTATGTCACGCGCAACGACAGCTCGCTGATCGCACTGCAGCTGCCCACCGCGCCACTACGGGCGCTGCGCATGGTCGGCGCGCACACCGACAGTCCGGCGCTCAGGCTCAAGCCGCAGCCGGCGGTGGTCAACAAGGGCTGGCTGCAACTGGGCGTGCAGGTCTACGGCGGGGCGCTGCTGGCGCCTTGGTTCGACCGTGATCTCGGACTCTCTGGCCGGGTGCATGTTCGTCGAGCCGACGGCCGACTGCAAGGGTTATTGATCAATGTTTCCCAACCCGTGGCGATCATCCCCAGTCTGGCGATCCATCTCGACCGCGAGGCCAACAGCGGCCGCGCCATGAACGCCCAGACACAGATGGCGCCGGTGTTTCTGCAGGGGGGCCAGGCGGAGGACGTGACGCGTCTACTGCAGCAGTGGATCGCCGCCGAACACGGCATCAATGACGCCGAGATCGTCGACTTCGAACTGGGGTTCCACGACGTGCAGCCGCCGGCGCGGGTCGGGATCGAGGGCGAACTGCTGGCCAGCGCCCGGCTCGACAATCTGCTCTCCTGCTTCATCGGCCTGGAGGCGCTGATCGGTTGCGATGGCAGCCAGGGCGCGGTGTTCGTCGCCAACGACCATGAGGAGGTCGGCAGCGCCAGCGCCTGCGGCGCCCAGGGGCCGTTTCTGGCCGACGTGCTGCGACGGGTCAACGCGGCGCTGGGCGAGGCCGGCGACGAGGGCTTCGTGCGCCTGATCCAGCGCTCGCTGATGATCTCCTGCGACAACGCCCATGCGCTGCACCCCAATTTCGCCGACAAGCACGACCCGCATCATGGTCCGGCGATCAACGGGGGGCCGGTGATCAAGGTCAACGCCAGCCAGCGCTACGCCACCAACAGCGCCACGGCGGCGCTGTTCCACGATCTCTGTCGCGAGGCCGACGTGCCGGTGCAGCAGTTCGTGACCCGTGCCGACATGGGCTGCGGCAGCACCATCGGACCGATCACCGCCACCGAGCTGGGTGTGCCCACGATCGATGTCGGCGTGCCGCAGTGGGGCATGCACTCGATCCGCGAGACCGCCGGTACCCGCGACCCCGGCTACCTGATCCGGGCGCTGACCGCGTTCTACAATCGGGCGGTGCTCGACCTGGCGCACGACGACTAGGCGGTGTCTGACACTGACTGTGTTCGCCCCTGGGGCGTTGGCAATCGGCGGGAGCGCCAGCTCGGCCCGTGGTCGCCGATTTTTGCCGTGGCGACGCGTTCTGGCCAGGCCATCGCGCGTCGACTTTTCAGATAAAGCCTGGGTCTTGTCCGATAACGGCCGCGCCGGCTGACAGGGATGCGGGCGTGGCAGCGAAGGAGAGTCTGACAGATGCCGATCCTCACAGTGCAGGAGGTGCGTTTCGCGCTGGCGGAGCGCTTCGCCATCTCGCGCGGTGCGCGCTGCGAGGCGCGGGTGGTGACGGTGAGTCTGAGCGATGGCGCCCACGTCGGCCGTGGCGAGTGCGTGCCTTATGCTCGCTATGGTGAGTCGGTCGCCAGTGTCATCGCCCAGATCGAGTCTCTGCGTACGGCTCTGGCCGCTGGGCTCGACCGCCATGCGCTGCAGACGCGACTGCCGGCTGGGGCGGCGCGCAACGCGCTGGACTGCGCACTGTGGGACCTTGAAGCCAAGCAGCGCGGCATGCCGGTCTGGGCGCTGGCCGGCCTGGCCCCGCCGCAGGCGCAGATGTGCGCCTATACGCTGTCGCTGGATACGCCGGCGGCGATGCGCGAGAAAGCCGCACGCCACGCCGAGCGCCCGCTGCTCAAGGTCAAGCTGGGCGGGGAGGGGGATCTCGAGCGGCTGCGCGCGGTGCGCCAGGGCGCGCCGCAGGTGCGGATCATCGTCGATGCCAACGAAGGCTGGGATCTGTCCACCTATCGGCAGCTTGGGCCGATGCTGGGCGAGCTCGGCATCGAGATGGTCGAGCAGCCGCTCCCTGCCTACGATGACGCGGCCTTGGCAGAGATTCCCCGGCCGCTGCCGGTGTGCGCCGACGAGGCGTGCCATGATCGCGGTTCGCTGGCGTCACTACAGGGGCGCTACGACATGATCAACATCAAGCTCGACAAGAGCGGCGGCTTGACCGAGGCGCTGGCCTTGCGTGAGCTGGCGAGCGCTGCGGGGCTGCGGATCATGGTCGGCTGCATGGTGGCCAGCTCGCTGGCGATGGCGCCGGCGCTGCTGGTTGCCCAGGGCGCCGAGATCGTCGATCTCGACGGGCCTCTGCTGCTGGCCCGGGATCGCGACCCGGGGCTGCGCTACGACGCCGCAGGGGTGCATCCCGCGGCGCCGGCCCTCTGGGGTTGAGTCGGTCTATCCGTGTCGCTATAGACAACACCGCGGCGCATACGAAAACGGCGCACACAGAGACGCCAAAGCCCANNTGGGCTTTGGCGTCTTGTCTGGTGGCTACGCCCTGATTCGAACAGGGGACCCCATCATTATGAGTGATGTGCTCTAACCAGCTGAGCTACGTAGCCGTCGCGGTCACGCTTGGTGAGTGACAACGGAGGCGAATACTAGCATAACCCGATGAAACGTCAACGCTTTTTTTGCACGAATCCGGCCGTCGGGCGGTGCCGGGGCGCTGCTGGCGCCCCGCTGGATGTCTTGCTCAGACGTTGAAGCGGAAGTGCATGACGTCGCCGTCCTGGACCACGTAGGCCTTGCCTTCCAGGCGCCACTTGCCCGCTTCCTTGGCGCCGTTCTCGCCGCCCAGGGAGACGAAATCGTCATAGCTGACCACTTCGGCGCGGATGAACCCCTTCTCGAAATCGGTGTGGATCACACCTGCCGCCTGCGGTGCGGTGGCGCCGACCTTGACCGTCCACGCCCGCACTTCCTTCACGCCCGCGGTGAAGTAGGTCTGCAGGCCCAGCAGGCCATAGCCGGCACGAATGACGCGATCGAGTCCGGGCTCCTGCATGCCCATCTCTTCGAGGAACATGGCCCGTTCCTCGTCCTCGAGTTCGGCGATTTCCGCTTCCAGCTTGTTGCACACCGGCACCACGACGGCATTTTCGCCGGCGGCGATCTGGCGCACCGTATCGAGATGGGGGTTGTTCTCGAAACCGTCCTCGTTGACGTTGGCGATGTACATCGTCGGCTTGAGGGTCAGGAATCCGAAACTGCGCAGCTGACGCTGTTCATCCTCGTCCAGGCCGAAGCTGCGCAGCGGCTGACCCTCGGCGAGATGGGGCTGGATGCGATCGAGAATCGCCTTGGTGGCGATCGCTTCCTTGTCGCCGCCCTTGACCACCCGGGTCAGGCGCTGGATCGAACGCTCCACCGCGTCGAGATCGGCCAGCGCGAGCTCGAGATTGATGGTCTCGATATCGGCGGTGGGGTCGACCTGGTTGGCGACGTGGATGACGTTGTCATCGTCGAAACAGCGTACCACGTGGGCGATCGCATCGGTCTCGCGGATGTTGGCCAGGAACTGGTTGCCCAGGCCCTCGCCCTTGGAGGCGCCCTCGACCAGGCCGGCGATATCGACGAACTCCATGGTCGTGGGTACGACCCTCTCCGGCTTGACGATCTCGGCCAGCTTGTCGAGCCGCGGGTCGGGCATCGGCACGATGCCGGTGTTCGGCTCGATGGTGCAGAAGGGGAAGTTCTCGGCGTCGATGCCGGAGCGTGTCAAGGCGTTGAAGAGCGTCGACTTGCCGACGTTGGGCAGACCGACGATGCCGCAGTTGAATCCCATGAGCGCTTCCTGGAAAGAGAGTTCGTGACGCGTGAAAGATCGCTATTCTACTCGACCCTTGGCGCCGGCGATAACACGCGCGTGGCGCGGTGCGGGCTGGCAGGGGCCGGGGTCAGGCGGAAAAGGCGTGCAGGCGATTCATCGCCCTGGCCCAGTTGCCGTCGAGGGCGTCGGGCAGGGTGACGACGATTTCGTCGAGCGCTGCGTCGATGGCGTCGCGCTCCGCCTTGCCGGGGCGGCCGAGCACATAGTTGGTCACCAGCTTGGCGCTGCCCGGGTGGCCGATGCCGACCCGCAGTCGATGAAAGCCGTTGTGGTTACCGAATGCACTGATGATGTCGCGTAGACCATTGTGGCCGCCATGACCGCCGCCGGTCTTGTAGCGCGCCGTACCCGGGGCGATGTCGAGCTCGTCGTGAGCCACGATCACCTCGTCCGGGGCAATCTTGAAGAACTGGCACAGCGCGGCCACGGAGGCACCGCTGCGGTTCATGAAGGTGGTGGGGTTGAGCAGGTGCAGATCGTGCCTGCCCAGATGGATCTTGGTATAGAGACCCAGAAACTTGCGCTCGGGACGCAGCGTCTGTGCTGCGTCCCGTGCGAGGCGCTCGACCAGCCAGGCGCCGGCATTGTGGCGGGTGTCTTCGTACTCCGATCCGGGGTTGCCGAGACCGATGATCGCTTTCACGTCGCCCATGCCGTCGCCTGCTCCGATCTTGCGGTGAAGCTTACGCTTCGTCTTTCGGTTCGCCGTCTTCGTCGACGCCTTCACCGGCCACTTCGTCGTCACGCGCCACGGTCGGGTGGGTCACGCTGACCACACCGGAGTCGTGCTCTTCGCCGTGGCTCAGCTCGACCAGGGTCACACCTTCCGGCAGCTTGAGGTCGGAAAGGTGGATGGTCTCGCCGAGGCCCAGGTTGGCGATGTCGACTTCGAGGTATTCCGGCAGCTTGGACGGCAGGCAGCTGATCTGGACGTCGTTGTTGAGCACGTGGATCACGCCGCCTTCGTCCTTGACGCCCTTGCAGTTCTCTTCGTTGAGGAAGTGCAGCGGGACGTTCAGGGTCAGCTCGTGGGTCGCATCGACGCGCATGAAGTCAGCGTGGGTCACCAGGGCCTTGTACGGGTGGCGCTGGAGATCACGGATGACGACCTGCTCGCTCTTGCCGTCGATCTGGATATCGATGATCGAGGAGAAGAAGGCTTCGTCTTCGATCGCCTTGTAGAAGGCCGGCTTGTCGATGGTGATCGGCTGCGGGGCGGCTTCGCCACCGTAGATGATCGCGGCGACCTGTTCGTTCTTGCGGCGCAGGCGGCGGCTCGCACCTTTCCCCAGCTCCGTACGAACATTGGCTGTCAGGGTGTAATGGGACATGAGTTGTCACCTCTATCGATAGAAAAGGAGTACGGCACCGCCCGCGACCAGGCCGTGCCGTCTCCATTGGCGCGACTGCCATCACGGCAGTCGCCTGTGTGTCGGCGCGCGTTCCCGCCCGGGATGACCCGGTTCAGTGGAACATCGCGCTGACGGATTCCTCGTTGCTGACACGGCGAATGGCTTCGGCGATCAGGCCGGCGACCGTCAGCTGACGGATCTTGCCACTGCGACGTGCAGGTTCGGAGAGCGGTATGGTATCGGCAACCACGAGTTCGTCAAGCACCGAGCCACTAATATTGTCGACCGCGGGACCGGAGAGGATCGGGTGCGTGGCATAGGCGACCACCCGACGGGCACCGTGGCCCTTGAGCGCCTCGGCGGCCTTGCACAGGGTGCCGGCGGTGTCGACCATGTCGTCGACCACCACGCAGGTGCGGTCCTGGATATCACCGATGATGTGCATCACCTGGGCCTGGTTGGCCTGCGGGCGGCGCTTGTCGATGATCGCCAGGTCGACGTTGAGCTGCTTGGCGATGGCGCGTGCGCGCACCACGCCGCCGACGTCGGGGGAGACCACCACCAGGTCGTCGTAGTTCTGGCGCTCGATGTCGTCGAGCAGGATCGGCGAGCCGTAGACGTTGTCCACCGGCACGTCGAAGAAGCCCTGGATCTGATCGGCGTGCAGGTCCATGGTCATGACGCGGTCGACGCCGGCCTTGACCATCATGTCGGCGACCACCTTGGCCGAGATCGGCACGCGCGCCGAGCGCACGCGGCGATCCTGGCGCGCATAGCCGAAGTAGGGCACGACGGCGGTGATTCGGGTTGCCGAGGCGCGGCGCAGCGCGTCGACCATCAGAATCAGCTCCATCAGGTTGTCGTTGGTCGGTGCGCAGGTCGACTGCAGGATGAAGACGTCCTTGCCGCGTACGTTCTCATTGATCTCGACGGCGATCTCACCGTCGCTGAACTGGCCGACCGTGGCGTGGCCGAGCCGGTTGTCGAGGCACTCGGCCACTTTCGCCGCCAGCGCAGCGTTGGCGTTACCGGTGAAAACCATCAATTTAGACACGCGCGGCCACCTTTGAGAGCTGTTTGAAGGTCAGTTGGGACATTCGATTGGAGCAGAGACGGGCAAGACCGCAGGGGGAAGACGGGGTCTGACAGGGCGTGCCGAGAAACCGGCGGCATGACGCCACGAGCACCGATACCAGACGCGGGAGGCGCAGGGCGGCAATCACGAGACGACAGGAAAAGCAGCAGCAACGCCGGTAGGGAAGTCGTGTGGGCAGAGTGGCCATCGCGTCCCGGGTTCCGTATGCAGGCTTGCAAAAAGTCAAGGAAGTGGCTGGGGTACCAGGATTCGAACCTGGGAATGCCGGTACCAGAAACCGGTGCCTTACCACTTGGCGATACCCCAGCAATCGTCGGCAGCGCATATTATGCGTAAAAGCGCCGACCGTTGGCTAGCCGTGGACAAAAAACCACGCTCATGGGCGCTTGGGGCATGAGAACCCTGCACCGTGGCGCGTGACTTTCATCGTCAGGCCGTCGCGATCTCCAGGGCGTGATGCAGCGGTGAGCGAGCCACGCCGCGGGCCTTGAAGATCTGCCACCCTTCGGGTGCATCGGCGATGACCGCATCGGCCGAGGCTTCATCCGCGAAGGAGCAGAAGACGCAGGCGCCGGTCCCGGTGAGGAGCGCATCAGCATGGCCGGAAAGCCAGGCGAGGGCGCGATCGACCTCGGGATAGAGCGCGCGGACGACGCTTTCGCAGTCGTTGCGCCACACCGTCTCGGGGGTGGCCCCGTCGAGTGCGAGGCGCATACTAATGGTGGCGCTGTCACGTGTCAAACCGGGATGGCCAAAGACCGCCGCGGTGGAGACCGCCACCCCCGGATGGATCACCACGAACCAGCGCTCGGCCAGTGCCACCGGCACCAGGCGTTCTCCCACGCCCTCGGCCCAGGCGCTGTCGCCGCGCACGAACACCGGCACGTCGGCGCCCAGGCTGAGCCCCAGCGCGGCGAGGCGCTCGTGCCCCAGATCCAGGTGCCACAGACGATCCAGCGCAACCAGGGTGGTGGCCGCATCGGAGCTGCCGCCACCCAGCCCACCGCCCAGCGGCAGGCGCTTGTCGAGCACGATGTCGGCGCCGGCACGGCAGCCGGTCTCGCGCTGCAGCAGGCGCGCCGCGCGCACGATCAGATTCTCCTCCAGCTCGACCCCGGTCAGCGCCGGGCCCAGGGTGATGACGCCGTCGTCGCGCGGGGTGAAGCTGAGGGTGTCGCCGTAGTCGAGCAGTTGGAACAGCGTCTGCAGCTCGTGGTAGCCGTCGGCGCGCCGTCCGGTGATGCGCAGCAGCAGATTGAGCTTGGCCGGAGCCGGCAGGACCCAGGGCGTCATGGCGCGGTGTCCGCCTGCCCGGGTTGCCATTCGTTGACTACCAGCAGGGCGCGAATATCGTCATAGGTCATGACCAGGCGTCGTGGCAGCCATAGCCCACCGGCGTAGGTCCAGTCGCGGTAGGCGATGGTCCAGCCGGCCTGACGCAGCTGCGCCGGGAAGCCGAGGTCATCGCGGGTCTCGTCGTGGGCTGCGCCCGGTGCCGGCAGGCCACGTACCCAGTAGTCGAGCGCCGAGATCGGCAGCGACCAGCCGAGCTGCTGCTGCATCAGCGCTTCCGGCGAGCTGGCGCGGAAGGAGCCATCGCCGGTGGTCAGCTTGACCGCCCCGGCGCGGCCCTCGAGCACACTGCGTCCGGTGCCGAAGGGGCCGCTGATGAGCATGCGATAGTGCTGCGGCGTCTGGGTCCAGTCGAGGTTGGCGCCGGTGTTGTCACGTGGCGTGCGCAGGCCCACCTTGCCTGCCAGGGTCCAGGTGTCGAGCGCTTCGAGCCGGGCCTGCTGGCGCTGCCAGTCGTCGGCCTGGCGCGGCGCGCTGGGCGCGGTGGTCTGGCCGGCACAGCCCGCCAGCCACAGGCTCAGGGCGGCAGCGCCCAGCAGCCGCCAGTGGCGTGGCGCGCACGCCGAGAGAGTGAACGGGGTCGCACGTGAAGCTCTGGGCCGGTCAGTGGCCGGGAACGCTGGTGTCATCGGGACGTCCTGTCGAATCCGAAGCGGGTGAAGGGGTCAAACGGGGGTAGCGGCTGAGCAGCGCGTCGATATCCGGGTGGCTGTCGCTGGCGGCGATGGTGCGCGCGACGAGCGCTCTTGCCTCGTCGTCGCGCCCCTTGGCGGCGAGCACCTCGGCCAGGTGTGCGGCGACTTCCTGATCGGGCTGGCCGGCGTAGGCGCGGCGCAGGTAGCCCAGCGCCTTGTCGGTGTCGCCGCGCTTGAAGTGGACCCAGCCGAGGCTGTCGAGGATCGCCGGGTTCTGCGGTTCCAGCTGGTGCGCACGCTGGATCAGGCCGAAGGCCTCGTCGTAGCGATCGCTCGAGGTGGCGAGCGTATAGCCGAGGGCATTGAGCGCAGCGGCGTTGTCCGGCTCGCGGGCAATGATGCCGCGCAGGGTAGCGATCATGGCATCCACATCGCCCTGGGCGAAGTCGCGCATCGCCCGAGTGTAGAGCAGGTCACTGTTGTCGGGATCGCGTTTCAGACTGTCGGCGAGCAGGGCGTCGGCGCGCTCGCCGTCGCCGGCAGCGTCCAGCGCCTGCAGGCCTATCTGGGTCAGCAGTGCACGCTGGCGCGAATGGCGCAGGCTCTCGATGCGCACGAAGTCCTCGGCGTCGTCGAGGCGCCCGGCCGCGACCAGCATCTGTGTCGCCAGCGCCCGGGACTCGGCGAAGCCTGGCCCCGGCGGCACCTGGCGATAGTAGAGCAGGGCGTTGTCGGGCTCGTCCTGGGATTCGGCGATGGTGCCGAGCAGCAGATAGGCGGCCGGCGGCGTGGCGTCGCGGTCGAGCAGCGGCAGCAGTAGCCGTTTCGCCGGGTCGAGGGCGCCCGCCTCGAGATAGAGCTGAGCCAGCCCCAGACGCAGGCTGGGGGCGTCGTCGTGCTCGGCCAGCAGCCGGTTCACCTGAGTCTCGGCGGCATCGAGATCGCCGGCGGCGATCTCGGCCTGGGCCAGGGCCAGCACGAAGCGGGCGTCGTCCGGGGCCAGGGCCTGACCGCGCCGGGCCAGATCCGCGGCCTGGGCATTGTCGCCGGCTTCGAGGGCGATCTGGGCGCGGGTCAGCCACAGCAGCGGTTCGGCGGCGTGCGTTCGGGTCAGCCGGGCCAGACGTTGCTGGGCCACATCGGCGTCGCCGCTGGCGGCTTCCAGCCGTGCGGTGGCCAGCTGGGCGTCGAGCTGTGTCGGGTGCGTGGCAAGAAACGTCTGCAACTGGTCGCGCAGCGGTGCCAACGGGGTGCGCGCCTCGATCGCCAGCTCGATCAGTTCGAGCAGGCGCGCCGGCTGACCGTCGCGGGCCAGCTCGAGGCGGTGGCGCAGCGCCCCCGTCCAGTCTCCGCGATCGATGGCGATGCCCGAGAGGAGCTCTTCCGGGGCACTGTCGTCAGGGGCGTACTGCTGCCAGAGTGAGGCGGTAGTGGCGAGCAGGGCGGTATCGTCGGTGTAGCGTGCGGCGAGCGTGGCGCGCTCTGCCAGCGCCGCGCTGCGATAGCGTTCGGCTGCGGCCAGATAACCGGTGGCCGCGCGATGGAAGTCGCCACGCTGCCCGGCCATCTCCGACAGCAGCACCTGCGAAAGACCTGCGGCGTCGAAACCGCGGGTGATCGGCGGTGCCGAGGCCATGGGGTCGTCAGCGGGGGCGGCGGGGTCGGCCGACATGCTTTGACAGCCGGCCAGCAGGGCCGCGCAGCCGGCGGCGTATAACAGACGTTTGGGCATGCCGTCCTCGGGATCAGTCGATCGACTCAGCATAACGGCTGGCGGTCGCGGGTCAATCTCGGCGCATCGCCCTGGTGCGAGGGCGTGCAGCAATGACGCAGGGGCGCACGGACGGGTTGCCTGCTAAGTGTCTTTAGGCTGTGCTAAAATGGCGCGGCCGTCGATGGCCGTGGGCAGGATATGCCGCAGTGCGGTAAGCGCGCGGGCCGCGACCTGACATCGCCGGATCCGCTCACCCGCCCGCTTGCCTGAGACGACAGGTGGCGATGGCGCCTCGACCCTTGCAAGATTTTTGACCGTGATTTCATGACGCTGCTAGCTCTGGGTATCAATCACAAGACCGCCGCTGTCGACGTGCGCGAGCGCGTCGCCTTTTCGCCGGCGCAGCTCGAATCCGCGCTGACTCAGCTGCGGGCGCTGCCTGACGTGCGCGAAGCGGCGGTGTTGTCGACCTGCAACCGCACCGAGCTCTACTGCATCACCGTGGACGACGGCGAGCGTCAACTGGTGGAGTGGCTCGGCGACTTCCATGGCATGCCGGCGAAGGATCTGTTGAGCTGCGCCTACCACTACCATGAGCGCGAGGCCGCCCGTCATCTGATGCGGGTCGCTGCGGGTCTCGATTCGATGGTGCTGGGCGAGCCGCAGATTCTCGGCCAGCTCAAGGATGCCTATCAGATCGCACGGCAGCACGCCGGGCTCGGCAGCGAGCTGGAGCGGCTGTTCCAGCAGACCTTCTCGATTGCCAAGCAGGTGCGGACCGAGACCTCGATCGGCGAGAACCCGGTGTCGGTGGCCTACGCCGCGGTCAGCCTGGCGAGTCGCATCTTCGATGACTTCGGCCGGGCCCGGGCGCTGCTGATCGGCGCCGGCGAGACCATCGAGCTGGTCGCGCGGCATCTGCGCGAGGCGGGCATCATGGGACTGACCGTGGCCAACCGCACCCTGCCGCGGGCGCAGGCGCTGGCCGAGACCTGCGGTGCCCGGGCGATCGAGCTCAGCGACATCCCCCATGCGCTGGAACAGGCGGACATCGTCATCGCCTCCACCGCCAGCGAGCTGCCGATTCTGGGCAAGGGCATGGTCGAGCGCGCGCTCAAGGTGCGGCGCCACCGGCCCATGTTCATGGTCGACATCGCGGTGCCGCGCGACATCGAGCCGGAGGTGGGCGATCTCGCCGATGTCTTCCTCTACAGCGTCGACGATCTGCAGCAGGTGATCGCCGAAAATCGGCGTCATCGGGAGGTGGCGGCGCGTCAGGCCGAGGCGCTGATCGACCACGGCGTGGAGCAGTGGCTGCACGAGCGCCGGGTGCGCGGTGCCGGCGATCTGATCCGGCGCTACCGTCAGCACGGCGAGTCGCTGCGCGAGGTTGCCGAGCGCGAGGCGCTGGCCCAACTGGCCCGCGGTGAAGACCCGGAAGCGGTGATCAAGCGCCTCTCGCATCAGCTCGCCAACAAGCTGATGCACGGCCCCACGCTGCGCCTGCGCGAAGCCTCCGGGCAGTCCCGCCACGACATCATCCAGGCCGCCGACAGCTTGCTCGTCGGCGCCCCCGCCACGACACAGGACTCGGTATGAAAATACAGGGATGGGCATGAAAGCGTCTTTGCGCGAACGACTGGACGCCTTCCGTGAACGTTTCGAAGAACTCTCCGCGCTGCTCTCCGAGCCCGACGTGATCGCCGATCAGCCGCGCTTTCGCGACTACTCCCGCGAGTACGCCGAACTCGAGCCGCTGGTCGAGGCCTGGCGCGACTACTGCCGCACCGAGGGCGATATCGAGGCGGCGGAGCAGATGCTCAAGGACAGCGACCCCGAGATGCGCGAGCTGGCCGAGGAGGAGTGGCACGCCGGCCGTGCCAGCCTCTCCGCCCAGGAGGAGGCGCTCAAGCGCCTGCTGGTGCCCAAGGATCCGGACGATGGCAGCGACGTCTTCCTCGAGATCCGTGCCGGTACCGGCGGTGACGAGGCCGCACTCTTCGCCGGCGATCTGTTCCGGATGTACTCGCGCTATGCCGAGCGCCGCGGCTGGCGTATCGAGGTGGTCAGCGCCAGCCACGGCGAGCAGGGCGGTTACAAGGAGCTGATCGCCCGGGTCAAGGGCGACAGCGTCTACGCTGTGCTCAAGTTCGAGTCCGGCGCGCACCGCGTGCAGCGGGTCCCGGCGACCGAGTCCCAGGGGCGCATCCACACCTCTGCCTGCACCGTGGCGGTGATGCCGGAGGCCGACGCGGTCGGTGAGGTCGATATCAACACCAACGATCTGCGCGTGGATACCTTCCGCTCCAGCGGTGCCGGCGGTCAGCACGTCAACACCACCGACTCGGCGATCCGCATCACCCACCTGCCCACCGGGCTGGTGGTGGAGTGCCAGGAAGAGCGCAGTCAGCACAAGAACCGGGCCAAGGCGATGTCGCTGCTGGCCGCCCGGCTCAAGCAGGCAGCGGTCGACTCCCAGCGCCAGCAGCAGGCCGATACCCGGCGCTCGCTGGTGGGCTCGGGGGATCGCAGCGAGCGTATCCGTACCTACAACTTTCCCCAGGGGCGGCTCACCGACCACCGTATCAATCTGACGCTCTACAAGCTGGGCGAGGTGATGGGGGGCGATCTCGACGAGGTGGTGCAGCCGCTGGTCAACGAGTATCAGGCCGACCAGCTGGCAGCACTGCAGGGCGAGGCGTGACCGCCGACGAGGCGCTGCGTCAGGCAGCCCAGCGCCTGAGCGCCTCGCCCAGCGCTCGCCTGGATGCCGAAGTGTTGCTGATGCACGCCCACGGGGTGGATCGCACCTGGCTCTACACCTGGGGAGATCGCGAGCTGCCGGCGGCGAGCAAGATGCGCTTCGAGGTGCTGGTCGAACGCCGCGCGGCGGGCTGGCCGGTCGCCTATCTGACCGGGCGGCGCGAATTCTGGGGGCTCGAGCTGGATACCTCGCCGGCCACGCTGATCCCGCGTCCGGATACCGAGCGACTGGTCGAGGCAGCGCTGGAGGTGGCCACGGCAGCGCAGGGCGCGCTGCTCGATCTCGGCACCGGTACCGGCGCGATCGCGCTCGCCTTCGCCAGCGAGCGCCCCGATTGGCGGGTTCTGGGGGCCGATGTCGAGCCCCAGGCGGTGGCGCTGGCCAGCGCCAATGCGGCGCGCCTGGGGCTGAACAATGCGCGCTTCGTCACCAGCGACTGGTTTGACGCGCTGGCCGGGGAGCGCTTCGCGATCATCGTCTCCAATCCGCCCTATATCGATGCCGATGATCCCCATCTCGGTCGGGATGATGTGCGCTTCGAGCCGCGCCGGGCGCTGGTTGCCGCCGACGCCGGCCTGGCCGATCTGCGCGCACTGGTGGCAAGCGCCCCGGATCATCTCGAGCCCGGTGGCTGGCTATGGCTGGAGCACGGCTATACCCAGGCAGGCGCGGTGCGTGCGCTGCTCAGCGCCGCGGGCTACGGCGAGATCACGTCGCTCACCGACCTGGGTGGCCACGATCGGGTCAGCGGTGGCCGCTGGGGCTGAAACCCGACGGCAAGCCGGGGAGGACGCGCCAGCCTCCATCCACCCGACCTCCATCCACCCGACCTCCATCCACCCGGCCTCTATTCCCCACTCGCCATTCCCCCACTCTCCATTCCCTATACCTATCTCCGACCGCTGCTGATACAGCGTTTCCTCAAGTCCTGCGCGCGCCTGGAGCTGGCATGTGACATCGTGTTAGTAATAGTGCCCCCTTACCCGTAAGCACCGTTGGCTGGCGTTGCCATCTCGGATGGCTGGGCATGCTGGCTGTCGCCGTGTGCGGCGGGTGGGGAATCGTCACTCATACTGCCACCGGCTTGGAACAACGACAGCAAATGAAAGCCAAATCACGATCGCTGGATCGGATCGATCTCAACATTCTGCGCTGCCTGCAGGAGAATGCGCGCATCTCCTACGTCGACCTGGCGGCCCAGGTGGGGCTCTCCACCACGCCCTGCCTGGAGCGGGTCAAACGTCTGGAGAAAGCGGGCATCATTCGCGGCTACAAGGCGGTGCTCGACCCCGGCGCGCTGCGCGCCAAGCTGCTGGTGTTCGTCGAGATCAGCCTGAACACGCAGTCACCCGCGGTGTTCGACGAGTTTCGCCGCGCGGTGGCCAAGCTGCCGCAGATCCAGGAGTGTCATCTCGTTTCCGGGCAGTTCGACTACATTCTCAAGTGCCGTATTCCCGAGATGTCGGCCTATCGTCAGTTGCTGGGCGATGTGGTGCTGACCCTGCCCGGCGTGAAAGAATCCAAGAGCTACGTGGTCATGGAAGAGGTCAAGGAGGAGCTGGCATTGCCGATCCCCGACCTCGACCGGCTGGAAGAGAAGTAGCCCGTCCGCTGGCGCGGTACGGGCGCCAAGGGACGAACGATGAACGATGAAGCACTGCTGCGTTACAGCCGCCATATCATGCTCGACGAGATCGACATCGAGGGGCAGCAGCGCCTGCTCGATGCCCATGTGCTGATCGTGGGGGCCGGCGGGCTGGGGTCGCCGGCGGCGCTCTACCTGGCCAGCGCCGGGGTCGGGCGGTTGAGCATCGCCGATGACGACCACGTCGAACTCTCCAACCTGCAGCGTCAGATCGCGCATACCCAGGCCAGTCTGGGCGAGTCCAAGGCGCATTCGGCGTGCGCCGCGGCGCGCGCGCTCAATCCAGACTGCGAGGCGGTCCCGATGACGGCGCGGTTGAGCGGCGAAACGCTCGCCGCGGCGGTCGCCGAGGCCGACCTGGTGCTCGACTGCACCGACCGCTTCAGCAGCCGCTTCGCCATCAACCGCGCCTGCGTGGCGAGCCGTACGCCGCTGATCAGTGGCGCCGCGATCCGCTTCTCGGGCCAGCTGGCAGTGTTCGACCAGGCCGACGACAGCCCCTGCTACGCCTGCCTCTACGGCGAGCAGGGCGATGACGAGGCGCTGAGCTGCGCCGAGAGCGGCGTCATCGCACCGCTGGTCGGGGTGATCGGTAGCTTCCAGGCGCTGGAAGCGCTCAAGTGGCTGAGTGGCGCCGGCCGCCCGCACCGCGGGCTCTCCACCTTCGATGCGTTGAACGGCGAGTGGCGCCACTTCTCGCTGCCGCGGGACCCGGCCTGCCCGGTCTGCGGGCCGCGCTGACGGTCAGGCCGGGATTCAGCGGTTGGGCAGCGTCAGCGCACCGAGCCAGCGCTCGACCTCGGCGCTGTCCGCCGGACGCGCGAGATAGCGGCCGAGGAAGCGACGCCAGGTGGCACTGCGCCACTGCGGCAGGCGGCGGGCGAATACCTCGAGATCGCGGCGCTTCTCGCGTCTGGCATTGAGCAGCGGACGTGACTTTTCCAGGTCGATGAAGCGGGCTTCGAAGCCGCTGGCCGCCTCTGCCGACGGGCGCAGGAAGACGTGCTTGGCGTAGAGGCTGCCGTGGCGCCAGCGGCGGCGGTGCAGGGTACCGAGCAGGTCGGCGCAGGTGTCGACGATGGCGTCCCGGGTGGCTGGCTCGAGGGTCTCCCAGTGGGCGTGATGCTCGATCATGTCGGTGTAGCCGCTCAGCGCCGGGGTTACCAGGATCGCCTGCCAGCGTCCGTCGCGGCGGCGCTCTTCGAAGTAGGCGCTCTCCAGTGCCGGAATGCCGAGACGGTGAAAGGCGGCGATATTGCGCGCCTCGCGGGCAAAGGTGGGCTCACCCCAGGGGCGGCTTAGACTGCGGCCGAGATGGTTGGTCTGGCGCTTGAGAAAGAAGTCCCGCGGCGGCAGGCCGGGGGCTTCCAGCGTCATGCGGCACACCTCCGAGTGGCCCCCACGTTCCAGGTTGGGGGCGTCCACCGGCGTCAGCGACAGCGACCAGAGGGCGTCGAAGTCGGTCAGCTCGTTGGCGGCGAAGTAGGGGCGGGCGTCGGCGGAGAGGAAGCGTTTCACGGGCGTTCTCTAACTTGTGGCCAGGGCGGAGCGTGGTATCGTCGATGGCTGACGACGCTACCTTACGCCTCGCGATTTCATCCGATCTTAACATTTCGTTTAAGCCGAGCTTAATCTTTCATGCGCCCGGACTCAGTCGTGTGTCCGGCGTGAGTGGTGTAGTAGAAGTGCATCCTGCACCCGAACCCCTGTATGGGTTTCGGTGTCCGGATCGCGTAGCGGCTCTGGCCGCCCCCCTTTCCACTGGTGGAGTTCGATGTCCCGATGACAGCCCAGACCACGGCCCAGGCGCCGCTTTCCTACTACCGGGCGAGTCGCCAGGTCGATCTCGCCCCCGCCGCGCCGCTCCGGGGGGAGGTCAAGGCGGATGTCTGCGTGATCGGTGGTGGCGTCACCGGCTGTTCGGCGGCGCTGCATCTGGCCGAGCGCGGCTACCGGGTGGTGCTGCTCGAAGCGGGGGAGATCGGTCATGGCGCGTCGGGGCGCAGCGGCGGCCAGATTCTGCCTGGCTTCGGTACCGAGATGCCGGTGATCGACAAGGCGGTGGGGCGCGATGCGGCGCGTCGGCTGTGGGCGATGAGCTGCGAGGCGGTGCGTCTGACCCAGACACTGATCGAGACCCACGCGATTCCCTGCGATCTGCGCTGGGGCTACGTGCATGCGGCGGTCAAGCCGCGCCACCTGAGTGCGATGCGCGAGCACGCCGACTACATGGCGCGAACCTTCGACTACCACGGCGAGCAGTGGCTCGATCGCGAGGCGCTGGCCGCCCACGTGCGCACCCCGCGCTATCTGGGCGGTCTTTACGATGCCGGTGGCGGTCACCTGCACCCGCTCAACTACACCCTGGGGCTGGCCCGCGCTGCCCAGGACGCCGGGGCCGAGCTGCATCCCGGCAGCCGCGCCCTCGACGTGATCCAGGGCGACAGGCCGCGGGTCGCCACCGCGGCTGGCGAGGTGCGCTGCGACGCGGTGGTGGTCGCCGGCAATGCCTATCTGGGCAACCTGGTACCGGCGCTGACCGGACGCATCATGCGGGTGGCCAACTACATCATCGCCACCGAGCCGCTGGGCGAGACGCGCGCGGCGAGCCTGCTGCCCACCGATGCCGCGGTCTCGGATGCCAACTTCGTGCTCGACTACTACCGTCTCTCCGCCGACCGACGCCTGCTCTACGGCGGCGAGGTGAGCTATACCGGGCGCGAGCCGCGCGGGCTCGATCGGCGCATGCGTGACAAGATGCAGGCGCTGTTTCCGGCGCTGCGCGGCGTCGGCATCGACTATCGCTGGGGCGGCGATGTCGGCATCACCCTGAATCGTGCCCCCGACCTGGGCCGGATCGGCCACAATCTCTACTACGCCCAGGGCTACTCCGGGCATGGCATGGCCCTGGCCGGCCTCGCCGGTCAGATCCTGGCCGAGGCGATCGGCGGGCAGTTCGAACGTTTCGACGACTTCGCCGCCATCCGCCATCGCCACTTCCCCGGTGGCGAGCGTTGGCGAGTGCCGCTGCTGGCGCTGGCGACGACCTTTTATCGACTGCGCGACCGCCTTTGAGTCGCTGTCCCTGAGCGAGCGCGGGTCTTGTCAGCGCTTGCCCGGGTTGCTGCGGTAGTCGCGGATCATCCGGTGCAGCACGTGCATCAGCCTTGCCGCGCCGGGGGAGAGACGGCGCTCGCGCAGGCTGATCAGGCCGTAGGGCTGGACGCTCAGCGCCTCGGGCAAGGGCAGGGTGGCGAAGCGCGGCTGGGCACAGAGCAGCTCGGCGACCTCCTGGGTCGTCACCGTGATCGCCTCCGACTTGTCGACCATCGCCAGTGCCATGTAGATGTCCGGCGTGTTGATGATGCGCTCGGGGGGCGCGACGCCGAAGTGCAGAAACAGATGTTCCACCCGCTGGCGCATGAGTGAGCCGGTCGGCTGCAGCACCCAGGGGTAGTCGCGCATAGCGGTCAGGGTCGGTATCTCGACTCTTGTCAGCGGATGGTCGTGGCGGCAGATGAAGCAGAGCGCCTCCTCGCCGATCTCCTCGAACACGAAGTCGCCTGCGGGCAGGGCGCTGGGGATGCGCGCGATGGCGAAATCGAATTCGCCGTCGCGCAGTCGCGGCACCAGATTGTGGCTGACGTCGACATCGATGTTGACCTGCAGGTGCGGGCTGTCACGGTGTACGCGCTCGACTGCGCTGGCGAGCAGGGTGACCGCCGGTGCCAGCACCGTGCCCACCGATACCGTACCGGCGTTGCCGGCGCTGAAGGCGTTGAGCTCGTCGCCGGCCTGGGCCAGCGAGGTGAACATGCTGCGGGCGTGGCGGATCAGGATCTCGCCGTACCAGTTGGGCGTCACGCCGCGGGCGTGGCGCTCGAACAGACTGACCCCGAGCTGCCCTTCGATATCGCCCAGGAGCTTGGAGGCGGCGGGCTGGCTCATGCCCAGCTGTGCCGCCGCGCGATGCAGGTTGCGGCACTCGTCGAGCGTCACGAACAGCTGCAGGTGGCGGAACTTGAGCCGTGCTTTCAGGAACCAGTCGGCGGGCAGCGGGGCCTCGGGTCGGGATTTCATGCGCTGGGTGATGCCTCCATTCGACGTTTTACCGATAGCGATCGCGGTCTGGCACAGGCTCAATCGGCGCGACAACCCGTCGGCGGCCCCGGTCGCCGCGGATTCCCTCTGCCAAAAGAGTCCCAGTCCCCATGTCCTTGCCTGCCAACATCCAGCGCAGTGATTTCGGCACCCTGCCCGATGGGCGCCCGGTCAGCTGCTATCGGATCACCAATGCCAGCGGCATCGAGCTGCGGGTGACCGACTACGGCGGCATCATCCTCTCGCTGAAGACACCGGATCGCCAGGGGCGATTCGACGACATCGTGCTCGGCTTCGATTCGCTGGCCGATTATCTCTCGCCGGCCTACCGTCAGGCCAACCCCTACTTTGGTGCCCTGATCGGACGCTACGCCAATCGTATCGGCGGCGCCGAGTTCAGTCTGGAGGGCCAGCGCTACCGGCTGGCCAGCAATGACGGCGCCAACTCGCTGCATGGCGGCGACCCGGGATTCGACCGCTGTCTGTGGCAGGCTGACACCTTCGTCGAAGCCCGCGGCAGTGGCCTGATACTGAGCCGTGTCAGCGACGATGGCGAGGCGGGCTATCCGGGGCGGCTGAGTGTGCGGGTCCGCTATCTGCTGGGCGATGACGACAGCCTCAAGATCGCCTATCACGCCGAAACCACGCGAGCGACCCCGGTCAATCTGACCCAGCACAGCTACTTCAACCTGCGCGGCGAGGGCAGCGGTGATGTGCTCGACCACCGCCTGATGCTGGCGGCAAGCGCCTTTACCCCGGTCGATGAGCAGCTGATTCCCCGCGGCGAGATCGCGCCGGTGGCCGGGACACCCTTCGATTTCACCACGCCGACGGCGATCGGTGCACGGCTTGCGCAGCACCACCCGCAGTTGGTTCGGGCCGGCGGCTATGACCACAATTTCGTACTCGATGGCGACGAGGCCGATAACCAGGGTCTCAGAGTCGCTGCGCAGGTGATCGAGGCCGAGAGTGGCCGGGTGCTCGAGGTTGCCACCAGCGAGCCGGGCATCCAGTTCTACGCTGGCAACGCCCTCGATGGCACGCTGAGAGGGAAGGCTGGCCAGCCCTACCGGCGGCATGCCGGGCTGGCACTGGAGACCCAGCACTTCCCCGATTCGCCCCATCAACCCGCTTTCCCCGGCACCATCCTGCAGCCGGGAGAGGTCTATCGCTCGCGCACCCGCTATCGCTTCTCCTGCCTCGCCGCTTCCGACTGACACCTCGCGTCCCGTGTCACTGGTTCGTCCGGCGTGGAACGGCGACTCATCCGAGGCGGGGCTTTCCGGGGTTAGTTGACGCTGTTAACGAAAGTCTCGGAAGACTTTAGTCTGGCGCCATCGAGCCGCTACCGGTGGCGGCCCCGCGCTGTACCTCAGGTCTCTCTCGTTGGATATCCATTTGCGTATCGCAAATTGGGCTCCTCGTTATTAGTTGGTTATTGCGGCAGCGCTTATCGTCGAGCGCGTATGGCGCCGGCTCCCGGCGCGCCAATAACGATAACCACGCGCCCACGAGGGCAGGGGGAGAGTCGCATGAATCGCAAGGTCATACCGTCGTTGCTGGCGCTGGGCGTCAGCCTGAGCCTGTGTCTCACGCCGGCGCTGGCGCAGGACGAGGTCAAGATCGGCTTTATCGTCAAGAAGCCGGAGCAGGCGTGGTTCATCAATGAGCAGGATGCGGCGACCAAGCTCGGCCAGGAGAAGGGCTTCAAGGTGGTGCGGCTGTCCGGCGAGGATGGTCAGCAGGTGCTGAGTGCGATCGACAATCTCAATTCCCAGGGGGCGCAGGGCTTCGTGATCTGTCCGCCGGACGTGCGCCTGGGACCGGCGATCGCCAACCGCGCCAAGCAGTACGGCATGAAGGTGGTGACCGTGGACGACCAGTTCCTGGGCGCCGATGGCAAGCCGATGGCGGACGTGCCCCATCTGGGCATGTCGGGCTACAAGATCGGGCGTCAGGTAGGCGAGGCGATCGCCGCCGAGATGCAGCGGCGCGGCTGGGACCCGCAGCAGGTCGCGGCGCTGCGGATCAGTAACAACGAGCTGCCCACCGCCAAGGCGCGCACCGACGGCGCCACCGATGCGCTGCTCGATGCCGGCTTCGTCGAGCAGAACATCTTCGATGCGCCGCAGCAGAATACCGACACCAGCAGCGCCTTCGCCGCCGCCTCGCCGGTGTTCTCCAAGAACGGGCGTTTCGAGCACTGGGTGATCTATGCCCTCAACGAGGAGAGCGTGCTCGGCGGCGTGCGGGCCAGCGAGCAGTACGGCCTCTCTCCGGATCAGGTGATCGGCGTGGGGATCAACGGTTCGGGAGCGGCCTTCGCCGAGTTCTCGCGCCAGAAGCCGACCGGCTTCTACGGCACCGTGGCGGTGAGTTCGACCATGCATGGGCGTCAGAGCGCCGACAATCTCTATACCTGGATCACCCAGGACAAGAAACCCCCGGCCAATACCGAGACCACCGGCACGCTGATGACCCGCGACAACTGGCAGCAGGTGCGCGAGGACCTGGGGCTCTGAGCGCGTGACGCGGCGGTGCCGCCAGGCGCCGCCGTGGCCAGTCTCATCGGTCGCTCTGCATTTCCCCAGTGTTCACCCCGGCGGTCTTCAAGGCCGCGACCAGGAGAGTCGAGATGGCGAATTCCCCAGCCTATCTGCGCGTCGAGGGCGTCACGGTGACCTTTCCCGGGGTCAAGGCCCTCGACGCGGTCAGCTTCGAGGCGCATCGCGGCCAGGTGCACGCGCTGATGGGCGAGAACGGCGCGGGCAAGTCGACCCTGCTCAAGGTGCTCAGTGGCGTCAACAAGGTCACCGACGGCGCCCTGTGGATCGACGGCGAGCGCCAGGTGTTCACCAACGCCCGCGAGGCGCTCGCCCGCGGTGTGGCGATCATCTACCAGGAGTTGACCCTGTCACCCAACCTGTCGGTGGCCGAGAACCTGCTGCTGGGCCAGCTGCCGGTGCGCTACGGCATGGTCGACCGGCGAGCCCTGCGCAAGCGCGCGCTGGCCATTCTCGAGGAGCTGGGCGAGGGCGCCATTCACCCCGCGACCAAGGTGCGCGAGCTCTCCATCGGCCAGCAGCAGATGATCGAGATCGGCCGCGCGCTGTTGCGCGATGCGCGCATCATCGCCTTCGACGAACCCACCAGCTCGCTGTCGGTACAGGAGACGCGCCATCTCAAGCGGATCGTGGCGCGGCTGCGCGACGAGGGCCGGGTGGTGCTCTATGTCACTCATCGCATGGAGGAGGTGTTCGAGATGTGCGATGCGGTCACGGTATTCCGTGACGGTCGCCATATTCGCACCCATCCGACCCTCGACGGGCTAGATCACGACACCCTGGTCAGCGAGATGGTGGGACGCGAGATCGAGGACGTCTACGGCTATCGCCCGCGCCGCCAGGGCGAGGTGCTGATGCGCCTGGAAGGACTCGAGGGCCGCGGCGTGCGTGCTCCGGTATCGCTGGAGATCCACCGCGGCGAGGTGCTGGGGCTGTTCGGGCTGGTCGGCGCCGGGCGCAGTGAGCTGATGCGGCTGGTCTGCGGCGCTGAGCGTGCCTCGGCGGGGCAGGTGGTGTTCGCCGGCGAGGCGCGGCGTTTCGCCAGTGCCCAGGCGGCGATTCGTGCCGGCATCGCGATGTGCCCGGAGGACCGCAAGTCCCAGGGGATCTTTCCGGTGGCCAGCGTCGCCGACAACCTCAATATCAGCTGCCGGCGCTTCTTCCGCCGCTGGGGTGTGTTCCGCCATGTCGCCCGCGAGACCGAGAACGCCCGCGACTATATCCGCCAGCTGCGGATCAAGACCCCCGGGCCGCGCACGCCGATCGCCAATCTCTCCGGTGGCAACCAGCAGAAGGTGATCCTGGCGCGCTGGCTGGCCGAGCAGATCGAGCTGTTCGTGATGGACGAGCCGACCCGCGGCATCGACGTCGGCGCCCGCCGTGATATCTATGCGCTGCTCTACGATCTCGCCGAGCAGGGCAAGAGCGTGCTGGTGATCTCCAGCGACCTCGCCGAGGTGAGTTCGATCTGCGACCGCATCGGGGTGATGCGCGACGGCGAACTGATCGAGGTCGTCCCGCGTGCGGAGGCCACCCCCGAGCGGCTGCTCGGCCTGGCGCTGCCGGCGTGAGCCGCTGTCCGATCGAGTTCGACGCCGGCGATCTTCATCGACCCTTTCCGTTCCAGAGGATGACCCCGCATGTCCAGTGACAAACTCGTCTCCCAGGCAGCGCCGGCCGCGGTGGGCCGGCGCGGGCTGCCCAAGCCGCTGCGCACCCTGCTCGATACCTCGGGGCTGATCGCAGTGTTCGTGCTGCTGTTCATCGGTCTCTCGGTGCTGGTGCCGGATTTCCTGACCGGACGCAACATCGTCGGCCTGCTGCTCTCGGTGACCCTGATCGGCACCATCGCCACCACCATGATGATGGTGCTGGCCCTGGGTGAGGTAGACCTGTCGGTCGCCTCGATCGTCGCCTTTGCCGGCGTAGTGGCGGCGATGGTCACCTCCAATACCGGCAGCGTGACTGTCGGCGTGCTGGTCGGGATCGCCGCCGGGGCCGCGGTGGGCGCCTTCAACGGCTTCGTGGTGGCGCGCTTCGGTATCAACTCGCTGATCGCCACCCTGGCGGCGATGGAGTTCGTGCGCGGCCTGGCCTACATCACCTCCGGCGGCGATGCGGTGATGATCACCGTACCCGGCTTCTTCGATCTCGGCAGTGCCGCTTTCCTCGGCCTGACCCTGCCGGTATGGACCATGATCGCCTGCTTCGTGGTATTCGGCGTGGTGCTCAATCTGACCGCCTTCGGCCGCAATACCCTGGCCACCGGCGGCAACGCCGAGGCCGCGGCGCTGGCCGGGGTCAACGTGCGCCGGCTCAAGATCACCGTCTTCGCGCTGCAGGGGCTGGTGGCGGGGATCGCCGGCGTCCTGCTCACCTCGCGCATGGGGCTGGGGGATCCCAATACCTCCCAGGGGCTGGAGCTGGCGGTGATCTCGGCCTGCGTGCTGGGCGGGGTGTCGCTCTCCGGTGGGGTCGCTTCGATCACCGGCGTGCTGGTAGGGGTGCTGATCATGGGCTGCGTGCAGAACGCCATGGGGCTGCTCAACGTGCCGACCTTCTATCAATACCTGGTGCGCGGCGCGATCCTGCTGCTGGCGGTGATGTTCGACCGCTGGAAGCAGTCGCGGCGGGCCGGCTGAGAGGTGACGACTCGGCCTACGACTTTGGTCTCTGGTGATTCGACTTTGGTCTGAGGGTGTCCGCAGGTGGCGCCGGGGCGCACCAGGCGGGTGAACCGTGTTGCACAAATGATATTCAAAAGCGTATCAATGCGTGGATGATTTGCTATTAGTTGGTTATTGAGTTTCGCCCGTAATGTGCAGGCTGACACGCCAGGATGACCGGCTCACCGCCAGGACCCATAAGGAGGCGTTCATGCCAGAGCGTGTACACGCCGCTCCGGGGGTGTCCCCTCTGGGGCTTGGTACCGGCATGACCCTGACCCGAACCAGACGCTACGGGGCCGCGTTGTCGGCCACGGCGGACCAAGGAGAGACGAGATGAGCGATGCTGGCGACACGGCTGACAAGACCCCGCGACTGCGCTCTGCGGAGTGGTTCGGCCGGGCCGACAAGAACGGCTTCATGTACCGTAGCTGGATGAAGAATCAGGGCATTCCCGATCACGAGTTCCAGGGCAAGCCGATCATCGGCATCTGCAACACCTGGTCGGAGCTGACGCCCTGCAACGCGCACTTTCGCAAGCTCGCCGAGCACGTCAAGCAGGGGGTGCTCGAGGCGGGGGGCTATCCGGTGGAGTTCCCGGTGTTCTCCAACGGCGAGTCCAACCTGCGCCCCACGGCGATGTTCACCCGCAATCTGGCGAGCATGGACGTCGAGGAGGCGATCCGCGGCAATCCCATCGACGGCGTGGTGCTGCTGGTGGGCTGTGACAAGACCACCCCGGCACTGCTGATGGGGGCGGCGAGTTGCGACATTCCGGCGCTCGTGGTCACCGGCGGGCCGATGCTCAACGGCAAGCATCAGGGCAAGGACATCGGCTCCGGTACGGTGGTGTGGCAGCTCTCCGAACAGGTCAAGGCGGGCAAGCTCTCGATGCACGACTTCATGGCGGCGGAGGCGGGGATGTCGCGCTCGGCCGGCACCTGCAACACCATGGGCACGGCCTCGACGATGGCCTGCATGGCCGAGTCGCTGGGGGTGTCGCTGCCCCACAATGCCGCCATTCCGGCGGTGGATTCGCGCCGCTACGTGCTCGCCCACCTCTCCGGTAATCGCATCGTCGAAATGGTCCGCGAGGATCTCAAGCTGTCGAAGATCCTCACCCGCGAGGCGTTCGAGAACGCCATCTGCACCAATGCCGCCATTGGCGGCTCGACCAATGCGGTGATCCATCTCAAGGCGATCGCCGGGCGTATCGGGGTCGATCTGACCCTCGACGACTGGACCCGGATGGGGCGCGGCATGCCGACGATCGTCGATCTGCAGCCCTCCGGGCGCTACCTGATGGAGGAGTTCTACTACGCCGGTGGCCTGCCGGCGGTGCTCAAGCGCCTGGGCGACGCCGACCGCCTGCCGCACCCGGACGCGCTGACGGTCAATGGCCGTACCTTGTGGCAGAACGTGTGCGAGGCGCCGCTCTACAACGACGACGTGATCCGACCGCTCGACAATCCGCTGCGCGACGATGGCGGGATCTGCATCCTGCGTGGCAACCTGGCGCCCAACGGTGCGGTGCTCAAGCCTTCGGCGGCGACCGCGGCGCTGATGACCCATCGCGGGCGGGCGGTGGTGTTCGAGAACTTCGATGACTACAAGGCGCGCATCAACGATCCCGATCTGGAGGTCTCGCCGGACGACATCCTGGTGATGAAGCACTGTGGGCCGCGGGGTTATCACGGCATGGCCGAAGTCGGCAACATGGGTCTGCCCCCGAAGATCCTCGAGCAGGGTATCACCGACATGGTGCGCATCTCGGATGCCCGCATGAGCGGCACCGCCTACGGCACCGTGGTGCTGCACGTGGCCCCGGAAGCGGCTGCCGGCGGCCCGCTGGCGGCGGTCGAGAACGGCGACTGGATCAGCCTGGACTGCGACAGCGGCAAGCTCGAGCTGGAGGTCGACGACGCCGAGATCGCACGACGCCTGGCCGTGGCCGACCCCACTGCGGCATCAAGCCAGATCGCCAGCAGCGGCGGCTATCGCCAGCTCTATATCGAGCACGTGCTGCAGGCCGACGAGGGCTGTGATTTCGACTTCCTGCGCGGCTGCCGCGGCGCCGAGGTGCCGCGGCACTCGCACTGAACGCCGTGGGTAGGGAGAGTGCCAGGGGGAGAACGCCAGCGTCGGAAGCCCGTTGCCCTTGAGGGTGCCACCTTTCGGCTCCGCCGGCCGCGGGCGATCAGGATGCCGCGAGATCCTGTAGCGCCTGGCCGGTCAGGCGATAACCGATCCACTCACTCTGCGGTTTGGCGCCGATCGATTCATAGAACTGGATGGCCGGTTCGTTCCAGTCCAGAACGTTCCACTCGAAGCGGCCGCAGTCGCGCTCCACCGCGATCTGCGCCAGATGTTTGAGCAACGACTTGCCGGCGCCGGTGCCGCGCGATTCCGGGGTGACATACAGGTCTTCCAGGAAGAGCCCGTTCTTCGCCAGCCAGGTGGAGTAGTTGTAGAAGTACACCGCGAATCCGATGGCCTGGCCGTCGCGCTCGCAGATCAGGGCGTGAGCCGTGGCCTGTGGGGCGAAGATCGAGCGTGCGATGCTCTCTTCGGTCGCCACGACTTCGTGCTCACTCTTCTCGTAGATGGCGAGCTCGCGGACGAAGGCGAGAATCTGCGTCACGTCGTCAGGGGTGGCGGGGCGAATATGAATGTTGGGCATGCATAGCTCCAGAGTGTAGCGGTGAGCGCTTTTCCGGGTGGATTCGCGGTCGGGGCTGTCGAGGTCACTCGCCCGTCAGGGTGGCGGTGATCCGGCGTGCGCCGCCGTGCTGGCGGTGCTCGCCGAGCCAGATGCCTTGCCAGGTACCGGTGAGCAGGCGGCCGTTGTCCACGGCCAGGGTCAGCTGAGTGCCGAACAGGCTGGCCAACACGTGGGCGGGCATGTCATCGGGGCCTTCGAGGGTATGACGCAGGCCGTCGAGGCGCTCGGGGGCGATCCTGGCGGCGAACAGTGCCATGTCATGGCGCACGTCGGGATCGGCGTTCTCGTTCAGGGTCAGCGAGGCCGAGGTGTGCATCAGTTGGAGATGGAGCAGGCCGGTACGGATCTCGGCCAGCCGTGGCAGGGCCGCCAGGATCTCGTCGGTGACCAGATGAAAGCCGCGCGGGCGCGCGGAGAGCGTGAATGGCTGACGGTGCCACATGGTTGAGACGTCTCCGTGAGTGTGCTGGGAGAGTGTTTACAAAATGCCTGCGCTCGGCAATACGGCGTTAAAATCGGCCTCAAAATGCTCATTTACCCCATGTAAACTCCGCTTTTTCGACCGATTTTGCCTTGTCTTGCCTTCGCTCGCCGAATTTGTAAACACCCTCTGAGAGAGTGCATGCGTGGGACCAAAGTCCGCTGTTCATGCCGTTTGGCCGTGTCCTACTCTGACACGTTCAGTCGCCCGGCTGCGAGGAGCGACGGCGCTCGCGGTCGTTGCACCTTGCGCGCTACGCGTGCCGCGGCCAGCGGCAATGTCATCTCCGTGTGTTCAAACCAGGAGTGCGTCATGACTACCCCACGTCTTTACATGTTCCAGACCGGCACGCTCAAGTGCCGGGTGTGCAATATCAAGATGAATGCGGGGCTGGATGAGTACGAGATCCCCGTGCCCTGGTATCTGATTACGCATCCGCAGGGACATGTGGTCATCGATGGTGGCTGTGCCGTCGAGTGCGCCAGCGATCCGGAGAAGCACTGGGGCGATATCACCGCGGTCTACTGGCCGGTAATGCGGGAGGAGGAGGGGTGCGTTCAGGCACTGAAGGCGTTCGGCATCGAGCCCGAGGAGGTCCGCTATGTCCTGCACAGCCACCTGCATCTGGATCACACCGGGGCCACCGGGCGCTTTCCCAACGCCACGCATATCGTGCGGCGATGCGAATACGAGTATGCGATGGCCCCGGACTGGTTTTCCGCCGGTGGCTATATCCGTGCCGATTTCGATCGCCCCGGATTGAAGTGGCATCTGCTGGAGGATGGCGACGACGGCTATGACGTCTTCGGCGACGGCAGCATCCGCTTCATCTTCACCCCGGGGCATGCCCCCGGCCATGCCAGCTTTCTGCTCCAGCTCCCCGAAACCGGTCCGGTTCTGCTGGCGGTGGATGCGGCCTACACCACCGATCATTGGGATGAGAAGGCGCTGCCGGGCTTTCTTGCCTCGACCGTGGATACGGTGCGCTCTGTGCGCAAGCTGCATGCGCTGGCCGAGAAGACCGGGGCGCTGGTGGTCACCGGGCACGACCCGGAGGCGTGGCCGACCTTCCGTCACGCGCCCGAGTACTATGCATGAAACGTTGAGCACTGGGCCATGCATGAAACGTTGAGCACTGGGCCTGAGAAGCGCTTGAGACACGAAGGCCAATCGTACCCGGCGTGCCGAGGCGTGCCGGGTCGATCCACTGAATAGGGAAGTCGCGATGAAAATGCATGCAGCCGTGATCCACGAGATGCAGAAGCCACGCCCGTACCGGGAGTCGCAGCCGCTGTCGATCGAGGAGGTCGAGCTCGATCCGCCCGGGCGCGGCGAGGTACTGGTGCGCATGCGCGCTGCCGGGCTGTGCCACTCGGATCTCTCCACCATCAACGGCGATCGGCCGCGGCCGCTGCCGATGGTGCTGGGGCACGAGGCCGCCGGCGAGGTGGTCGAGGTCGGCGACGGCGTCGAGGATCTCGCCCCCGGCGATCACGTGGTGTTCTCGTTCGCGCCCAGCTGCGGGGGCTGCGCCTCGTGTCTCTCGGGACGCGCGGCGCTGTGCGCGCCGGGGCAGGTGGCCAATGGCGCGGGGCATCTGCTGGGGGGCGGCATGCGTCTGCACAAGGGCGGGCAGAAGATCTATCACCATATCGGCGTCTCCGGCTTCGCCGAGTATGCCGTGGCCTCGCAGCGTTCGCTGACACGGATCGACGCCGATCTGCCGTTCCATATCGCGGCGCTGTTCGGCTGCGCGGTGCTCACCGGGGTTGGTGCGGTGGTGCATACCGCGGGCCTGCGTCTGGGGCAGTCGGTGCTGGTGGTCGGGCTCGGCGGGGTCGGGCTGGCGGCGGTGATGGGGGCTGCCGGGGGCGGCGCCCGCCATGTGATCGCCGCCGACATCGCCCCCGACAAGCTGGAGACCGCCAAGGCGATGGGGGCTACCCATGTGGTCAATAGCGGCGATGCCGACGCCATCGACCAGGTGCGCGAGATCAGTGGCGGCGGGGTGGATATCGCCGCCGAGTTCGCCGGTGTCTCCAAGGCGCTGGAGTTCGCCTACGAGTGTACCGCCCGTGGTGGCACCACCGTGACCTCGGGGCTACCGCATCCGGACGTGCGCTTCGCCATCAGCCCCACGCGGATGGTCGCCGAGGAGCGTACCCTCAAGGGCTCCTATCTGGGGGGGCACGTGCCGTCGCTGGACGTGCCGGAGTATATCGCACTCTACCGCGCCGGCCGGCTGCCGGTGGAGCGGCTGCTCACCCATCGGCTGCGCCTCGACGAGATCAATCTCGGCTTCGATCGTCTCGCCAGCGGCGAAGCGATCCGCCAGATCATCGACTTCGATTGACTCACAGCCACGCCCTCTGCTGGAACCCCCACCGCCCGCGCCCTCTCGGCGCGGGCGGTGTCGTTTCATGGGGCGTGCGCGGTCGCTCGCGGATCTCTGGCATCCGCCCTGGGGCTATGGCGGCCGTGCGGGGGCGATGGCAGAAGCAACAGGCGCAGGGCCTGCTAGTCTTGAGTGAGTCCCTTTGGCGCCGTCGCCAGGCGGCGGCGCCACATTTCACCGGCGTTCATCCGCCATCGTCAGGAGGAAGTCATGACTCAACCGCGTATCGAACGTGACAGCATGGGCGAACTCGAGGTGCCCGCCAGTGCGCGCTACGGCGCCCAGACCCAGCGCGCCGTGAACAACTTCCCGGTCAGCGGCCAGCCGTTGCCGGGTGAGTTCATTGCCGCGGTGGCGCGGATCAAGCGAGCCGCCGCCGAGGTCAACCAGGAGCTGGGGCTGCTCGACGAGGCGCGCTCACGGGCGATCATCGCCGCCGCCGACGAGATCATCGCCGGTGAGCATGCCGATCAGTTCCCGGTGGATGTGTTCCAGACCGGCTCCGGCACCTCGACCAACATGAACGTCAACGAGGTGATCTCGCATCTGGCCAGCAGCGACTCGCTCGCGGTGGGGCCCAACGATCACGTCAACATGGGGCAGTCGAGCAACGACGTGATCCCCACCGCGATCCATCTGGCCGCGGCGGTCCAGGTGCGTGAGCGGCTGCTGCCGGCGCTGCACTATCTGCGCTCGAGCATCGACGACAAGGCGCAGACCCTCGACGATGTGGTCAAGACCGGGCGCACCCACCTGATGGACGCCATGCCGGTGCGGATGAGTCAGGAGCTGGGCGGCTGGTCGAGCCAGATCGGCCAGGCGATCGAGCGCCTGGAGGACGGTCTCAAGCGAGTGACGCGCCTGGCGCTGGGCGGCACCGCGGTGGGGACCGGGGTCAATGCCCATCCCGAGTTCGCCCAGCGGGTGGCGGAGCGGCTGGCCCGCGATACCCATCTCGAGTTCCGCCCCAACGACAGCTTCTTCGCCAGCCTCGCCTCCCAGGACGCGGCGGTGGAGCTCTCCGGGCATCTGCGCACCTATGCCTGCGCGGTGATGAAGATCGCCAACGACCTGCGCTGGATGAACTCGGGGCCGCTGGCGGGGCTGGGCGAGATCGAGCTGGAAGCGCTGCAGCCGGGCAGCTCTATCATGCCGGGCAAGGTCAATCCGGTGATCCCCGAATCCGCGATCCAGGTGGCGGCCCAGGTGATCGGCAACGATACCGCGATCACCGTGGCGGGCCAGAGCGGCAACTTCCAGCTCAACGTGATGCTGCCACTGATCGCCCACAACCTGCTCGGTTCGATCCGGCTGCTGGCCAACGTCAGCCGACTGCTGGCGGACCGCGCCATCGCCACCTTCAACGTGCGCCGGGACAATATCGAGACGCCGCTCTCCAAGAATCCGATCCTGGTCACCGCGCTCAACTCGGTGATCGGCTACGATGCCGCCGCTGCCGTGGCCAAGAAGGCGTACCAGGCCAGTCGTCCGATCATCGATGTGGCCGAGGAGGAGACCGATCTCTCCCGCGAGGAGCTGGAACGCCTGCTCGACCCGGCCAAGCTGACCGAGGGCGGGATTCCCGAATAGGCGTCGGGCATACACGCAGACACCAACGCCANNTGGCGTTGGTGTCTGGATCGGCAGGGATTTAGGTGTCGGTCAAGGGGCGTCAGCTCATACTGGCGCCTCGCCGTGGCGCTCCTTGGCCTCTTCGATGGTGTCGTCGGCGTCGCGGCGCTCCTCGGCATCGGCGGCTTCCGGCTCGTTCTCGTCGGCGCGGCTGGGGTCGTGGCGCAGGGTCACCAGCATCGGGAAGTGATCCGAGCCGATCTCCTTCAGGCGGCGCATCGCCACCAGCGTGAACTGCTCGGAGACGAAGACGTGATCCAGCGGCCAGCGCAGGAACGGGTACTTGGCATGGAAGGTGCTGTACTGACCGCGGCCGCGGCGTAGATCGAGCATGCCGCTGACCTTGCAGAACAGCTTGGTGGTGCGCGACCAGGCGACATCGTTGAGGTCGCCGGCCACCAGCGTCGCATGCTTGTCACCGGCGATCGCCTCGCCCACCAGCAATAGCTCGGCATCTCGCCAAAGCGACTCGTCGCTCTCCGAGGGCGCGGGCGGGCGCGGATGGAGTGCGTGCAGACGCACGCGCTGACCGCTGTCCAGGCGTACCCAGGCGTGGATCGAGGGAATGTCATCCTGGATCAGCCACTTCACCTCGACCTCTTCGAGGGCGAGACGCGAGTAGAGATGCATTCCGTAGAGGTTGTCGAGCGGGATACGTACGGCTTCGGGGTACTGCTCGCCCAGCGCCTCGTCGAGGCGGTCTCCCCACCAGCGATCGGACTCCAGCGTCAACAGCAGATCGGGTCGGTGTTGCTCGACCTGGGTGATCAGCTTGTGGGCCTGGCGGTTGGGGGTGAGCACGTTGGAGACCATGAGCGTGAGCTCGCGGTTGGCCTCTCGCTCGCGCGCCTTGACCACGGCACAGCGTGCCAGTGGGGTCCAGGGATAGATGCGTGCCCACTGGACGCAGGCGGCGATCAGACTGGCCCCGAGTCCGCACCAGTGCCACCAGGCGTGCGGCTGGCAGGCGAGCTGGAGCAGCGCCAGCGCGGTGGCGATACAGGCGAGCTGCAGCAGGGGGAAGTCGAAGCTTCTCACGCTCCAGTGCCGAATCCGCAGATAGGGCACCAGAGTCACGATCAGCACCAGGCAGCCCAGCAGCGTGAACAGGAGTTGCAAAGCGGAGGTCCTCGGAAAAGAGTGGCGGGTGCCTCCAGCGTAGCAGAGGGCAGGGGTCACACCGCCGCTTTTCCAAGGCGCCGGAGATGGCGCTCGGTAGGGCTAGTCTGCCAGGCTCAGGTCGCGCCCACGGCGTCTGCAGGGCGGGCTGCCGCCAGGCGGGGGTGGGTTGCCAGATAGGCGTTCAGCGTCTCGACCTGGGCCGGCGTCAGCACCAGCCCCAGCTTGGTGCGCCGCCACAGGATGTCGTCGGCGGTGCGAGCCCACTCATGGGCGATGAGATAGTCGACCTCGGCGCGGGTCAGACCGCCACCGAACTCCTCGCCCATCTCTTCGCGGCGGGTGACGCCATCCAAGAACCGAAGACACAAGCTGCCGTAACTGGAGGCGAAGCGCTCCGCCCACGCCGCCGGCAGATACGGATAGTCGCGCTGGAGGCGGTCAGCGAACGCCTCGCGGCCTTCGATGTCGCCCCCGGGCAGGGTAGCCTCGGCAGTCCAGGCCGCGCGCATCTCCGGTAGCAGCGGTTGCAGCTTGCGCAGGGCGGCCTCGGCGAGCTTGCGATAAGTGGTGATCTTGCCGCCGAAGATCGACAGCAGGGGGGCTCCGTGGGTATCCAGATCCAGGGTGTAGTCGCGGGTCATCGCCGAGGGGTTTTCCGACTCGTCGTCGCACAGCGGACGCACACCGGAGTAGGTGGCGATGACGTCGTCGCGACCGAGCTGGCGCCGGAAGTGACCATTGAGCACGTCGAGCAGATAGCCGATCTCCTCCTCGCTGATGCCGACCTGGGACGGATCGCCCTGGTAGCGGCGGTCGGTAGTGCCGATCAGACTGTAGTGCTGCTGGTAGGGCAGCACGAAGACGATGCGCCCATCCTGGTTCTGCAGGATGTAGGCACGCTCGTCGTGGTTGAGCCGTGGCACGACCAGATGGCTGCCCTGAATCATGCGGATGCCGTAGCGCGACTGACGTTGGGCGCTGCCCTTGACGAAGGACTCCACCCACGGGCCGCTGGCGTTGACCAGCACCTTGCCGCGTACCTGATAGTGCTCGCCGGAGAGGCGGTCTTCCAGGCTCACCCGCCAGCCGCCACTCTCCTCGCTTGCCGCAGTGCAGCGCGTGCGCAGACGAATGTCGGCGCCCTTGTCCTGGGCCTGGAGCGCATTGAGCAGCACCAGGCGGGCGTCGTCCACCCAGCAGTCGGAGTACTCGAAGCCGCGTTTGATCTCCGGGACCAGCGGGTCGTCAGCCGCGAACTTGAGCGAGCGCGCATTGGGCAGGCTGTCGCGGTGACTGAGGTGGTCATAGAGAAAAAGCCCGGCGCGGATCATCCAGGCGGGGCGCAGATGCGGCTGGTGCGGCAGGATGAAGCGCATCGGCCAGACGATATGGGGGGCCTTGCGCAGCATCACTTCGCGCTCGCGCAGCGCTTCGCGCACCAGCCGAAACTCGCGGTGTTCGAGGTAGCGCAGCCCGCCATGGATCAGCTTGCTGCTGGCGGAAGACGTCGCGCTGGCCAGGTCGGCCTGCTCGCACAGCAGTACCGACAGGCCGCGGCCGGCGGCATCGTTGGCGATACCGGTGCCATTGATGCCGCCGCCCACGACGATCATGTCGTAGGTCTTGTCGTGAGCAACCGTACTCATGCCGTCTCCCCCGCGTGGTGTGAGATCTCTTTTCGGAAACGAAAATAGATCAACCACTTTCGAACATCAATAGGCCGGTACCGGTTTCGCGGTGAAATCCGGGGTTTCTGACTAGATCATTGGTCGCAGACGGGCCAGCCGCGTGTGGGCAGAGCGTTGGATGCCGAGGGGGAAGGAGCGAGGCGGATCGAGAAGGGTGGCAGCGTGGCGTCTAGTGAGATGACGCTCGGCAGCAGCCGTGTCCTGGGGTGGTGTCAGAGCGCGGCGGCGCCACGGCCGCGCTGCGATTCGGGGCAGGGAGAGGCTGGCGCCGGCGCGGGTTCAGGCTGACGCCGGTTGGTCCGCTGCCGGGTCGTCGGCCACGTGCAGCTCGACGCCGTGCTCATGCATCAGGCGGACCAGGGTGTCCGGCGGCTGGCGATCGGTGAAGAAGGCGTCGACCTGACTCAGGTTGCCCTGGCGTACCACAGCGTTGCGCTGGAACTTGGAGTGGTCGGCAGCCAGGTAGACCTGGCGCGAATTGCGGATGATCGCCTGGGCCACGCGCACTTCCTGATAGTCGAACTCCAGCAGCGAGCCGTCACGGTCGATGCCGCTGATGCCGATGATGCCGTAATCGACCTTGAACTGATTGATGAAGTCGATCGTCGCCTCACCGATGATGCCACCATCCCGTGAGCGTACCTGGCCGCCGGCGACGATGACGTTGAAGTCGGTCTTGTGCTGCAGGATGGCGGCGACGTTGAGATTGTTGGTGATCACCTCGAGCCCGCTGTGCTGGCACAGCGCCTCGGCAATGAATTCGTTGCTGGTACCGATGTTGATGAACAGCGACGCCGAGTCGGGGATCTGGGTGACCAGCAGCTCGGCAATGCGCCGCTTGGCCTCGAGATTGAGCGTCTTGCGCGTGTGGTAAGCGGTGTTGACGGTGCTCGACTCCAGCCCGGCGCCTCCGTGGACGCGACGCACCGCGCCCTCTTCGGCGAGCTGGTTGAGGTCCCGACGAATGGTCTGCGGGGTGACGTTGAACTCCGTCGCCAGCTGCTCGATGGCAGCGTAGCCCTGGCGCTTGACCAGGGCGATGATGGCGTCGTGGCGGTCCTGCTGGGTCATGTTGGGTCCTGATGCGGCTGGCGACACGGTGACAACGCCGCCGCCGTGCCGACATGACGCGAGCGGGGGATGGCGCTGTCCTGCCATGGCCGGCGATCTGCGCGGCCAATGTTGTGATTCGAATATTATCAGAAGGTGCCCTCCCCGCAGCCACAAAAGGGGGCCAAGACGTCCTCTTTAGAGGCCCAAGGCGCTAGACCATGGTCTAAGTGTTGGAAAACGAATTTATATTGTTGCCAAGCGAAAATGAAAATACGGTTGGGGCCCATGTCAATCACCCCGGCGGGCGAGTGTGTCGCGAGCCGAAGAGGCAAGGAGTGAAGCGATGGCTGCCTATATTCTCTCGATCGATCAAGGGACCACCAGCTCCCGAGCCATCCTGTTCGACCGCCAGGGGCAGGTCGCTGCGGTCGCTCAGGAAACGTTCGCTCAGCACTTTCCGCACGGCGGTTGGGTCGAGCATGCCAGTGAGGATATCTGGTCGACGGTACTCAGCACCTGCCGTCAGGTCATCGACAAGCACGGCATCAGTGCTGCGGATGTCGCCGGTATCGGCATCACCAATCAGCGCGAGACCACGCTGGTGTGGGACCGCAACACCGGCGAAACCCTCTATAACGCCATCGTGTGGCAGGACCGTCGCACCAGCGACTACTGTCGTGAACTGATGCAGCAGGATCATGAGGCGTTCATCCAGGCGCGCACGGGGCTGCTCATCGACCCCTACTTTTCTGCCACCAAGCTGCGCTGGGTACTGGAAAATGTCGAGGGTGCGCGCCAGCGTGCCGAGCGTGGTGAACTCGCCTTCGGTACTGTCGACAGCTTTCTGCTGTGGCGCCTGACCGGCGGCAAGGTGCATGCCACCGATGCCACCAACGCCTGCCGCACCTGCCTATTCAACATCCATACCCAGCAGTGGGACGAGGAGCTGCTCGCGCTGTTCGAGATTCCCGCCTCACTGATGCCGGAGGTGATGGACTCCAGCGCCCCCTTCGGCACAACCGAGGCGGCGCTGCTCGGTGGCGAGATCCCCGTCGCCGGCATCGCCGGGGATCAGCAGGCTGCGCTGGTCGGTCAGACCGGGTTCACGCCGGGCATGTGCAAGAGCACCTACGGCACCGGCTGCTTCATGATCATGAACACCGGTGCCGAGCCGGCGATCTCACATAACCGACTGCTGACCACGGTGGCCTACCGCCTCCATGGCAAGCCGACCTATGCCATGGAGGGCAGTATCTTCGTCGCTGGGGCGACGGTGCAGTGGCTGCGCGATGGACTCAAGCTGTTCGAGGCGGCCGCCGACACCGAGGCGCTGGCGGAGCAGACCCGGCTCGGCCATGGGGTCTATCTGGTGCCGGCCTTCACTGGCCTCGGCGCGCCGCACTGGGACCCCCAGGCGCGCGGGGCGATCTTCGGCCTGACCCGGGATACCGACATCGGCGAGATCGTGGCGGCGGGGCTGCAGGCGGTGTGCTATCAGACCCGCGATCTGCAGCGCTGCATGGATGACGACATCGGCACGCCCATCGAGCGTCTGCGAGTGGATGGCGGCATGGTCTGCAACAGCTGGGTAATGCAGTTCCTGGCCGATATGCTGGGGGTGCCGGTGGATCGGCCGACGATTCTCGAGACCACTGCGCTGGGTGCGGCGTATCTGGCCGGGCTGCAGATCGGCTGGTATGCCGATCTCGACGAGATCAGCCGGCTGTGGGCGTGCGAGCGCACCTTCGAGCCGCGAATGGCAGAAGCGCAGCGGCAGACGCTCTATGCCGGCTGGCTCGATGCGATTGCCCGGGTCATGCACCATGACGAGACGGCCGTCGCCGCGGGCTGAGTGCCCGACGCGGCTAGCATCTGCTTACCGTGGGTGATTAAAGTCAGGGCAGACAACGGCTTGGCGAATTTTTTTATACGTAGAGGGTTGCAATCTTCAGCGGCATGGGTAAAATTCGCTTCCGTTGTCACGGCGAGGCAGGCCGGATAACTAAGGTGCAAAGGCAGCACAAGCCTGTCGATGACACCACAGCGACAGCAGCAGGACCGTAGCTCAGTTGGTTAGAGCGCCACGTTGACATCGTGGAGGTCAGCGGTTCAAATCCGCTCGGTCCTACCAGTCGCCTTGCACTGCCACCATTTGCAGGACCGTAGCTCAGTTGGTTAGAGCGCCACGTTGACATCGTGGAGGTCAGCGGTTCAAATCCGCTCGGTCCTACCATCTCGAAACCCCAGGCCCTTGGCCTGGGGTTTTGCGTTTGTGTCGCCCTCACTCTTCCCGCCATGCTTTTTCTTCCCCTTGGCGCTTTTCCTTCATTCTGTCCCTTTGCACGTCTCTTTCCCTCGCCTTTCTACCGCTTAAGACACGGATCCGTTGCACCATTCATGTCATTTTTCGAAAAGCAAAGGCTTTCGAAAGCCAACAGATATAACGACTTTAGTCGTAATAAAAGGACGGTTTTTCTATCGTCCAATAGTCGCTGATACTAAGGTTCAATGATCTTTAATTCCTTATTAATCAAAAGCTAAGCAATTACTTGGCAGGACCGCCTGGCGCGCCCTATGGCTTTTTCGAATGGCTGTTTTACGATGCTCGGAAAAGAAAACAAAGGGGTTTCCCGGCCGATGTCATTACAACTCGAAAACGTGACGTTGAAGGTACGTGGCGAGACTTATATCGACGAGGCCAATCTGCAGCTCGACGGCGGCTCGTTCAACGTTCTGCTCGGTCATACGCTGGCTGGCAAGACCACGCTGATGCGGCTGATGGCGGGGCTGGACACGCCCACCCGCGGACGCGTGTGGCTGGGCGGCCGTGACATGACCGATGTGCCGGTGCGGCAGCGCAACGTCTCGATGGTGTATCAGCAGTTCATAAACTATCCCACCCTGAACGTCTTCGACAATATCGCCTCGCCGCTCAAGCAAGCCAAGGTGGCGCGGGCCGAGATCCAGCGCCGGGTCGAGGAGACCGCCCACATGCTGGGCATCGACCATTTGCTCGGACGCTATCCGCAGGCGCTCTCCGGCGGCCAGCAGCAGCGCACGGCCATGGCGCGGGCGCTGGTCAAAGACGCGGACCTCGTGCTGTTCGACGAACCGCTGGTCAATCTCGATTACAAGCTGCGCGAGTCGCTGCGGGTGGAGATGCGCAAGCTGTTCGCATCGCGTGACACCCTGGCGGTCTACGCCACCACAGAGCCCACCGAGGCACTTGCCCTGGGCGGGACCACGGTGCTGCTCAAGGAGGGTCGTATCGTTCAGAGCGGCCCCAGCGAGGCGGTCTACCGTCAGCCCTGCAATCTGGAGGCGGCGAGCCTGTTCGGCGAGCCACCGATCAATCTGCTGGCGGCCGAGATCGCCGGGGGCGAGTGTCGGATCGGCCGCCAGCGACTACCGCTGCCGGCGGCCTGGCAGCGTCTGGAGGAGGGCCACTACCGTCTCGGCGTGCGGCCGCACCACGTCTCGCTCGCGCCGCTGGCCACGGGGGAGGCGCTGTGCCTGCCGGTGCAGGTGCGGGTGGCCGAGATCGGCGGTTCCGAGACCTTCCTGCACATGACTCACGACGAGATCGATCTGGTCGCGCATCTGGGCGGTATTCACGAGCTGGCGGTGGATCAGGCGCTCGAGATCCATCTGCCGTGCGCCGAGATGTTCGTGTTCGAGCCGGGCGGGGAGCTGCTGCTCTCGCCGGCATCCCCCGCCACCGCGGCGCGCGCCTGAGGAGACGATCATGGCAGAGATTCGCTTGGCCCAGCTGGCGCACAGTTACCAGGACAATCCGAGTGCGGCAGAGGATTACGCCCTGCGCCGGATGGAGCACGTGTGGGAGCAGGGTGGCGCCTATGCGCTGCTGGGGCCCTCCGGATGCGGCAAGAGCACGCTGCTCAATATCATGTCCGGGCTGCTGGCGCCGTCCGAGGGCGAGGTGCTGTTCGACGGCAAGGTGGTCAATGCACTGAGCCCGCAGCAGCGCAACATCGCCCAGGTTTTTCAGTTCCCGGTGGTCTACGACACCATGACGGTGTTCGACAACCTGGCCTTCCCGCTGCGCAATCAGGGCAAGCCGAAGGCTACCGTCGAGGCGCGGGTGCGCGAGGTGGCGGCGGCGCTGGAGATCGAGCCGCTGCTGACGCGCAAGGCGCGCAATCTCACCGCGGATGAGAAGCAGAAGGTGTCGATGGGGCGCGGTCTGGTGCGTGACGACGTCGCCGCCATCCTGTTCGACGAGCCGCTCACGGTGATCGACCCTCAGCTCAAGTGGCGCCTGCGCCGCAAGCTCAAGGAGATCCACCAGCGCTTCAACGTGACCATGGTCTATGTCACCCATGATCAGCTCGAGGCGGCCACTTTCGCCGACAAGATCGCGGTGATGTACGGCGGTCAGATCGTGCAGTTCGGCACGCCGCGGGAGCTGTTCGAGATGCCGCGCCACACCTTCGTCGGCTACTTCATCGGCAGCCCCGGGATGAACCTGCTCGACCTCGAGATCGTGGCCGGGCGCGCCCACTGTCACGGCAACGAGCTGGCGCTACCCGAGGCGTGGCACGCGCGCCTCGCGGCGCAGGAGAACGCGCGGTTGCAGTTGGGCATCCGTCCGGAGTTCGTCGAGGTGGTGCCGGCCGATTCGGCGACCCTGACCGGGCGGATCGATCTGATCCAGGATCAGGGGTCGTTCAAGATCGTCGATGTGGCACTCACGGCGGACCCGAGCCAGCTCATCAAGGTGCGGGTGGACGAGTACAAAAGCCTCGGTGAGGAGACGGTGGGACTGCACCTGCCCGAGGCGTGGATGCGCTTCTACGCCAACGACCTGCTGCTGGAGATGTCCGATGAAGCCGTATAACAACAAGGCGTGGTGGCTGGTACTGCCGGTCTTCGTGCTGGTCGCCTTCAGCGCCATCATCCCGATGATGACCGTGGTCAACTACTCGGTGCAGGACATCTTCGACCCGAGTACGCGCTACTTCGTCGGCACCGAGTGGTATCGCGAGATTCTCAGCGACCCGCGGCTGCACGACTCCCTGGTGCGCCAGTTCATCTACTCCTTCTGCGTGCTGGCGATCGAGATCCCGCTGGGCATCATCGTGGCGCTGTCGATGCCGCGGCGTGGCCTGGGCGTCCCGGTCAGCCTGATTCTGCTGGCGCTGCCGCTGCTGGTGCCGTGGAACGTGGTGGGCACGATCTGGCAGATCATCGGGCGCGAGGACATCGGTCTCTACGGCTCGCTGCTCAACGGTCTGGGGGTCGACTACAACTATGCCTCCAGCCCGCGGGATGCCTGGATCACGGTGCTGATCATGGATGTCTGGCACTGGACGTCGCTGGTGGCACTGCTGTGCTACTCGGGGCTGCGCTCGATCCCCGATGTCTACTATCAGGCGGCGCGCATCGATCGCGCCTCCTCCTGGGCGGTGTTTCGCTATATCCAGCTACCCAAGCTCAAGAACGTGCTGCTGATCGCGGTGATGCTGCGCTTCATGGACAGTTTCATGATCTACACCGAGCCCTTCGTGCTCACCGGTGGTGGGCCGGGCACGGCGACCACCTTCCTGAGCCAGACCCTGACCCAGATGGCGCTGGGGCAGTTCGACCTGGGCCGGGCCGCAGCGTTCTCGCTGATCTACTTCCTGATCATCCTGCTGGTGACCTGGGTGTTCTATACCGCCATGACCCACAACGACGACAAGGGGTGAGACGCCATGCACGTGCGCAAGAGTCTGGTGATGTTGCTCTATCTGGTGTTCATCCTGGTGCCGATCTACTGGCTGATCAACATGTCGCTGAAGTCGAACCAGGAGATCCTGGGCGGGCTGACACTGTGGCCGGTGGCGCCGACGCTGGACAATTATCGTGTCATCTTCACCGAGCCGAGCTGGTACACCAGCTATCTCAACTCGCTCACCTATGTCTCGATGAACATGGCGATCTCGCTGCTGGTGGCGCTGCCGGCGGCCTATGCTTTCTCGCGCTATCGTTTCCTCGGCGACAAGCACATGTTCTTCTGGCTGCTGACCAACCGCATGGCGCCGCCGGCGGTGTTCCTGCTGCCGTTCTTCCAGCTCTACTCTGCGGTAGGGCTGTTCGATACCCCGATCGCGGTGGCGCTGGCTCACTGCCTGTTCAACGTGCCGCTGGCGGTGTGGATTCTCGAGGGCTTCATGTCCGGGGTGCCCAAGGAGATCGACGAGACCGCCTATATCGACGGTTACAGCTTCCCGCGCTTCTTCGTGTTCATCTTCATTCCGATGATCCGTCCGGGGATCGGTGTGACGGCGTTCTTCTGCTTCATGTTCTCGTGGGTCGAGCTGCTGCTGGCACGCACCCTGACCTCGGTCGATGCCAAGCCGATCGTGGCGCAGATGACCCGTACGGTCTCCGCCTCCGGGATCGACTGGGGCGTACTGGCGGCGGCCGGGGTGGTGGCGCTGCTGCCGGGTATCGCGGTGATCTACTTCGTGCGCAACCACGTCGCCAAGGGCTTCGCCCTGGGGCGGGTGTGAGTCATGGCAATCGATTCGAGCCTTCGTCCTAGGCACTGTCTGAAAAGTACTGCGCTCGCCCATGCGGCGTTAAAAATCGGCTCAAAATGCTCATTTACAACCCGTAAACTCCGCGTTTTCGCCGATTTTTGCCTTGCCTGGCCTGCGCTCGTCGACTTTCAGACAGCACCTAGGTGCTATATGAAAAATTGACGAGCGAAGGCAGTTTTAGTGCAAAACCTATGGGGGAAACGCTGATGAGCTGGATGGCCTGGACGCTGCCGACGGCGTCGTTCTTCGTGATCATCGCGCTGATGCTGGTGGGGATGTCGATCTGGCAGACGGTGTCACCGGGGCACCAACGCAAGGGGTTCCTGCCGATCTCCACCACCCGCGGTGATCGCCTGTTCATTGGCCTGCTGATCGCCGCCTATGCCCATCTGCTGGCACTGGCGCTGACCGGCTGGCCGCTGTGGATCGTCACGCTGGTATGCGTGGCGGGTTTGATCGCACTGCTGAAATGGGGGTGAAACACCGCAAAACCGAGCTGGATGTCATGGAGCACACGCTGACGGAGTCCTCGCGCGGTAGCGCGTCGCCGCCTCCGCCAGGGCGCAGAACCACACAATAACCGAGGTAACGCTATGTTCAGACAAGCCCACGCCAGCTATCGGCCGCTCACGCTCGGCCTGCTGAGCCTGATACTCGCCAGCGGTGCGGCCCAGGCCGACCAATACCAGGATGCGGCCAAGCGCTGGCTGCAGGATGAATTCACCCCCTCGACCCTGAGTCCCGAGCAGCAGATGGCGGAGCTGCAGTGGTTCATCGATGCGGCCAAGCCGTTCCGCGGCATGCAGATCAACGTGGTGTCGGAGACGCTGACCACCCACAAGTACGAATCCGAGGTGCTGGCCAAGGCGTTCAGCGAGATCACCGGGATTCAACTGCATCACGATCTGCTGCAGGAAGGCGATGTGATCGAGAAGTTGCAGACCCAGATGCAGTCGGGTCGCAACATCTATGACGGCTACGTCAACGACTCGGATCTGATCGGTACCCACTCGCGCTACGGCAAGGTCGTCCCGATCTCCGACATGATCAAGGGCGATGCTGCCGCGGTGACCTCACCGACGCTGGATCTCGACGACTTCATCGGGCTGTCGTTCACCACCGGCCCAGACGGCAAGATCTACCAGCTGCCCGACCAGCAGTTCGCCAACCTCTACTGGTTCCGCGCCGACTGGTTCGACAACCCCGACCTCAAGGCCAAGTTCAAGCAGAAGTATGGCTACGAACTCGGCGTGCCGGTCAACTGGTCGGCCTACGAGGATATCGCCAACTTCTTCACCAACGACGTCAAGGAGATCGACGGCAAGCGCGTCTACGGCCACATGGACTACGGCAAGAAGGATCCGTCGTTGGGCTGGCGCTTCACCGATGCCTGGTTCTCGATGGCCGGGGAGGGCGACAAGGGCCTGCCCAACGGCTTGCCGGTCGACGAGTGGGGCATTCGCGTCGAGCAGTGTCATCCGGTGGGGTCGAGCATGTCGCGGGGTGGCGGTACCAACAGCCCGGCGGCGGTCTTTGCCACCGAGAAGTACATCGACTGGCTGCACGCCTACGCGCCGCCGGAAGCGCAGGGCATGACCTTCTCCGAAGCCGGTCCGGTGCCGGCCCAGGGCAGCGTGGCGCAGCAGATCTTCTGGTACACCGCCTTCACCGCCGACATGACCAAGCCGGGGCTGCCGGTGGTCAACGCCGATGGCACGCCCAAGTGGCGCATGGCGCCGTCGCCGGTGGGGCCATACTGGGAGAAGGGCATGAAGAAGGGCTACCAGGATGTGGGCTCGTGGACCTTCATGAAGTCGACCCCGGAGAAGAATCGCCTGGCCGCCTGGCTCTATGCCCAGTTCGTGACCTCCAAGACGGTTTCGCTGAAGAAGACGCTGGTGGGGCTGACCCCGATCCGCGAGTCCGACATCCAGTCCCAGGCGATGACCGACGCCGCCCCCAAGCTGGGTGGGCTGGTGGAGTTCTATCGTAGCCCGGCGCGGCTGGAGTGGTCGCCGACCGGGACCAACGTGCCCGACTATCCGAAGCTGGCGCAGCTGTGGTGGCAGTACATCTCGCGGGCGGTCAGCGGCGAGACCAGCGTGCAGAATGCGCTCGATGGCCTGGCCGATGCCCAGGACCGGATCATGGAGCGTCTCGAACGCGCCAATGTCCAGCCGCAGTGCGGGCCCAAGCTCAACAAGCCGCGTGATGCGCAGTACTGGCTCGACCAGCCGGGCGCGCCCAAGCCCAAGCTCGAGAACGAGAAGCCGCAGGGCAAGACCGTTCCCTACGCCGAGATGGTCAAGTCGTGGCAGGAGAGCTGAGCGCGGAAAACGGTCGCTGACGACGACCAGCAACGCTATCATGGCCCGCCCAAACCGGCGGGCTTTTTTGTGTGTTACCGCCGTCTTCCCGGGTCGGGCACCCACAGGTGCAGCCACGCGGTGAGGTTCTGCACGAAAAGTCGGCGAACGTGGGCGGGTCTCGTGGCGAGCCTTGCGTCGATGCCGGCCAAGAGGAGAGTCGTCGATGACCTATCAGCCGCTGTTCGAGCATGTTCACCGTCTGCCCAGCATCCCTGGCGTGGTGGCCGAGCTGATCGCCAGTCTCGACGACGATCGCGCCAGCATTCAGCAGATATCGGCCAATATCCGCAAGGACCCGGGGCTCAGTCTCAAGCTGCTGCGCGCGGCCAATTCGGTGCGCTATGGTGTCGGGCGCAACGTCGCCTCGATCGACGATGCGATCCTGCTGCTGGGGTTCGAGCGTGTGCGCACGCTGGTGATCGCGTCGGGGATGGTCGGTGTCATCGAGCACGTGCCGGGGCTGGATCGGCGGGCTTTCTGGAAGACCTCGTTCATGGTCGCCAATCTGGCCCGTGCGATCGTGCGCCATAGTCGGATCGGGGGGCTCTCACCGGAGACCGCCTTCACCTGCGGCATTCTGCACCACGTCGGCTCGGCGTTGATGCATATCGCCCATCCCGAGGTGATGGCGCGCATCGATACCCTGGTTGCCCAGGGCGCGCCGCGCAGCGAGCTGGAGTCGAGCCAGTTCGGCTACACCTTCAGCGAGGTGGGGGCAGAGCTGGGGCGCCGCTGGCGTTTTCCCGAGACCATCTGCCGCGCGCTGACCTACCAGAGTGCGCCGCTGGAGGCCGAGCCGTTCTCGCCCTACGCCGCCGCGGTGCATCTCGCCATCGGCATCTATCGCGACGTCGCCAGCGGTCAGCGTGAGGAGCACGCCCTGGGCGAGATGCCGCGCGACGTGCGCCGGCCGCTCGCCCTCGATCTCCTCGCACTCTACGAAGAGAGCGTGTCGAGCCTGCGCGCCGATGACGAGCTCGAGGTGTTTCTCGGCAAGGCTTGAAGACCACAGCCGGGGCCAGCGCGAGCGCTGGCGTCCCGGCGCTCACTCTTCCAGATCGCTCGCCTCGACGAAGATCCGACACAGACTTTCGATACCGGCCTGATCCGCGGCGCTGAAGCGTGCCGCCTGGGGGCTGTCGATGTCGAGTACGCCCCACAGTCGGCCCGCGACGACGATCGGCACCACCAGCTCCGAGCGGGAGGCGGCGTCGCAGGCGATATGGTCCGGCACGGCGTGGACGTCATCGACGCGCTGGGTGGTGTGCGAACGCGCCGCGGCACCGCACACCCCGCGGCTGAAGGGGATCGGGTTGCACGCCGGTTGGCCCTGGAACGGTCCCAGCACCAGGGTTTCCGGCTGGCGCTGCAGGTAGAAGCCAACCCAGTTGAGCGCGTCGAGCGCCTGCATCAGGAAGGCGCTGGTCTGGGCGGCATTGGTGAGCCAGTCGCGGGTATCGAGCAGGGCGTGTAGCTGGCGTGCCAGGCTGGCGTAGTCGGTATCGGTTCGAGCGGACATGCAAACAGGCGCTCCTGGGTGTGAGTGAAGGCGTGGGCGGGCCTGAGGCGGCGCCGCAACGAAAGAACCAGCGCCGGGGCGCTGGTTCTCAGATGGCGTTCGCGGGGGTCATTTCCAACCGGGAACGGCACCGCCCTTGAACATCGCTTCGGCTTTCTGCTCGACCGCGTCGGACTGGTAGGCCTTGACCAGCTCCTGCACCGTCTTGTCGTTCTGGTGGCCGTCACGCACCACGATCAGGTTGACGTAGGGCGACTCTGCCCCCTCCTTGATCAGCGCGTCGTCCAGCGTCAGGCCGGCCGGCTGGGTGAAAGTCGAGTTGATGAAGGCCATGTCGACGTCCGGCAGCACGCGCGGCATCTGCGCGGCCTCGATCTCCTTGAACGAGTAGTCGTGGGGGTTGTCGACGATATCGATCGGGGTGGCCTCGAGATTGCTCGGATCGTCGAGTTTGATCAGCCCCTTGTTGTGCATCAGGATCAGCGCTCGCCCTTCGTTGGTGGGGTCGTTGGGCAGGGCGATGGTGGCACCGTCGGGCAGGTCGTCGATGCTGTCGTACTTGGCCGAGTAGGCGCCGATCGGGTAGACGAAGGTCTTGCCGGCGATGGCGAAGTCGTAGCCGCGATCCTTCATCATCGCGCGCAGGTAGGGCTCGTGCTGGTAGGCGTTGGCATCGAGGCTGCCGTCGGCCAGCGCCGCATTGGGCGTGACGTAGTCGGTGAACTCGATGATCTCGACGTCGAGACCGTACTTCTCCTTGGCCACCTGCTTGGCGGTCTGCATGACATCGCTCTCCGGGCCGGCCATGGTGCCCACCTTGATGGTGTCGTCAGCCGCGTGAGCGGTACCGGTGATCAGCCCCAGGCCGAGAACGGTGGCGCCGAGTGCGCGCGTGAGTGAAATCGGCATTGACGAAACTCTCCCTGATCGATGAAGCGAATGGCGGCCGGCAGCCCGGCCGCACGTTACCAAAACAATATAACGGAATAACCGTGCTCTTGGTAATGCATTCTGGTTATGAGGGCTGGTGGTGAACGTCATCGCCCCGGTGTGCCGGGGCGACTCGCTCTCCTGGGGTCACTTGTGGTCGCTCTTGCGCACCAGATAGTCGCCCAGGCTCTGGAACAGCTGCACCATCACTACCAGCACCACCACGGTGATCAGCATCACGGTGGGATTGAAGCGGTTGTAGCCGTAGCGGATGCCGAGATCACCGAGGCCGCCACCGCCCACCGCGCCGGCCATGGCGGAGTAGCTCACCAGCGCGACCACGGTGATGGTGAGGCCATTGATGATACCGCCGCGGGCTTCCGGCAGCAGTACCTTGAGGATGATCTGCAGCGGCGTGGCGCCCATCGACTGCGCCGCCTCGACCAGCCCTGGTGAAACCTCGTTGAGCGCGCCCTCCACCAGGCGGGCGACGAACGGGATAGCGGCAATGGTCAGCGGTACCGCGGCGGCGTTGGTGCCGATCGAGCTGCCCACGATCATCCGCGTGAAGGGGATGATTGCCACCAGCAGAATGATGAACGGGATCGAACGGCCGATGTTGGTGATCACCCCGAGCAGGGTGTTGATCACCGGCTGGGCCAGGATCTGGCGCGGCCGGGTGACGTAGAGCAGCACCCCCAGCGGTACGCCCAGCAGGGCGGCGATCAGGCCGGAGACCGCCACCATGTAGAGCGTCTCCAGGGTGGATTGCCAGACGAGATCAATCAGTGCGCTGGACATGACCGAGCACCTCCACATGCAGGTCGAAGGATTCGAGCGTGGCGAGCGCCTGGCGTGTCTGCTCGGCGCCGCCCATCAGTTCGGCGATCATCAGCCCCAGGGTGCGGCCCTGGATCGACTCCACCTTGGCCTGCAGGATGCTGACATCGATGCCGTGCTCGCGGGCCAGCCGCGAGATCAGCGGGGTCGAGACGCTGTCGCCGGAGAAGGTCAGGCGCACTACCGGGTGGGTGTGCGGGCCTGCCTCGGCTTCCAGTCGCTCGACCAGCGCCTGGGGCGGTTCGAGTTCGAGGAAGTCGTTGAGGAACTCGCGTCCCAGGCGGGTCGCCGGCGCGGTGAAGAAGTCCCCCACGTCGGCCTCCTCGACCAGGCGGCCGTCGGAGATCAGGCCGACCCGGTGGCAGATGCTCTTGACCACCTCCATCTCATGGGTGATCAGCAGGATCGTCAGCCCCAGCTGCTGGTTGATCTCCTGCAGCAGTGAAAGGATCGACGTGGTGGTCTGCGGGTCGAGGGCCGAGGTCGCCTCGTCGCACAGCAGCACCTTGGGCCGGCTGGCCAGGGCACGGGCGATCGCCACGCGCTGCTTCTGTCCGCCGGAGAGCTCGGCGGGGTACTGGCGCGCCTTGTCGGCCAGTCCGGTGAGCTCGAGCAGCGGCATGACCCGCTCGCGGATCGCCTTGCGCGACTCGCGCATCAGTTCCAGCGGCAGCGCCACGTTGTCGTAGACGCTGCGGTTGGTCAGCAGGTTGAAATGCTGGAAGATCATCCCGCACTGGTGGCGCGCCTGGCGCAGCTGGGCGGCATCGAGTGCGGTCAGCTCCTGGCCGTCGACGAAGACGCGCCCGGCGCTGGGGCGCTCGAGCAGGTTGACGCAGCGGATCAGCGTCGATTTGCCGGCGCCCGAGAGACCGATGACACCGTGGATGGTGCCCTTGGGCACCGTCAGGTCGATATCCTCCAGCGCCTGCACCGCGCGGCCGCCGCTGCCGTAGGTCTTGGAAACCCGTTCAAGTGTGATCATGAAACGTATCGCTACCCTGGGGGCGTGCATATAGAGGCGTAAGACGCCGTGGGGCGTGGCCCAAGGGGCCGCCCCGGCGTCGACGAGCGCGCTAGTATACTGATCAGGCCAGGGCAGGGCGACAGCGGCGGGCTGCCCGACGATGACGGCTCACGCATCCCCTGCCCGCGGCAGCAATCCGCCGAGCACGATGCGCTGGACGTTGTCGACGCTGGCAGCGAAGAAGTCCGGATCGGAGAGATCCTGACCGGAGATGGCCTGGATCTGCACCGCGAAATCGGCGTAGTGCTGGGTGGTGCTCCACAGCAGATAGATGAGGTGGTAGGGATCGACCGGGGAGAGCTGGCCGCTGTCGATCCAGTGCTGCACCGCACGCGACTTTTCGGCCATCATGCGGCGCTGGTCGGCCAGCACCTTGCCCAGCAGCGGTGCGCCCTGGATCACCTCCAGGCAGTAGAGGCGCGAGGCCTGCGGCTGATCCCGCGCGAGCTCGAGCTTGAGCTCGATATAGCGGCGGATGGCGGTCTCGGGCGGTGTGGTGGCGCAGATCAGGTCCATCGGCACCAGCCAGCTCTGCAGAATGCGCTCGAACACCGCCAGATAGAGTGTCTCCTTGCTGGCGTAGTGGTAGAGCAGATTGGTCTTGGAGACGCCGGCGAGTTCGGCGATGGCGTCGAGGCTGGCGCCATGCAGGCCGAACTGCGAGAACAGCGACAGCGCCGCGTCGAGAATCGTCTGGCGTCGTGCTTCGCTGGCGCGGGCCCGCGCTGTGGCCGGGCGGGAGGAGCTGGTCATGGGCTGCAACGCTGACTCATGGCTATCGTTCGTTACAGAGGCGGCCCGTGGGGGCAGATGTCGTGGCGCCGTGACGAGCCGTATCACCGCTGCTGGCCACCTCTCGGGATGGAGCATGTCACGGGGCGGTCATAGTAGGCGGGCTCCGCGATGGGCGTCAATGTCGCGCGCGCGCTCGCGTGCTACCCTACGCGCGCTCTGGCCGCGTCCGGCAAACGGGGCGTCGGGCTGGGGTTTTCCACTCGATATACTCTCGACTGCTGGCTCGACCGCGGGCTTCAACTGTGAAAAGGAGATCGCTGCGATGTTCACCGGGATCGTCCAGGATATGGGCAGCGTGGTCGCCATCGAACCACGCGAGCAGTTGCACACGCACGTGGTGGCAATGTCACCGGCGATGCGCGAAGGGCTGGCGCTGGGCGCATCGGTGGCCCACAACGGCTGCTGTCTGTCGGTCACCGCGATCGATGGCGAACACGTCAGCTTCGATCTGATGCGTGAGACCCTGCGCTTGACCAATCTCGGCGCGCTCAAGGTCGGTGATCGGGTCAACCTGGAGCGCGCCGCGCGCTTCGGCGACGAGATCGGCGGCCATGCCATGTCCGGGCACATCATGGGCATGGCGCGGCTGACCGAGATCGACGAAGCGCCCAACAATCGGCGGCTGTGGTTCGCGCTGCCCGCGGGGCTCGAGCGCTTCGTGTTCGACAAGGGCTATATCGGTATCGACGGCATCAGTCTGACCATCGGCGAGGTGCGCGGCGAGCGATTCTGCGTCAATCTGATCCCGGAGACGCTGGCGCGGACCACCATCGGCGAACGCCTGCCCGGCGATCAGGTCAACATCGAGATCGACCCGCAGACCCAGGCGATCGTCGAGACGGTGGAGCGCGTGCTGGCCGCCCGGGGCTAGTGCCTGCGTCCAGCACGCCGGTGGTGGTGGCACATGGGTCGCGTCGACGCGGCGGCTTGGGTAACATAAGCGCCTTTGTGCCTCGTCTTCTGGCGTGTGCTGTGGCCAGTGCCAGAATGTCAGTACCAGAGGGGCGGTACCCGCGAGTCAGCGGCCCGGGGACCCGCACCAGGATGCGCCGATTCCGGCCAATGGAGTTTCTTTAGATGAGCAGTATCTACGGCGACTATATCAAGTCGGTCATCCGTACCGTGCCGGACTGGCCCCAGCCCGGTGTGAACTTCCGTGACATCACGCCGCTTCTGCAGAACAGCGCCGCCTTCCGCAAGCTGATCGACAGTTTCGTGCACCGCTATCAGGAGCTCGAGGTCGATGCCATTGCCGCGATCGATGCGCGTGGTTTCATCGTCGGGGCGCCGCTGGCCTACGAACTGGGCTGCAGCTTCGTGCCGGTGCGCAAGAAGGGCAAACTGCCGTTCAAGACGATCAGCGAGACCTACACGCTGGAGTACGGTGAGTCCACCGTCGAGCTGCATTCGGATGCCTTCCGCGAGCACGACCGTATCGTGATCATCGACGATCTGATCGCCACCGGCGGCACCATGCTGGCCGCGGCCTCGCTGATCGCCCGCAGCGGTGGGCATATCGTCGAGCTGGCTTCGATTCTCGATCTGCCGGAGCTGGGTGGGTCGGCCAAGATTCGCGAGGCGGGCTACAGCGTCTTCTCCGTGTGCAGTTTCAACGAAGACGAGTGATTCACGCCGCCGCCGATCACCGGCGGCGGTGCCATCATCGGGTGGGACAAAGAGCATGAGCGCCAATCGTTATCATCAGCTATTCACGATCTCCTGGGATCAACTCCACCGGGACGTGCGCACGCTCTGCCACCATCTGGTCGAGCGTGACTTCAAAGGGATCGTCGCGATCACCCGCGGTGGTCTCATCCCCGCCGCCCTGATCGCGCGTGAACTCAACGTGCGCCTGATCGATACGGTGTGCATCAAGAGCTATGACGAGCAGTCCCAGGGCGAGCTCGACGTGATGAAAGGGGTCGAGCACGACGGGGACGGCTGGCTGCTGGTGGACGATCTGGTCGACACCGGCAAGACCGCGCGGGCGGTGCGTGAGATGCTGCCCAAGGCCCACTTCGTCACGGTCTACGCCAAGCCGGAAGGGCGGCCGCTTGTCGATCAGTATCTCACCGAGGTGGCCCAGGACTGCTGGATCCAGTTCCCCTGGGATCTGGGCCACGCCTACGTCGAGCCGCTGGTCGATCAGGTGCGCCCGCCCAAGCCGTGAGCGCGGCGCCCGCGAACCACAGCACCGCCCCCACCATCCACCCCTAGGGAGACTCCGGCATGCCTGCGAAAACGCCGCTGCCCGACAGCTGGAATGCTCAGCTGGGGGCGGAGTTCGACGCCGACTACATGCATCAGCTGCGCGCCTTCCTGGCGGCCGAGAAGGCCGCGCACAAGGTGATCTATCCGCACTCCTCGCACTGGTTCCGGGCTTTCGAGCTGACCCCGCTGTCGCAGGTCAAGGTGGTGATCCTGGGCCAGGACCCTTATCACGGCCCCAACCAGGCCCACGGACTGTGCTTCTCGGTGCGCCCGGGGGTGCCCACGCCGCCTTCGCTGCAGAACATCTACAAGGAGCTGGCCCAGGACGTCGGTACCGAGGCAGTCTCTCATGGCTTCCTCGAGCACTGGGCGCGCCAGGGTGTGCTGCTGCTCAACAGCGTGCTCACAGTGGAGCAGGGCAACGCCGGTTCGCACCGCAACCGCGGTTGGGAGCGCTTCACCGACCGCGCCATCCAGGTGGTCAACGAGCAGTGCGATGGCGTGGTCTTTCTGCTCTGGGGCAGCTACGCCCAGAAGAAGGCCAGCTTCGTCGATCGCCAGCGCCATCTGGTGCTGCATTCGGTCCACCCGTCGCCGCTCTCCGCCCATCGCGGTTTCTTCGGCCAGCGCCACTTCTCCCAGGCCAACGCCTTCCTCTCCGCCCGCGGGCGCGATCCCATCGACTGGCAGTTGCCGGCGACACCCGAGTGAGTGACGCTGCCACCCACGCGCGGCCCGGCGGCTGAGGCGCACGCCGGCGGGATGAGTTCGCGTCGCCGTGGGGCGCGCTTGTCGCGTACAATGGGCGTGTTTTTCAATGCTGACGAAGGCGCCTATTCATGAGTGTTCATCCCATCGCCCATCCGCTGGTTCAACATAAGCTCGGACTGATGCGGGCTGCCGATATCAGCACCAAGAGTTTTCGCGAGCTGGCCTGCGAAGTGGCCAAGCTGCTGACCTACGAAGCGACCCAGAACCTGGAGCTGGAGCCGGCGACCATCGAGGGCTGGAGCGGCGAGCCGATCGCGGTGGAGCAGATCAAGGGCAAGAAGGTCACCATCGTACCCATTCTGCGCGCCGGGCTGGGCATGCTCGACGGCGTCACCGACCTCATTCCCAGCGCGCGTATCAGCGTGGTCGGCCTCTATCGCAACGAGGAGACCCTGGAGCCGGTGCCCTATTTCGAGAAGTTCGTCAGTGCCCTCGACGAGCGCCTGGCGATCGTCATCGATCCCATGCTGGCCACCGGCGGCTCCATGGTGGCGACGCTGGACATGCTCAAGGCGCGCGGCTGTCAGCAGATCAAGGTGATCGTGCTGGTGGCGGCCCCGGAGGGCATCGAACGGGTGCAGCAGGCGCACCCCGAGGTCGAGATCTACACCGCGGCGGTCGACCAGAAGCTCGACGAGCACGGCTATATCGTGCCCGGGCTGGGTGACGCCGGCGACAAGATCTTCGGCACCCGGTGATCGCGGCTGCCGAGATCACCGGTGTGGTGCTGGCCGGTGGGCGCGGTCAGCGCATGGGCGGCGAGGACAAGGGCTGGGTGGAGCTGGCCCGGCGCCCGTTGATCGAGCATGTGCTGACGCGCCTGCGTCCCCAGGTCGGGGCGCTGGTGATCAGCGCCAATCGCCATCTGCCGCGCTATCGTGGCTATGGCGTACCGGTGGTCGTGGATAGCGAGCCCGATTTTCCCGGCCCGCTGGCCGGCGCGCTGGCTGCCATGCGTGTCGCCTCCACGCCCTGGCTGCTGCTGGCTCCGGTGGATACGCCCTGGCTGCCGCCCGATCTCTGCCGGCGGCTGGCACAGGCGGCGGGGCAAGCCGATATCGTCGTGGTGCATGACGGCGAGCGGCTGCAACCGTTGACGGCGCTGATGCGTACCTCGCTCGAAGAAGATATGGCGGGTTGGCTGGAGAGCGGCGCCGGGCGGGTACTCGACTTCTACCAGCGTCACCGCTGGTGCCAGGTCGACTTCGCCGACAGCCACGTAAGCTTTGCCAATCTCAACACGCCGCAGGAGCGCGAGCGCGCCGAACGCGCCCCCTGGGGGGATGAGGGTGAGAAATGAGTGAATCGCTGGCCGCATGCGCCGGTGGGATTCCGCTGCTCGGTTTAGTGGCGTGGAGCGGTACCGGCAAGACCACGCTGCTCGAGGCGCTGCTGCCTCGGCTGGCCGAGCACGGCTGGCCGGCGGCCGTGATCAAGCACGCCCATCACGCCTTCGATATCGACCAGCCGGGCAAGGATAGTCATCGCCTGCGCCAGGCCGGCGCCGCGCCCATGCTGGTGGCCTCCGGCAGGCGCTTTGCGCTGATGATGGAGACCCCGGGACGCGACGAGCCGGACCTGCCTGCGCTGGTGAGGCAGGTGTCCGCACTGCGTCCGGCGCTGATTCTGGTCGAAGGGTTCAAGCAGTGGCCGCTGCCCAAGCTCGAGCTCTATCGTGGCGAGCGTGACGAGCCGCTGCTGGCCATCGACGATCCCTGGGTCGAGGCGGTGGCGCTCAAGCCGGCCAGCGCCATCGCCGCGGCGCGTGAGCGCGTGGCACCGGGGGTGACGCTGCTCGACCTCGACGACCCCACGGCCATCCTGGCCTGGATTCTGGCCTGGGCCGAGCGCCGCACCGCGGTGTGAGATGCATCGCCGGGCCTGCCTGTGCCTGGCCCGCGGCGCGCGTGTCCGGGTCGAGTCGCTCGCGTCTGGACCGCGGCCCGCTTCGGGGTAACTGGCGAGCGGGCGTAGCGCCGGAAAATTAACTATGCTGAGGGTTTGGCGTAAGACTTTGAAAGCGAGGCGAATCCTGTCATGACCTTGACGCATCTCAACGCGCGCGGCGAGGCCCACATGGTCGATGTGGCCGACAAGCCGGAGAGCCGGCGGGAGGCGCGGGCGCGGGGACGCATCCGCATGCAGCCGGCCACGCTGGCGCTGCTGGCCGAGGGCGGCCTGCCCAAGGGCGACGTGCTGGCCACGGCACGTATCGCTGGCATCCAGGCGGCCAAGCGTACCCACGAGCTGATTCCGCTGTGCCATGCTCTGGCGCTATCGAAGGTGACGCTCGACTTCGAGCTCGACAGCGCGCAGAACTGCGTCTGGGTCGAAGCGTTCTGCCGCCTCAATGGCCGCACCGGAGTGGAGATGGAGGCGCTCACTGCGGTATCGGTGGCATGTCTGACGCTCTACGACATGTGCAAGGCGGTGGATAAAGCGATGATCATCGACGGCGTGCAGCTCGAGGAGAAGCGTGGCGGACGCTCGGGAGATTTCTCACGCCAGGCGACAGCGGACACGGCGCCGGCGGTCCTTGACGAGGGGGCATCCCTCGGCGAGACGCCGATCGTGGCGGTGCGCTTTCTCGCCGAGCTGCGCGAGCGCCTGGGGGAAGCCGGGACCGAACTCGATCCGGCGCAGCTGGCGGTGGCCGATATCGCCGGGGTCAAGCGTGCGCTGATGACGGCCGATCCGCGCTACGCCCTGCTCGGGGAAGGCCGGGTACTGGCGGCCTGCAACCAGGTCATGGCCTCGGATACGACGCCGGTGGCGCCAGGGGATGAGGTTGCCTTCTTTCCACCCGTGACCGGCGGCTAGCGACATGCGCCATGATGGAAAGCAGCCCGGGGAGCAAGATATGCAGATCGACATTCGCGTGCAGCAGGCGGCATTCGATGCCGCCGCCATGCAGCAGCGCCTGACCGCCGGGCGCCGCGATATCGGCGCGCTGGTGAGCTTCACCGGCCTGGTCCGCGATGTCAACGAGCGTCCCGACGTCCAGGCGCTGACCCTTGAGCACTTCCCCGGCATGACCGAGCAGGCGCTCGCGGCCATCGCTCGTGATGCCGGGGCGCGCTGGCCGCTCACCGGGGTCGGCGTGATCCATCGGGTCGGTCGGCTGGCACCGGGAGATCCCATCGTGCTGGTGATGGTGACCAGTGCGCATCGGCGGGCGGCCTTCGAGGCCTGTGATTTCATCATGGATCGGCTGAAGACGCGGGCGCCGTTCTGGAAGAAAGAGCATACGGCCAGTGGGGACTACTGGGTTTCTGAACGACAGAGCGACCATGACGATGCCGGTCGTTGGGAGCGAGCATGACAGCACTGATCGACGACTTCTCGCGCCGGGTGCGCTACGTGCGCATCTCGGTCACCGATCGCTGCGATTTCCGCTGCGTCTACTGCATGAGCGAGGAGATGACCTTTCTGCCACGGGCTCAGGTGCTCACCCTCGAGGAGCTCGAGCAGGTGGCGCGGGCCTTCACCGAACTGGGCGTGGAGAAGATTCGCCTGACCGGCGGCGAGCCCTTGGTGCGCCAGGGTATCGACGGTCTGGTCGAACGCATCGGCGGGCTGCCTGGCCTGCGCGAACTGGCCATGACCACCAACGGTGCCAGTCTGGGCAAGCACGCGGTCGCGCTCAAGCGCGGCGGCTTGTCGCGACTCAATATCAGTCTCGATTCTCTCGATCCGGGGCGCTTCCGTCGGCTTACCCGTACCGGTGATCTGGCCAAGGTGATCGACGGTATTCACGCCGCCCAGGATGCGGGCTTCGAGCGTATCAAGCTCAATGCGGTGATTCTCAAGGGGCGTAACGACGACGAAGTTCTCGATCTGGTCGACTTCGCCAGGACGGAAGGGTTGGACATCAGCTTTATCGAAGAAATGCCGCTGGGGGATGTCTCCGATCACTCTCGCGGCGAGACCTTTTATTCCAGCGACGATGTTCAGGCGCGGATCGAAACCCGGCATGCGCTGCTCCCCTCCGCCGAGTCTTCGCTGGGGCCTTCGCGCTATTTTCGGATGCATGACAGCGATAGCCGAATCGGTTTCATCTCCCCCCACAGCCATAACTTCTGCAGCACCTGTAACCGTGTTCGGGTCACCGTGGAAGGGCGCCTGCTGCTCTGTCTGGGTAACGAGCACTCGGTCGATTTGCGTCACACGCTGCGCCGCTATCCCGGTGAACTCGAGCCGTTGAAAGCGCAGATCGTGGCGGCCATGGCGCTCAAGCCGGAGCGCCATCACTTCACTACCGATGGGGATGTACAGGTCGTCAGGTTCATGAATATGACGGGAGGCTAATCGACTTCGCTACCCGGCAAAGGCTTCAGCGATTATTAAAAGGTCTGCACTTTGTGCCGGCCTTTTTTTGATTTAAATCCTTGCCAAACTATGCCTCGGGAATATACTTTCTGGAAATGATTCGGCGCAAAGCCGGCAATGCGCATGGTAAGGAGGGACGATGTCCACGGAATCTTTGGAACGTATCGCGCGCAATAAAAACGTGGCGCGCGCTGCTGCTCGTCAGCTGAGCATGGAGCAACTGCACAAGTTGTCCGAAGTGATCAATGAGGTGATCGAGCAGAAACAGCATGAAGATCACCAGCGTCAGCAAGAAGAGGCCGACAAGCAGCGCAAGCTCGCCGAGATTCGTGAAGCGATGAACGATGCCGGGCTGTCGATGGACGACCTGGTGGGCGAACAGCCGCGCAAGCGCCGGGGACGTCCGCCCAAGAATGCCAGCAAAGTCTGAGTGCTGGGATGGGTAGATGGGAGTTGATGTTGGCGGGTGCGGGATAGCGTCTGATAGCTGTTGGTGGTGGTGAGTCGCAAATTCTTTGGGATTGATGTCGTCAGGGTGCGGTAAGCGGTAAGCGGTGCCGCGATTCCTGAAACACACTACGGCGTCGAGCCCGGCGGAACCTCGCCAGCCGACATCACGACGTTGAACGGTTATGTGCGGGAGTCATCGGCTTTTGAGCCGTCACTGCCGTCAATTCGAAACGCGCCGAGCTTTGCTCGGCGCGTTTTTTCATGGCTGCGTTTCGCCTCGGCGCGACGGTGGGGGCGCGCAAACGGGGTCAGCGCTCAGCCGGAGGCCGAGCGCACTTCATGTTCTGGCTGCGGGTCGGCGGGCATCAGCTGTAGATGCAGCTCCGGCAACTTGGCCAGGTGTGCCTGCAGCCACTCGTTGAGCGGCGCGAACAGCTGCTGACGCAACTGCAGCAGGGACTCCGCCGGGGTGGCGTCGATGCGCTGGTCGAGCCAGTCTGCCAAGGCCTCCTCGTCCAGATCGAGCGCGCTCTCGCTATCCCACAGCAGTCTGCCGATACGCGTCCAGCCGGTTTCGGTCGGCAGCAGCGTGAGTGCGATCGACAGCGAGCTGGCGGCGCGGCGAGGGGTGGTGGCTGCGCCGGGGCGGCCGGCGCGGGTGCGTGGCGAAAGCAGCGTCGGCTGCAGATGGAAATGGCGGCGCGGGCTGAGTGTGCCGTTCTCCAGCGCCAGCAGGTCGCCGTTCACGACCCGCTCGGGCACTACGATGCCGAGCGTTTCGGCAAGCTCGCGGTGGGCTTCCTGATGGGTCAGCTCACCGTGCACCGGCAGCAGCAGTCGTGGCTTGAGCCAGCCGTAGAGCTGGCGCAGCTCGGCTCGTGCGGGATGCCCGGAGGCGTGCAGTGCCGGGTCGGAGTGCTCGTCGTGGATGTGAACGTCGAGGCGTTTGAAGCCGTTCTTGAGGCGTTCGATAGGGCGCTCGTTGCCGGGGATGGCGCGCGCCGAGAAGATGACGTGATCGCCCGCTTCCAGGTCCAGCAGCGGGTGGCGCCCCTGGGCGAGTCGCGACAGCGCCGAGCGCGGCTCCCCCTGGCTGCCGGTGGCGATGATCAGGATTTCTTCGGGCGGCAGATAGCCGAGATCGTAGGTTGGTACCGGGGGCGGAAAGTCCTCGAGATAGCCGAGCTGCTGGGCGATGGCGACCATGCGCTCCATCGAGCGTCCCAGCAGTGCCACGCGACGCCCACAGCGCGCGGCGATCTGCCCCAGCGACTGGATGCGCGCGAGGTTGCTGGCAAAGCAACTGACCGCGACCCGTCCTCGGCACTCGCGGATCACCGCCTCGAGGGCGGCGCCGGCTTCCGACTCGCTGCGCGAGTGGCCCTCGACGTCGGCATTGGTCGAGTCGGCCACCACCAGGTCCACCGGCGCCAGGCGCTCGAAGGGGCGCGAGTCGATCGGCGGACCGATCAGCGGGGCCGGATCGAGCTTCCAGTCGCCGGTGTGCAGCACGCGTGCCCCCGGCGTCTCGATCGCCAGCGCGCAGCTCTCGGGAATGGAGTGGGTGACCGCCACGAAGCTGACCGTGAAGGGCGTCTGTTCGACGCTGCTGGCGGGCGTCACCGGGCACAGCGCATCGGTGCGCAGACCGCGTTCCAGGAACTTGGCGCGCAGCATCTCGATCGCCAGCGGCGTGGCATAGACCGGACAGCCCCAGTGGGGCCAGATCCAGGCCAGGGCGCCGATATGGTCTTCATGGCCATGGGTGATGAAGACCGCCTCGGGGATCATGCCCTCCGCGGCCAGATGGGCCACGTCGGGAATCTGCAGCGGTGAGTCGGGTAGATCCTGGCGGATCATCATGCCGCAGTCGACCGCGATCCAGTGATCGTCGTAGCCATAGAGCGAAAGGTTCATGCCGATTTCACCGCAACCGCCCAACGGATGAAACAGCAGAGGCGGATAGGTACGGGGGCGAATGTGCACGCGCGGACGAAACATCGGCTTCCTTAACGGGAAAAGTCTCGACTCACTATAAGGCATCGTTCTCGACCCGCTCAAACCGGGATCTGAGCCCGGCGAGGCGAGCGCCGCAGCCACGGCGAATCGGGTACAATGCCGCAGCCCCGATCGCGGCGGGCATTGTCCCGCCGCTGCCGAGGCAGGTTGCGTCGTCGCGCCCGTCGTTGCGCGGCGACTTTTCGTTTCTTCGACCCTGTCAGCGTGAGTTATGCCGCACAATTATCGTTTGATCGTCTCCTGCCCCGATCGGGTCGGGATCGTGTCCCGGGTCTCGGGCTTCATCGCCGCCCAGGGTGGTTCCATCATCGAGGCCAACCAGCATTCCGATCTGGATAACGGGCGTTTTTTCATGCGCTACGACATTCAGTCGGAGGCGCTCGGCGCCGCGGCCTTCCGTGCCGAGTTCGAGAGCATCGCCCGCGAGTTCGCGATGGATTGGCGACTCAGCGATGCCAGCCGGCGTCAGCGGGTGGTGCTGATGGTATCGCGCGAGTCGCACTGCCTGGTCGACCTGCTCTACCGCTGGTCGGCGGGGGAGCTCGATTGCGATATCCCCTGCGTGATCTCCAACCACGACGATCTGCGCGCGCTCGTCGAGTGGCACGGCATCACCTTCCATCGGGTGAGCGTCGACCCCGCCGACAAGGCGCCGGCATTCGCCGAGGTCGAACGGCTGATCGCTGCGGCTGACGCCGACAGTGTGGTGCTGGCGCGCTACATGCAGATCCTTCCGCCGGCGCTGTGCGAGCGCTATGCCGGTCGCATCATCAATATCCACCACAGCTTTTTGCCCTCCTTCGCCGGTGCCAAGCCCTATCACCAGGCGTTCGAGCGTGGGGTCAAGCTGATCGGTGCGACCTGCCACTACGTCACCCAGGAGCTGGACGCGGGGCCGATCATCGAGCAGGACATTCAGCGGGTGTCGCACTGCCATACGCCCCAGGACCTGGTCCGGCTGGGGCGCGACGTGGAGAAGGCGGTGCTCGCACGTGGCCTGCGCTGGCATCTGCAGGACCGCGTGCTGATCCACGGCAACAAGACCGTCGTCTTCTCCTGAGTTCTGCCCCGGTGTGGTCGGCCTCTCGCCTGCGGCGTCAGGTCGGCTGCTCGCCGTCGAACAGGCTGAGCTGGCGCTGCTCGGCCTCCGGGGCCAGGCGCACGCCGACCCCGAGCAGACGCACCGGGCGGCCGCCGCGCTGCCAGGCGCTCTCCAGCAGTTCGTGGAAGCGTGCATGGATCACGCCCCGGGCGCCGGTCTCCTGGGTGGTGCTGGTGAAGTCGTGGAAGCGCACCTTGACGAACTGCTTGCCGATATCGGGGTTGCCGTGGCGGGCCAGGCGCTCGTCGAGCCGGGCGATCAGCGGTGCCAGTGCCTGGTGGCACTGGGCGAGATCCGGCAGATCGCTGTCGTAGGTGGTCTCGACGCTGACCGACTTGCGTTCGCGGGTGACGTTGACCGGACGGTCATCGATGCCGTGGGCCAGCTCGTGCAGGCGCTGGCCGAACTTGCCGAAGGCATCGATCAGCTGCTCCAGCGGCCGTGCGCGCAGCTCGGCGCAGGTAGCGATACCCAGCCCCTCCAGCTTGGCCGCGGTGGCGGGGCCGACCCCGTGCAGCTTGTTGACCGCCAGCCCCTCGATGAAGCTCGCCATCTGCGTGGGTGGAATCACGAACAGGCCATCCGGCTTGTCCCAGTCACTGGCGATCTTGGCCAGAAACTTGTTGGGCGCCACGCCCACCGAGACCACGATGCCCGTACGCGCGAGCACCTCCTGCTTGAGCCAGTGCGCCATCCAGGTCGCGCTGCCCTGGAAGCGGGTGACCTCACTGACGTCGAGATAGGCTTCGTCGAGGGAGAGCGGTTCCACCAGCGGGGTCAGCTCGTGGAAGACCGCCTGGATGTCATGCGAGACGCGGCGGTAGCGGTCGAAGTCCGGCGCCAGCAGCTTGAGCTCGGGGCATAGCCGCAGGGCGCGCGCGGTGGGCATCGCCGAGTGGATGCCATAGCGCCGGGCCGGGTAGTTGCAGGTGGCGATGACTCCGCGCTTGTCGGCACTGCCGCCGATCGCCAGCGGCAGGTCGCGCAGCCCGGGGTTGTCGCGCATTTCCACCGCGGCGTAGAAGCAGTCGCAGTCCGCGTGGAGGATCTTGCGCATGGCCGTTGGCGTCTACTGCAGGCCCAGGCCATTGCCGCCGCGGATGATCCCGACGCCGAGGCCCTCGATATCCAGCTGCTGATGCTCCAGGTCGACCTCGATGGGGGCGAAGTCGGGGTTCTCCGCCAGCAGGGTGACGCGGCGCCCGTGCCGCTGGAAGCGCTTGACCGTGACTTCGTCGTCGAGTCGGGCGACCACGATCTGACCGTCGCGCACCTCCTGGGTACGGTGCACGGCGAGCAGGTCACCATCGAGAATGCCGATGTCCTTCATCGACAGCCCGCGTACGCGCAGCAGGTAGTCGGCCCTGGGGGCGAAGTAGTCGGCCGGCAGCGGGCAGTAGCGGTCGATGTGCTCGGCGGCGAGGATCGGGCTGCCGGCGGCGACGTTACCCACGATCGGCAGCCCCGTCTCGACGGCTTCGACGGGCTCGGGTGCGCCGGCCGCAGCGGGCAGGCGGATCCCGCGGGAGGTCCCCGGAATCATGCGGATCACGCCCTTGCGATCGAGCGCGCGCAGGTGCTCCTCGGCGGCGTTGGGGGAGCGGAATCCCAGCGCCTTGGCGATCTCGGCGCGGGTGGGTGGATAGCCGAACTCGGTCATCGTCTTGACGATGAAATCGTAGACGTTCTGCTGCCGGGCGGTGAGCGGTCTCGACATTGGGCGTCTCCCCGGGGCCTGTCAGGGCTTGGTCATGTATACAGTCTGGAATTGTATCCAGTCCTGCTGGGCAGGGAAAGGGGTAGACAAAGGGAAAAGGGTGGGCAAGGAAAAGAGGGCGGCAGGGTGCCTTCGACGTTTGCCGCGATTGTGCCGCCGCGCCGGGAGTGGTTAGATTCAAAAGCGTTTTAAACAGGCGTTTTTCAGCTGATTCGACAGGCGTCGGCCGGCAGCTTCGGTGTCAGCGAGCAGCCCCCGATGTCGACAGGAAAGAGGTAGTCCATGGCCCAATCCGACACCGTGACCCGCATTCTCGACACCGCCGAGGTGCTGTTCGCCGAGAAGGGGTTCGCCGAAACGTCGCTGCGCAACATCACTACCCGGGCCAAGGTCAATCTGGCGGCGGTCAACTACCATTTCGGCTCCAAGAAGGCACTGATCCAGGCGGTCTTCGCGCGTTACCTCGACCCCTTCGCCGAGCGTCTCAATCACGCGCTCGACGGGCTCGAACGCCACTATGGCGGGCAGACCATTCCCCTCGAGGTGCTGCTCGAACGCCTCGCCGAAAGCGTGCTCGAGGTGCCGGCGGAGCGCCACAGTCTCAAGATCTTCATGAAGCTTCTTGGGCTGGCCTATACCCAGGCCCAGGGGCATCTGCGGCGCTATATTCAGGCGCACTACGGCGAAACCTTCCACCGATTCGTCGCCTGCTTGCGGCTGGCCACGCCGGAGCTGCCGGAGGCGGAGCGCTTCTGGCGCCTCCACTTCATGCTTGGAACCGTGGTGTTCACGCTCTCTGGGTTGGATGCGCTGCGCGATATCGCCGACAACGAGTACCACGAGCATGTCACCGTGCGCGATCTGATCCGGCGGCTCAAGCCGGTGGTGGCGGCGGGCATGCTGGCACCGCTGGAGTCGCCTGAGCCAGCAGCGACCTGACACGGTAGCGGCAGCGCCCTCTGTCATGACGCCGACGGGTCGTCTAGAATCGGGCGCTTCACGGTTTCAGGTAACGGCTATGACACAACCGCTGGGTCCGGTAATGCTGGACGTCGAGGGCACTCGACTGCGCGAGGAAGAGCGGCGGCTGCTGTCGCGCCCCGAGGTCGGGGGCGTCATTCTGTTTGCGCGCAATACCCCGGATGCGGGGACCACCCAGGCGCTGATCGGCGAGATTCGCGCCTGCCGACCGGACATTCTGGTCGCCGTCGACCAGGAGGGCGGTCGCGTGCAGCGGCTCAAGCAGGGCGTGACCCGGCTGCCGCCGATGGCGACCCTGGGGCGACAGTTCGCCGAGGCGCCGGAGGCGGCTCTGGCCCTGGCGCTGGATACCGGCTGGCTGCTGGGCATGGAGATGGCAGCGTGCGGTTTCGACCTGACCTTCGCCCCGGTGCTCGACCTCGACGATGACCAGTCGCCGGCGATCGGCTCGCGCAGTTTCTCCCCCGACCCGGAGGTGGTCGCGGCGCTGGCCGGCGCCTTCATCGATGGTCTGCATGACGCTGGCATGGTCGCCATCGGCAAGCACTTTCCCGGGCATGGCGGGGCGCGTCAGGATTCGCACCACGCCGTGGCCCGGGATTCGCGCTCGCTGGAGGCGCTGCGCGCGCACGATCTGGTGCCTTTTGCGCGGCTGGCAGGCAAGCTCGATGCGGTGATGCCGGCCCATGTGATCTTTCCCGCCTTCGACGAGCGCCCCGCGGGCTTCTCGCCCAGCTGGCTGGGGTTGCTGCGCGAAGAGCTCGGGTTCAAGGGGGCGATCTTCTCCGATGACCTGACCATGGCCGCCGCCCACGCTGCCGGTACCCCGGCGGCACGCGCCGAGGCGGCCTGGGCCGCCGGCTGTGACATGGCGGTGATCTGCAACGATCCCGCGGCAGCGCGGGAAGTGGTGGATGCCTGCAGCGGACGCCAGGCGCCGCGGATCGCCAAGCTGCGTTACGCCCGCGCCAGGCCGAGCCTCGAGTCGCTGGCGGTGATCTCGCGCTGGCGGCGCACCCATGCCCGTCTGGAAGCCCTCAACGAGGCGGAGTGATCCGCCCTCTGTCCAGAGGCGGCGCCGGCTCTGCCGGTGGCCGCCCGCTGCTATTGATACGGAATACGATGACCCAATCTACGCTCCCCGACGCGCTCAATTCGATGCAGGAGGTCATGGACAACGCCGACTGTCTGATCGACCAGGCCCAGGTAGAGCAGGCTCTCGACCAGATGGCTGCAGCGATCACCCATGATCTTGGTGACAAGCTCCCGGTGTTCTACTGCGTGATGAATGGCGGCCTGATCACCACCGGGCATCTGCTGCCCCGTCTCGGCTTCCCGCTCGAGGTCGACTATCTCCATGCTACCCGCTATCGCGGCGGGATCCGCGGTGGAGAGCTGTTCTGGCGGGTGTCGCCGGAGATTCCCATGGCTGGGCGCCATGTGGTGATCGTCGACGACATTCTCGACGAGGGCGCTACCCTGGCGGCGATTCTCGACTACTGTCGTCAGGCAGGTGCGGCGAGTCTCTCCACCGCAGTGCTGGTCGACAAGCAGCATGATCGCAAGGCCTCGCCGGACCTCAAGGCGACCTATTGTGGCCTGGAAGTGGTCGATCGCTACGTGTTCGGCTTCGGCATGGATTACAAGGGGTACTGGCGCAACGCCCCCGGTATCTTCGCGCCCAAGGACCTGTAAACGACACAGAGGCAGCGTGGTGCGTAGCGCTGCCTCTGTTTGCCTGGTCACTTCTCTTCGGCGCCCCTGCCAGGCGCGTCGCGCTGGTAAAGCCTGGGGCGAAGAGCGTATCGAGGGATATGATGAGGGGGAGACTTAGAGTTTGCCGGTCAGGAATTGCGCTTCACCCATGCCAAAGCTCCAGTCAGCATCTCCATTCTCGGTAATGGAGACCATGAGGTCCTGGGGTGAAATACCGCACTGGGATTCCAGGCGTTCGGCAAGCAGGGCGTAGAGCCGCTCTTTCTGGGGCTGTGTCCTGGCTTTGCTGACGATGCTGATCATCACCAGGTTGTCACTTCGACTGAACCCGAGGCCAGTGTCCTCGACGACCAGTTCATTGGGCTCGTGCTGGTGCACGATCTGATAGCGGTCGGTTGCCGGCACCTCGAAGGCTTCCAGCATTGCCTCATGGGCGGTATCCAGCAAGGCCTTGAGCGCTTTTTCGTCGCGTCCTTTGATCACATCAAAACGTAATAGCGGCACGGTGAGTTCCTCTTACAGTCGCCTGATGGCTTTCCCACATACCGGTCGGTATGGGTGGGGTTAACAAGAAGGAGTGGCTGTTTGCGTGCTAATGAGATGGGGCTCGTCGAGGATTTTTAAAGGCCGGTGGCGGTCAATGATATCGGCAACGGCCAACGCGCCCATGTCGATCGGTCAGGCACCGCTGCTCGAAGCGAACTCATGCGCTGCGGCCCGCGGCCGCCTCTGTCCATGGCGGCCCGCTACCGCCTCTGTCCATGGCGGCCCGCTACCGCCTCTGTCCATGGCGGCCCGCTACCGCCGCTTCTGCCCATCGCGGCCCACTGCTGCCACTTTTGTCTAGCGTAGACCGCTGTCGCCGTACTCTCTAGCGCGGGCTGAAGCGTCGCTGCAGACCCGTCTCGTTCATCATGCGCGTGGAGATCTCTTCGATCGAGAAGCGTGTGGTATCGATGAACGGGATGTTCTGGCGCCGGTAGAGCGCTTCGGCCTGCTCGATCTCCTGCATGCACTGATCCATTGAACAGTAGCGGCTGTTGGGGCGGCGTTCGGTACGGATCGCGGCCAGACGTCTGACATCGATGGTCAACCCGAACAGCTTGTGGCGATGCTTGGCCAGCGATGCCGGCAGGGCGAGGATGCCGTTCTCGTCTAGATCGTCCTCGGTCAGCGGGTAGTTGGCAGCGCGGATGCCGAACTGCAGCGCCAGATAGAGCGAGGTGGGCGTCTTGCCGCAGCGTGACACGCCGACCAGGATGATGTCCGCCTCCTCGTACTGATGGGTGCGCGCTCCGTCATCGTTGTCGAGGGCGAAATTCACCGCATCGATGCGGTGCATGTAGACATCGTCACGCCCCATGGCGTGGGCGCGGCCGACGGTGTAGGTGGAGTGGGTCGCCAGCTCCTCCTCCAGCGGCGCGAGGAAGGTCGAGAAGATGTCGACCATGAACGCTGGCGCCTCGGCGACGATCGCACGGACCGACTGGTCGACGATGGTGTCGATGACGATCGGGCGCGCGCCGTCGCGCTCGGCGGTGGCCTCGATCATGCCGACCAGCGAGCGCGCCTTGTCCAGAGTGTCGATATAGGGCTTGGTGACCAGGTGGAAGTCGGTGTTCTCGAACTGCGAGAGCAGGCTGCGTCCCAGGGTCTCGGCGGTGATCCCGGTGCCATCCGAGATGAAGAAGGCGGTGCGTGTCATGGTGGGCGGTCCTCGGCGTCGATGGCCCATTGTCGACCCGGATTTCCTGTCCGGGCAACCACTTGTGTCGGTTCCAGGGCGAATTCGTCGGCTGACTACAAGAACCGGGGAAAAGGCCGGATTCTTGTAGAAATACTCCAAACCCTACGCCCTTAAACTGCTGGCTAAGCGCGGGAACGGCTGTTAGCTTCTGGCTCCATCGAGGCGCAGAGGACGTGCCACAACGTCAGCCGAAACGAGCAGGAGAGGATCTTGGAACCCTTCATCATCACTTTCGATCAGTTGGGTATGGGCGATGTCGAGCGGGTGGGCGGCAAGAACGCCTCCCTCGGCGAGATGATTTCTAACCTGGCCGATGCCGGTGTCACCGTGCCGGGCGGCTTTGCCACCACCGCACACGCCTACCGCGAATTCCTCAAGCACGAAGGGCTCAACGACCGCATCAATGCCGAGCTCGCCACGCTGGACGTCGACGACACCGAGACGCTGGCCAAGGTCGGCGAGAAGATTCGCGGCTGGGTGATCGACACGCCGCTGCCGCCGGCCTTCGAGTCGGCGCTGGCGGATGCCTACCAGACCCTGCAGGCGCGCTACCCGCAGCTCAAGGTGGCGGTGCGCTCCTCGGCGACCGCGGAGGATCTGCCCGATGCCTCCTTCGCCGGTCAGCAGGAGACCTTCCTCAACATCGATGGCTTCGATAACGTCAAGCGCGCGGTGCACGAGGTGTTTGCCTCGCTGTTCAACGACCGTGCCATCTCCTATCGCGTGCACCGCGGTTACGCCCACGAGAACGTGGCGCTCTCCGCCGGGGTACAGAAGATGGTGCGCTCCGAGACCGCAGCCAGCGGCGTGATGTTCACGCTGGACACCGAGTCCGGCTACCGCGATGCGGTCTTCGTGACCGGCGCCTGGGGTCTGGGCGAGACCGTGGTGCAGGGGGCGGTCAACCCCGACGAATTCTACGTGCACAAACCGACCCTGGCGGCCGGTCGGCCGGCGGTGCTGCGGCGTACCCTGGGCTCCAAGCGGATCAAGATGGTCTATACCGATGACGCTGCCGCTGGCCGCTCGGTCAAGACGGTCGATGTCGCCCATGCCGACCGTCAGCGCTTCTGTCTCTCCGACGACGATGTGATGGCGCTGGCGCGCCAGGCCGTGACCATCGAGCAGCACTACGGCCGCCCGATGGACATCGAGTGGGCCCGGGACGGCGACGACGGCAGGCTCTATATCGTCCAGGCGCGGCCCGAGACCGTGGTCTCCAACCAGGATGCCGGCACCCTTGAGCGCTTCACTCTCAAGGAGAAGGGGCGCGTGCTGGTCGACGGCCGCGCCATCGGCCAGCGCATCGGCCAGGGCAAGGTCCGGCTGGTGGCGTCACCCGAAGAGATGCACAAGGTACAGAACGGCGACGTACTGGTGACCGACATGACCGATCCCGACTGGGAACCGATCATGAAGCGCGCCTCGGCGATCGTCACCAACCGTGGCGGACGCACCTGCCACGCGGCGATCATTGCCCGCGAGCTGGGAATTCCCGCAGTGGTGGGTTGCGGTGACGCCACCGCGCTGCTCGCAGATGGGCTCGAGGTCACCGTCTCCTGCGCCGAGGGCGACACGGGCCACGTCTACAACGGCAAGCTCGAGTTCGAGTGCCGTGCCACCAGCGTCGACAGCATGCCCGATATCCCGTTCAAGATTATGATGAACGTGGGCAACCCCGATCGCGCCTTCGCGTTCGCCGGGCTGCCCAATGCGGGCGTGGGTCTGGCGCGGCTGGAGTTCATCATCAACCGCATGATCGGCGTGCACCCGCGTGCGCTGATGGATTACGACAAGCTCTCCAGCGATCTCAAGCAGACCATCGACCTGCGCACCGCCGGCTATGCCGATCCGGTCAGCTTCTACGTCGATCGTCTGGTCGAGGGCATCTCGACGCTGGCAGCGTCGTTCTATCCCAAGCGGGTGATCGTGCGGCTGTCGGACTTCAAGTCCAACGAGTACGAAAACCTGATCGGCGGCAAGCTCTACGAGCCGGGCGAAGAGAACCCGATGCTCGGCTTCCGCGGCGCCTCGCGCTATCTCTCCGACGACTTCCGCCCCTGTTTCGAGCTGGAGTGCCAGGCGCTCAAGCGCGTGCGTGACGAGATGGGCCTGGACAACGTCGAGATCATGGTACCGTTCGTGCGCACCCCGGCCGAAGCCAAGGGGGTGGTCGAGCTGCTCGAGGCCAACGGTCTCAAGCGCGGCGAGAATCATCTTAAAGTGATCATGATGTGCGAGCTGCCGGCCAATGCGCTGCTGGCGGACGAGTTCCTCGAGTACTTCGACGGCTTCTCGATCGGTTCCAACGACCTGACCCAGCTCACCCTGGGGCTCGACCGCGACTCCGGCATCATTGCGCATCTCTTCGACGAGCGTGACCCGGCGGTGAAGAAGCTGCTGTCGATGGCGATCCAGGCGTGCAAGGCCCAGGGCAAGTACGTCGGCATCTGCGGCCAGGGCCCCTCGGATCATCCCGAACTGGCCAAGTGGCTGATGGAGCAGGGCATCGACTCGGTCTCGCTCAACCCGGACGCGGTGCTTGAGACCTGGTTCATGCTGGCCGGCGAAACCCTCGGCTGATTGTCGGCCAAACCTCGCTGCGCGAGGTGGCGTCATCCAGGCCGGTGCGAGAGATCGCACCGGCTTTTTGCGTTCATGGCGTTCATGGCGTTCACGAGCATGTTTTTACGCATCTTCTTTTTCAAGATCTTAGCCAATTGCGCAGCTTGACCAGCAGCAGTTCGCCATCGGACATGTCGCGGCGCTCGGCGAGCAGAGCGCTGAGCGCTTCGGGGCGGTCGGTGATGATGTTGTCGACCCCCATGTCGATATAGCGTGACATGGCGCCGGGGTTATTCACCGTCCACACTGCCACGCCGCGGCCGCTGCCGTGCAGCGTCCGCAGCAGGCTGGGGTTGGCCTGGGTATGGCGCAGGCCGATGATGTCGGCGGGGGTCTCCGCCAGGGCCCCGGGCAGAAGGAACTGCAGGAACAGCGTGGTGCGGATGTCCGGCGCCAGCTGCTTGACCCGCGCTACCACCGACGGCGAGAGCGACGCGATCACCACGTGATCGGCCATGTCGCTGGCGCGGAGCTGGGCGATCACCTGGCGGGCCAGGGCGTCGGCGCTGCGCGGCGCCGGCTTGAGCTCGACATAGAGATCGATACGTCCGCGGGCGCGCGCCAGCAGCGCGGCAAAGGTGGGGATGCGCTCGCCGATGAAGGCATCGCCGAACCAGGCACCGACGTCGACCTGGGCAATCTCGTCGAGGGTCATCTCGCTCAAGCGGCGATCGATGCCGGTGAGTCGGCGCAGGTTGTCGTCGTGGGCGACGATCACCTGGTCATCGCCGCTCAGGCGCACGTCCAGCTCCATGTAGTCGGCACCGGCGTCGATGGCCCCCTCCAGCGCTGCCAGGGTGTTCTCCGGGGCCTGATGCGAGGCGCCGCGATGGGCGGTGATACTGACCGTGTCGTTGATCTCGAAACCCTGGAGAATCCATCCCGCCTGAAGCAGCGCGAACGCCAGGACCAGAATCTCCGCGCCCCAGGCGATCACCCCCGAGCGGCGCGGTGCGGGTTCGCTGTCGAGTACCGGCGTGCGCCCGCTGGCGCGCTGGAACAGGGTGGTGACCAGCAGGCTGTTGGCGCTGACGCCGAGGAAGGTGAGGGCGATGGTGGCCACGATATAGAGCGCCAGGTAGGCGAGCATGGCGGGGATCAGTACGCTCGCACGCTCGGGCAGGTGCCCCAGCAGCGGTCCGCCGAGGGCGTTGAACAGCAGGCTGAAGGCGATCGGGATCACTGCCACCGATAGCGCCATGGCGAGCACCAGCAGCGCCATGCGCCAGCGCCGCTGGCGGGTCAAGTGACGGCTGCGGGTGAGCGCCGCCATCGGCCCCAGCTCCTCCAGCACGAGTGCCGGCAGGGCGAGGAACCAGCGCAGATAGAGCGTACCGGCGAGCAGTGCCCAGACCAGCAGCAGCGGCAGCGCCAGAGCGAGGAACTGCCACAGCGCCACGGGCAGCACGCGAAGCAGTACATAGGGTTCGGTGTCCCCCAGCAGCCAGGCATAGAGATGGGCCACGCCGAGGGCGAACGGGGTCGCCAGCAGCAGATGCGCACCGACCTGGAGAAAGGCCAGCGCGGCCAGCGCCGGGAAGCGCCGTAGCACATGCCAGAGGGCGCCCATGGCGACCCGATAGCGCCCGCCGTGGCGGCTGGAGACCACGCGCATCATCCCCGCCTGCTGCAGGAAGATCAGCAGAAAGCTCAGGCCCAGGGCCGCCAGCAGCCATAACAGGCCCCAGGCGGAGAGCGCGATATCGACGATCTGGCCGTTGCTGAGCACCGGCTGGCCGATACGCTTCAGCAGTCCGGCCAGGGTGCCTGCGGAGAGCGGCACCCAGAGCGCAGTGGCCAGCAGGGTGAAAAAGAGATGAAAGGCGATGAGCGCGCGCCAGTGTACGGCGATCTGGCGCGTGATGTCCTTGATCAGCGGGCGAGGGGCAAGCATGTCGCGGTCGTCGACGTCCTGGTCAGTGTGGGGTCATCTTCCTTGTGACCCTGTCAGTCTTGTCTTCAAAGTGTCATCGGCGCAAGGGAATCGCTGCATAAATACCTGCACGGAATCGGCGTCCCCAGCGTATGGCTGCGTTACGCGGTACTGGGACGCCAGTCCGGTCGAAAGCTCGCCTGACCCCATGTTATGTCTCGCTTGACGCGTTGCCTTCGGCAACTTGCCCTGACGGGCCGCCCTGCGGGCGTTCTCTACGCGTTGCTGCGAGTCTGCGCTCCGGGCGCCTTGCCCTTCATCTCGTTCGGCGATTTATTCAGCGTTCCCAAGTCGCACAAGTGATTCCCCTGTCCGAAAGGAATTGTCATCCGCGGGAAACGCCAAGGCCGCCCGCAGGCGGCCTCGGTAGCGCAATGGCTCTGGGTCAGAACTGCCAGCCCACCGAAGCTGTGTAGGCGTCGACCTTGTAGTCGCTGTCGAAGTCGTAGCGCTCGTACTCGGTACGCAGCAGCAGATGCTGGTAGTGGTACTGGATACCGGCGCCGTAGACCGGATCGATGCCGTCGTTGTCGTCGAGGTTCGAGCCTGCGCCTAGATCGCCCCGGGCATCGACGTTCCACTTCGCCATACCGGCCTTGGCGAACACCTCGAAGCCGGCGGGCAGCGGATATTTGCCGATCAGGTTCAGGCCGTAGGCGCGGGTCTTGAGGTCGACCACGTTGCCGCCGCGGATGATGTTGGGTTTGCCCAGGTCGGCGTAGAACGCCTCGGTGGCAAAGTACGGGTTGTACTCGTAGCCCACGAACGCCTTGTAGACGCTGTCGTCGTCGTCCACATGGTAGCCGCCGCCGCTGGCACCGGTGAAGTGGCCGACATCGCTGTCGCTACTGGTCACCTTGCCGTAGCCACCGCCGATACCGACATACAGGCCGTCGGCGTTGGCGGCCTGGGCGGCAGGCGCCAGCAGCATCGGCGACAGCGCCAGCGGGAGTGCCAGCCAGGTATTGATCTTCATGTTTTCCATCTCCATCCCGTTGATGAACGCTGTTCTTTTATCTAAAAACTCTAATTTGCTACCCGTCCCGGCGCAAGCCCGGTGCGGCCCTGCGTCGTCCGGTTTGTCGCCGGCGCGTAGGCGCGTGACAATGGGGCGGTCATCCACCCGCGACGAGGCGCTGCCGTCATCGACTTCTTTCGCCCCCTCGACACGCTGCGATGCCTGGCCGCCGGTCGTCTGCCAGGCCGCCGTCGCCCACGGCGTGTCGTGCTGTGTGGCTGCGAGTCACGCCACTACGGCTGGTTGCGTGACCTCAGCGCGACTCACGCGGTGATCGCCATGGTCACCGAGGCGCCGTGGCAGCACGCCACCGAGGTCGAGGGCGTGCGACTCTATTACCCCAGCGAGGTGTTCTCGCTGTGCCACCGCTTCGAGGTCGACTACCTCGTCTACGCCACGCCGGCGGAGCGCAGCGCGATCGAGCGCGCCGCGCCCGCTGCCCACGTCTGGCAGGCACGTTGGTGCCACGGCATCGAAGGGCTGCTGACGCCCTGATCACACACCGGGGGTTGCGTTCTGGCGGCGGCGACTGCGCATAAAAAACGCCCCGCGCGGTGCGGGGCGTTTCGGTAGCCTCTTCATGAAGCTGCGAGCATCGGAAGAGTCGTATCAGGCTTCCTGGGCGACCGGAATGACGGTAGCGGCCGCTTTCTGGAAGTCCTCGATCTCATGGAAGTTCAGATAGCGGTAGATCTCGCCCGCCATCGCATCGAACTCACCCATGGTCGCTTTGTACTCCTCGACCGTCGGCAGGCGGCCCTCGACGGCGGCAATCGCCGCGAGCTCTGCCGATGCCAGATAGACATCGGCGCCGTCACCGAGACGGTTGGGGAAGTTACGGGTCGAGGTGGAAACCACGGTCGACTTCGGCGCCACACGTGCCTGGTTACCCATGCACAGCGAGCAACCCGGCATCTCCATGCGGGCACCGGCTTTGCCGTAGATGCCGTAGTAGCCCTCCTCGGTCAGCTGATGTTGGTCCATCTTGGTCGGCGGCGCAAGCCACAGGCGCGTCTTCAGGCTCCCCGCAGGCTGCTTCTCGAGCAGCTTGCCGGCGGCGCGGAAGTGGCCGATGTTGGTCATGCACGAGCCGATGAAGACCTCGTCGATCTTCTCGCCGGCAACCTCGGAGAGCAGACGCGCGTCGTCCGGGTCGTTGGGGGCGCAGAGCACCGGCTGGTCGAGCTCGCTCATGTCGATCTCGATCACCGCGGCGTACTCGGCGTCGGCGTCGGCGCGCATCAGGCTGGGATCTGCCAGCCATGCTTCCATGCCCTGAATACGACGCTCCAGGGTGCGGGCGTCGCCGTAGCCGGCGCTGATCATCCACTTGAGCAGGGTGATATTGGAGGTCAGGTACTCGGTCACGCTCTCCTCGGAGAGGGTGATGGTACAGCCTGCGGCGCTACGCTCGGCGGAGGCGTCGGAGAGTTCGAAGGCCTGCTCGGCGGTGAGATCCTCGAGACCTTCGATCTCCAGAATGCGCCCGGAGAAGATGTTCTTCTTGCCCGACTTGGCGACCGTCAGGTGCCCCTGCTGGATCGCGTAGTAGGGGATCGCATGGACCAGGTCACGCAGGGTGATACCCGGCTGACGCTTGCCCTTGAAGCGCACCAGCACCGACTCCGGCATGTCCAGAGGCATCACCCCGGTGGCCGCGGCGAAGGCGACCAGGCCGGAGCCCGCCGGGAACGACACGCCCAGCGGGAAGCGGGTGTGGGAGTCGCCGCCGGTGCCCACGGTGTCGGGCAGCAGCATGCGGTTGAGCCAGGAGTGGATGATGCCGTCACCCGGACGCAGCGACACGCCGCCGCGGTTCTGGATGAAGTCCGGCAGGGTGTGGTGGGTCTCGACGTCGACCGGCTTGGGATAGGCGGCGGTGTGGCAGAAGGACTGCATCACCAGATCGGCCTGGAAGCCGAGACACGCCAGATCCTTGAGCTCGTCGCGGGTCATCGGACCGGTGGTGTCCTGGGAGCCGACCGTGGTCATCTTCGGCTCGCAGTACATGCCCGGACGCACGCCCTCGAGGTTGCACGCCTTGCCGACCATCTTCTGGGCCAGGGTGAAACCTTTGCCGGTATCGACCGGCTGCTCCGGCTTGCGGAACACGTCGGAGGCGGGCAGGCCGAGCTCGTCGCGCGCCTTCTCGGTAAGGCCGCGGCCGATGATCAGCGGAATGCGGCCGCCGGCACGCACTTCGTCGAGGATCACCTGGGTCTTGAGCGCGAAGGTGGAGATGACCTCATCGCTGTCGTGGCGGGTCACCTTGCCTTCATACGGATAGACGTCGATGACGTCGCCCATCTCGAGCTTGTCGACATCCATCTCGATCGGCAGGGCGCCTGCGTCTTCCATGGTGTTGAAGAAGATCGGTGCGATCTTGCCGCCGAAGCAGAAGCCGCCGGCCCGCTTGTTGGGGACGTGGGGGATGTCGTCACCGAAGAACCACAGCACCGAGTTGGTCGCCGACTTGCGCGAGGAGCCGGTGCCCACCACGTCGCCCACGTAGGCGACCGGGAAGCCCTTGGCCTTGACCGCTTCGATCTGTGCCAGCGGGCCCTTGCTGCCCGGCACTTCCGGCTCGATGCCGTCGCGCGGGTTCTTGAGCATGGCGTTGGCGTGCAGCGGGATATCGGGGCGCGACCAGGCGTCCGGCGCCGGCGACAGGTCGTCGGTGTTGGTCTCGCCGGGCACCTTGAACACCGCGATGCTGATCTTGTCGGCCAGCGCCGGCTTGGCCAGGAACCACTCGGCCTCGGCCCACGACTCGAGCACGCTCTGGGCCACGGCGTTGCCGTTCTTGGCCCGCTCGGCGACATCGTGGAAGGCATCGAACATCAGCAGGGTGTGCTTGAGCTGCTCGCCCACTTCCTGGGCCAGCTCGCTGTCGTCGAGCAGCTCGACCAGGGTGGCGATGTTGTAGCCGCCCTGCATGGTGCCCAGCAGCTTGACCGCGTGGATCTTGTCGATCAGCGGCGAGGTCGCCTCGCCCTTGGCGATGGCGGTGAGGAAGCCGGCCTTGACGTAGGCGGCCTCGTCGACACCGGGCGGTACGCGATCGGTGATCAGTTCGAGGAGAAATGCCTCTTCACCGGCGGGCGGCTGCTTGAGCAGCTCGACCAGTTGGACGGTCATTTCGGCGGTCAACGGTTTCGGCGGCACGCCTTCCTGGGCGCGCTCCTCGACATGTTGGCGGTAAGCTTCGAGCACGGTTGAACCCTCATCTAATGTCAGAGCCCGCAGCGAGAGCGGCGGTGGCAGCGCGCGACGGCCCCGCCGGGAGCGGTGGGGAGGGCGGCGGCAAACGACCGGCTGCGGTGGGCGCTGCGCAGTCTACGTGAAACTGTCGACAATGTTAAGGCGAGGCGCGCAAGCCCCGCCATGGCGCCGCTCGGCGGGTGACGCGCCGGCCCGTGACGGGGCTCGCCGCGCCGACGACGGTGTACGTGGAGACATTTGCGCAGGCTTTCCCTAACATGAGGCCGCCCGAGATTGCCCACGGACGACATCGCCATGACCGCTTATACCGCTACCGAGACCGACGCCACGCTGCCGCGGGAGCTGCTCGAGTTCCTGCCCTGCGCGACCCCCGAGAGCTGGATCGAGGCGGCGCTCGCCAATCCGGCACTGCTGCTGATCGACCATGCCCAGTGCGAGAAGAAGGCGGCCTCCACCGCCATGAGCCTGATGTTCCGCTATGTCGATCGCCCGGAGCTGTTGACCAAGATGTCGCAGCTGGCGCGGGAGGAGCTCCTGCACTTCGAGCAGGTGGTGGCGATCATGCAGGAGCGGGGGGTCGACTATAGCCATCTGCAGGCGTCACGCTACGCCGAGGGGCTGCGGCGTCACGTGGCGCGCGACGAGCCGCAGCGACTGATCGACATCCTGATCGTCGGCGCCTTCATCGAGGCACGCTCGTGCGAGCGCTTTGCGCGGCTGATCCCGCGGCTCGACGCGCAGTTGGCCAAGTTCTATCGCTCGCTGGTGCGCTCGGAAGGGCGCCATTTCGAGGACTATATCGGCCTTGCCCAGCGCTATGCCGGCGCGCCGGCGGTGGCGGAACGGATTGCCTGTTTCTCCGCCCATGAGCGTGCCCTGATCGAGGACACGGACACCCACTTTCGCTTCCATAGCGGAGTGCCGGCCGCGGTATGACGGCGGCTGACGCCAGCCGCGGGCGCGGCGCTGGGCCCCTTCGAGGAGATGCATGACTCGGCCATCCGCTACCACGACCCTGACCCTGTTCGGGCAGTTCGGCCTGCGCCAGGATGCCACTACGCTGACCCAGTTCAGCTACGACAAGGTCAAGGCGCTGCTGGTCTATCTGCTGCTGCAGCACGGTCCGGTCAGCCGCGCGCAGCTGGCGGCGCTGCTGTGGCCGGACCAGAGCCTCAAATCCGCGCGGACCAACCTGCGCCATGCGCTGCACTCGCTGCGTCACGCCCTGGGTGAGTGTGGCGCGGCGTCGCTGACGGTCACCCGCCAGACCATCGCCTGCGTGCCGCCGACGTCGGTGGCATGGGACCTGCGCGAGATCGAGCGTGAGCTCGCGCTGGCGCCGGATGTCGCACGGCTCGAGAAGCTCTTGAATGACTACCGCGGCGAGCTGGTGGCGGAGCTGGCGCTGCCCCAGTGCCAGGCCTTCAGCCACTGGCTGACGCAGGCGCGCGGCGACTGGCGTGACCGGGTGATCGATTACGCCGAGCGTACCCTGGCCAAGGTACGGACGCTGCCCGAGGCGCTACTGCGGGTGCTGGTGACGCGCTTTCCCGAGCATGCGGCGTTCCAGGAGCAGCTGATCCGCTGCCTCGCCGGTCATGGTCAGGTGGCCGCCGCACGTGAGTGCTTCCACTCCCTGCTGCGTCAGCTGGCGCTCTCCGGCGAGCAGCCCAGCGCCGGCTTCCTGCAGTTCGCCGGCGACTGGTCGGACGCCATCCCGGCGGCGGAGCGTGCGGTGCCGCCGCCGGCTCCCGCGGCCCCGATGGCCGGCTACTCGGCGGCAGAGATCGACTTTCGTCAGGTGGCGATCATGGCGATCGCACTCAAGCCACCGGAGAGCGGCAACGATATCGGTGAGGCGCTGGCCTGCCTGACCCTGCAGGATCAGCTGTTCCGCTGGTTGGAGACCCAGTGTCATCAGCTCGGCGGCTTCTGGCAGGCGGCGGTGGGTAGCGGGGTAGGGCTGGCCTGCTTCGCCACCCACGGCCCGACACACCAATTGGCCGAGCTGGTGGCGCTCTACGATCACTGTCAGCAGGGGCTCTCGGCGCAGGTCGCGGCGTGCTGGGAGGGCAGTGTGCCGCCGCCCGCCTTTACCCTCTGTGCGGGACTGGATAGCGGCCGGGTGATCTGGCTGCCGGAGCGCCGCACCATCGATCCGCTCGGCGACGTCACCCAGGTCGCGCTGGCGATGCTGGCGATGGCCGAGCCGGGGGAGCTGATGATTTCGCTCAATGCCAGCCAGCACCTGCCGCCGGCGTTCGATCTGCAGGCGCGGCTGACGCCGCGTCTGCTGAGCGCCGATGGGCGGGTCGTGCGGCGCGCCCTGGCGTTGGCGTCCGGCGACGGCGGACGGGTGGCCCGAGTGCCGAGCCTGCTGGGGCGCGATGCCGAGTTGCGCCAGCTGCGTGACGCCCTGGCCCGAGTGGCGCTGGGGCTGCGTCAGAGCCTTCTGGTGCTGGGCGATACCGGGATCGGCAAGTCGGCGCTGATGATTCGTTTCCGCGAATGTCTGCAGCACGAGGACGTCGCGCTGTTCTGGCGCCAGACCACACGGCTGTCGAGCCAGACGCCCTATGCGGTGGTGCAGTCGCTACTGCGCTGGCATCTCGGCGCAGAGCCGGCGCTCGCCAGCCTGGAGGCGTTGATCGATGCCACGCCGACCCTGGCCAAGATCGGCGTCGAGCGGCGCCGCCTGCTGCTCGACGTGCTGGTGCGTGAAGTCACCAGCCGCGAGGCGGCGGAGGAGGCGGTGGAGTTGGTCAGCCATCTGACCCAGTCGTTGATCCTGCGGTTGACCGCGACGCGCCGGCCGCTGGTGATGATCATCGACGATCTGCAGTGGCTCGACGAGCCTTCACTCAAGGTGCTTTACAACCTGCAGGTGCGCTTGCCGATCCACTCCTCGCTGCTGCTGCTGGCCTCGCATCAGAACCGCGAGATGCCCTCGATCCGGCTCAACTGGGACCAGCAGATCGCGCTCGGTCGCCTGGGGGCCGAGCAGTCGGCCGAGATGCTCGACGTGCTCGCCCGGCGCCACTGCCTGACGCTGGATCCGTCACTGCGCGAGCAGCTGATCGCGCGCTGCGAGGGCGTGCCCCTCTATCTGCAGGAGATCTGCCGCTGGCTCGAGATCGATCGCCGGGAGGGGCGCACCCTCGATGCCGCCGCCTTGCCGCGCGGGCTGCTCGGCTTGCTCGCCAGTCGTATCGATCAACTGCACCAGGATCGCAGTGTGGCGCACATGGCGGCGGTGTGCGGACGCCAGTTCGAGACCGCGCTGCTCAGGGCGTGTCTCGACACGACTGATGCGGCGCTGCGGGCGGCACTCGAGCAGATGCGCCGGCTCGAGATCATCGAGCCGTGCGAGGCCGCCCCCTTCGATTTCCAGTTCACCCACCCGCTGTTGCACGAGGCCGCCTATCTGTCTTGCCCCCAGGATGTGCGCGTGACCCTGCACGGCCGCCTGGTAGCGCTGATCGAGTCCCAGCGCCCGGCCTGGATCAGCCGCCATCCCGGCGATTTCGCCGAACACCTGCAGCGCAGCGGTGACCCGGGTCGCGGCGCACGCTACTTCGAGATGGCGGCGCGTGGCGCCCTGCGCGCCAGCGCCAATCGCACCGCACTGCGCCTGGCCGAAGCCGGACTGGGCTGTCTGGCTCGTGGCGTGGGCGGGGCGGCCGAAAGGCGTATCAGCCTGCTGACGGTGCAGGGTCAGGCCTACTACGCGCTGGAAGGGCATGGTTCGCGTCCGGCCCAGGCGTGCTTCATCGAGGCGCAGCAGCTGTGGCGCGATGGCCCCGCCCAGGAGGAGGGTGCCGAGGATCAGGCCTTCCTGGTCACCTGGGGGCTCTGGGTCGGCGCCAGCCAGCGTTACGCCAACCGCGATGCCGACGCCCTGGCCGAGCACCTGCGCGAGCTGGCGCAGCGGATCGACGACCCGCGCTACCGTCGCCTGGCGCTCTATGCCCGCGCCTATGGCGAGTACTGGAGCGGGCAGGTAGGGCGGGCCTTCGAGCATCTGGAGCAGATCGATCCACTGCACCAGCCGATGGTGCTCGAGTGGCTGCCTTACTCCGATCACCCGCAGGTGGCGGCCAGCTGCTACCAGAGCTGGGCGCTCTGCCTGCGCGGCGATTACCGTCGCGCCGAACAGCAGATGGAGGCGTCGATCCGGCTGGCGGAGAGCATTCGCCACCCGGCGTCGCTGGCCATGGCGCTGATCTTCGCCGCCTCTCTCTACCGTCAGTTGGGGCATGTCCATCTGGCCCTGGAGCGCGGCCAGCGTGCTTTCGAGATGACCCGCTCGCGGGATCTGCAGCGCTGGCATCTGGAGGCGCTCTGCGTGCTCGGCTGGGGGCAGGCGCTGGCGGGTGATACGGCCGGGCTGGATCAGGTCGAGGCGGGGGTCGAGCGGTTGATCGAACTCACCGGCCGGGCCCGCCACCAGCGCGCCTCGCTATGGTACGGCGATGCCTGTCTGGCGCTCGATCAGCTCGAGCGTGCGGCGCACTACCTGCTGCCGTGTCTGGAGCAGGCCCGTGACAACCGCTCGACCATGCTGCCGCAGCTGCTGCTGCAGATGGCGCGGATCCAGCATCGTCAGGGCCGGCCGCTGGCCGAGATCGAGGCGCTGATCGCCGAGGCGAGAACCTGGGCGGAAGAAGCCAGCTGTGCCCACCTCGAACTGCACAGCCTGGCGCTGTGGCTGACGCTGGTGAATCCCGACGATGCCGAGAGCCAGCAGGCGCTGCGCTATCGCCTGGGCGAGGTCGCGCTCTCCGATGCGCCGGTACTGATTCGCTGGCGCACGCTGCTGGACAACGTCAGCGCCGACGCGCGTCCGCCGCAGCGCCCCCGACGTGGCCGCCGGGCCGCCTCGACCCGGGCGCGGCATGGCTGATACGCGGATGGCCGGCAAGAGGCGCGCCTCCGGGGAGGTGACACAGCGGGATAGGCAAGTGCTCCGCGGCTTAGGTAGCGGCGTCGCAAGATAAACGGTGCGCCAGGAAGTTGGCGCTGGGGAACCGCTGGCCCCGCCGCCCGTGGGCGGGCTCAGGCGGGGCAGCTTGAGGGAAGGGCAGGTTCAGGCCAGGGCAAACGACTCCAGTGTCAGGCTGTCGCCCTCGACTCTCAGCTGCCAGCCCTGATTCGGCCGCCAGTCGCCGATGACGTAGCGCTGGGCGCGCTCGCCGTCGACCTCCAGCTCGTGCACCGCCGGGCGGTGGGTGTGGCCGTGGATCAGCAGCCGCGATTCATGCTCGCGCAGCGTGTCGACCACCGCCGCCGGGGTCACATCCATGATGTCCTCGGCCTTGTTGGAGTTGGCCTCGCCGGACTGCTGGCGCAGCTTGCGCGCCAGCGCCAGGCGCTCCTCCACCGGCAGCGCCAGGATCTGTGCTTGCCACGCCGGGTCGCGGGCCTGGCGGCGGAAGGCCATATAGGCGCTGTCGCCGGTGCACAGGCTGTCACCGTGCATCAGCAGCGCGCGTTGGCCGCCCAGTTCCACCACGGTGGGGTCTTCGAGCAGGGCGCAGCCGCTGTCGGCGGCGAAGGCTTCACCGATCAGGAAGTCACGATTGCCGTGCATGAAGGCGAGTCGCGTGCCGGCGTCGTGGCAGGCGCGCAGTTCGGCGATGATGTGCTGCTCGAACTCGCCGCGGTAGTCATCGCCGATCCAGGCTTCGAACAGGTCTCCGAGAATGGTCAGCGCCGACGCCTCGCGGGCGGGGCCGCGCAGGTAGTCGATGAAACCCTGGGCGATCTCGGGCTGGTCGGGTTGCAGATGAAGGTCGGCGATCAGCAGTTGCATGGCGGACTCGATGGCTGTGGCGGTCGGTAAGGCGTTAGGGGGCGGCGAACGGTGGCCGTTCAGACAACTTCGGCGCGTTCGATGATGACATCTTCGACCGGCACGTCGCTGTGCATGCCGCGGCGCCCGGTGGCCACCTGACGGATGCGCTCGACCACGTCCATACCTTCGACGACGTGACCGAACACGCAGTAGCCCCAGCCCGGCAGGCTCTTGTCGCGGTGGTTGAGGAAGTCGTTGTCGGAGACGTTGATGAAGAACTGCGCGCTGGCCGAGTGCGGGTCCTGGGTACGCGCCATGGCAACGCTGCCCTTCTGGTTGGTGAGGCCGTTGTCGGCTTCGTTCTCGATCGGCGCCCGTGTCGCTTTCTGCTCGAAATCGGTGTCAAAGCCGCCGCCCTGGACCATGAAGCCATCGATCACACGGTGGAACAGGGTGCCATCGTAGTGGCCGTCGCGGACGTACTGCTCGAAATTGGCCGCCGTCTTGGGCGCCTTGTCGGCGTCCAGCTCGAGTTTGATGATGCCGTGATTGGTGTGCAGAACGATCATGATATTTCCTGAGCGAAAGGGCGTGTTCCGGGCCGGCGCTGGCTTGGCGCCGGGACCGCGCGTCGCGCTATAATAGCCGCTTTGCGCGGGCGGGAGAAACCGCCCGTCACGCGTGTTAACCTGCCTTCACCAGCGCCGTCACTGCACGGTCCGACGAATTACAGAGGTTGTCTGCATTCCATGAGCGTCGAGAGTCGCGTCGAGAACGACGATACCCAGCACGGAGCCCCGAATTTTCTGCGCAATCAGATTCGTGACGAGATCGAATCGGGGCAGGCCCAGACGATCGTGACCCGTTTCCCGCCGGAGCCCAACGGCTTCCTGCACATCGGCCACGCCAAGTCGATCTGGGTCAACTTCGGTCTGGCGGAACAGTTCGGCGGCCACTGTCATCTGCGCTTCGACGACACCAATCCGGCCAAGGAAGAGCAGGCCTACATCGATGCCATTCGCGAGGATATCGAGTGGCTCGGCTATCGCTGGAGCGGTGAGGTGCGCTATGCCTCTAGCTACTTCGACCAGCTCTATGCCTGGGCTCAGCACCTGGTGCGCGAAGGTCTGGCCTATGTCGACGATCTCTCGCCGGAAGAGATCCGCGAGTACCGCGGCACCCTGACCGAGCCGGGCCGGCCGAGCCCCTACCGCGAGCGTGGGGTGGAGGAGAACCTGGACCTGCTCGAGCGTATGCGCGTGGGCGAGTTCGCCGAGGGCGCCAAGGTGCTGCGGGCCAAGATCGACATGGCCGCGCCCAACATCAATCTGCGCGACCCGATCCTCTATCGGATTCGCCACGCCCATCACCACCAGACCGGGGATGCCTGGAAGATCTACCCCTCCTATGACTTCGCCCATGGGCAGTCGGATGCGATCGAGGGCATCACCCATTCGCTGTGCACGCTCGAGTTCGAGGATCACCGCCCGCTCTACGAGTGGTTCCTCGCGCACCTGCCGGTGCCGTCGCAGCCGCGCCAGACCGAGTTCGCGCGGATGAACGTCAACTACACCGTGACCTCCAAGCGCAAACTCAAGCTGCTGGTCGACGAGCAGGTGGTGGACGGCTGGGACGATCCGCGCATGCCCACCATCTCGGGGCTGCGCCGGCGCGGCTATACGCCGACCTCGCTGCGCAAGTTCTGCGACATGACCGGGGTCAGCCGGGCGGCCAATGTGGTCGATATCGCCATGCTGCACTTTGCGATTCGCTCCGACCTGGAGGACAACGCGCCGCGGGCGATGTGCGTGCTCAATCCGCTCAAGGTGGTGCTGACCAATGTCGCCGCCGACCATGGCGAGGTGTTCGAGGTGCCGGGGCACCCGGCGCGCGATGACATGGGGACCCGGCGCCTGCCGCTGACCCGCGAGATCTGGATCGACCGTGACGACTTCATGGAGGAGCCGCCGAAGAAGTTCTTCCGGCTGGCGCCGGGCAAGGAAGTGCGTCTGCGCAACGGCTACGTGATCCGCTGCGATGAAGTGATCAAGGACGATGGCGGCGAGATCACGGCGCTGCACTGCTCTGTCGACTTCGAGACCCTGGGCAAGAATCCCGAGGGGCGCAAGGTGAAAGGGGTGATCCACTGGGTCAGCGCCGAGCACGGCGTGCCGGTCGAAGTGCGCCTCTACGACAACCTGTTTCTCGACGAGGCGCCGGATCGCGACAAGGATGCCGACTTCCTCGACCATCTCAACCCCGAGTCGCTGGTCACCGTGCACGGCATTGCCGAGCCGGCGCTGGCCGATGCGGCGCCCGAGGCGCGCTATCAGTTCGAGCGTGTGGGCTACTTCTGCGCCGACCGCCACGCTTGTCGCGATGGCAAGCTGGTGTTCAATCGCACGGTCGGGCTCAAGGACTCCTGGGCCAAGATTCAGCAGAAGCAGCAGGGGACGGCATGAGCGAGCTGCAGGTCTATAACACGCTGACGCGGCGCAAGGCGCCGCTGGAACCGATCGAGCCCGGCAAGCTGCGCATGTACGTTTGCGGCATGACGGTCTACGACTACTGCCACCTGGGGCACGCCCGGGTGATGGTGGCCTTCGACGTGATCACCCGCTGGCTGCGTCAGACCGGGCTCGACGTGACCTATGTGCGCAATATCACCGATATCGACGACAAGATTCTCAAGCGCGCCGACGAGAACGGCGAGCCGATCTCGGCACTGACCGAGCGCATGATCGCAGCAATGCACGAAGACGAGGCGCGCCTGGGCGTACTGCGCCCGGATCTGGAGCCCCGCGCCACGGGCCATATCGGCGAGATCGTGGCGATGATCCAGCGCCTGATCGACAACGGTTACGCCTATGCCGCGGACAACGGTGACGTTTACTACCGCGTGCGTCGGTTCGCCGCCTACGGCAAGCTCAACAACCGCAACCTGGACGAGATGCGGGCCGGGGCGCGGGTCGAGGTCGATACGCACAAGGAGGACCCGCTCGACTTCGTGCTGTGGAAGGCGGCCAAGCCGGGCGAGGCAAGTTGGCCCTCGCCCTGGAGCGAGGGGCGTCCGGGCTGGCACATCGAGTGCTCGGCGATGTCCACCTGCTGCCTGGGCGAGACCTTCGACATTCATGGCGGCGGGCCGGATCTGACCTTTCCCCACCATGAGAACGAGATCGCCCAGAGCGAGGCCGCCACCGGCAAGCCCTATGTCAATGTGTGGATGCACGCCGGGGCGGTGCGCGTCGATCAGGAGAAGATGTCCAAGTCGCTGGGCAACTTCTTCACGATTCGCGAAGTGCTCGAGAGTCATGATGCGGAGGTGGTGCGCTACTTGCTGGTGGCCAGCCACTATCGCAGCGCGATCAATTACGCGCCGGCCTCCCTTGGCGAGGCGCGGCGCTCGCTGGAGCGCTTCTATCACGCGCTGGATGGCATCAAGCCTTGCCAGGGCGAGGTCGGGCCGGACTATGCGGCGCGTTTCAGCGCGGCGATGAACGACGACTTCAACACCCCCGAGGCGCTGTCGGTGCTGTTCGAACTGGTGCGCGAGGTCAATCGCCTGCGCGATGCGGATATGCCGCGGGCCGCAGCGCTGGCGTTCGAACTCAAGCGGCTGGCCGGAATGCTGGGTCTGCTCGAACGCGAACCGGCAGCATTTCTCAAGGCCGGCGCCCAGGCGCTGCCGCTGGCAGAGGCGGAGATCGAAGCGCGTATCGAGGCGCGGGCACAGGCCAAGCGCGAGCGCGATTTTGCCGCCGCCGACCGTATTCGCGACGAGCTGGCGGCGCTGGGTATCGTGCTCAAGGACTCCCGCGAGGGCACCCGTTGGAGCCTGGAGACGGCCGGTGATTAACCCGCAGACGGCCGGCGGCTGAGCGCCATTGCCGCACCCGTAACGCAGAGGCCCCGNNCGGGGCCTCTGCGTTTTCAGGGCCTGTCATGTGCAGGCGGTGTCGTCTTCAGGCCTCGTCACGTCCAGGGCGCGTGGCCCCGGCTCTCATGCGCGACAGTCCGCGCTTCGTGGTTGGCTCTCTCCGGTGGTGTCAGCGCGCCGCCAGTCGCGCGACAATGGCATCGACCATCCGCGCCGAGTGGGTGGCCGCCCGCTCCAGGAAGGCGTCGAAGGAGAGATGCGAGGACTTGCCGGCGATATCCGAGAGCGCGCGAATGACCACGAACGGGCAGTCGAAGAGGTGGCAGGTCTGGGCGATCGCCGCCGCTTCCATCTCGATCGCCAGCATCTCGGGAAAGTGTGCCCGCAGTCCCTCGACCCGGGCCGGGTCGGACATGAAGCTGTCGCCGGTGCAGATCAGGCCCTCGAACACGCGCAGCTCGCCGAGGCTCTCGATGCTTGCGCGCGCGGCGCTGACCAGCTCGGGCGCCGGGGCGAACGCCGCCGGCATGCCCGGCACCTGGCCCAGGGCGTAGCCGAAGGCGGTGACATCGACGTCGTGATGGCGCACTTCGCTGGAGATGACCACATCGCCGACCTCCAGCTCGGCGCCGAAGCCGCCTGCCGAGCCGGTGTTGATCACCGCATCGGGGCGAAAGCGATTCATCATCTGGGTAGTGCCGACAGCGGCATTGACCTTGCCGATGCCCGACTGCAGCAGCACGATCTCGACACCGTGGCGACGGCCACAGTGAAAGGTGGCGCCGGCGTGACGTTCGACGCGAGCGTCTTCCAGCTGCGAGGCGAGCAGGGTGACTTCCTGCTCCATGGCGCCGATGAGGCCGATGGTTTGCATCACGGGATTCCTTGAGTGGCGGCGAAGGTCAGTGGGCGTCGTGGAGTTCGGCGGCCTGCAGGGTGTTCTGCAACAGGGTCGCGACCGTCATCGGGCCGACCCCGCCGGGCACCGGGGTGATGAAGCTGGCACGCTCGGCGGCGTTGGCGAAGTCGACATCGCCGACCAGCTTGCCGTCGTCGTGGCGGTTCATGCCGACATCGATCACCACTGCGCCCGGCTTGATCCAGTTGCCGTCGATGAGACCCGGCTTGCCCACGGCCACCACCAGTAGATCGGCTTGGCGGACCTTCTCCTCCAGGCTGCGGGTGAAGCGATGGCACACGGTGGTGGTGCAGCCTGCCAGCAGCAGCTCCAGTGCCATGGGCCGACCGACGATATTGGAGGCGCCGACCACGGTCGCCTCGAGGCCGCGCAGTTCGATACCGCTCTGCTCGAGCAGCGTCATGATGCCCTTGGGCGTACACGGGCGCAGCAACGGCATGCGTTGGGCCAGGCGCCCCAGGTTGTAGGGGTGGAAGCCGTCGACATCCTTGTCCGGGCGGATACGCTCGAGCAGGGGGTTGGCGTCCAGGTGCTCGGGCAGCGGGAGCTGCAGCAGGATGCCGTCGACCGTCTCGTCCGCATTCAGCTCGTCGATGACCGCTTCCAGCGCCTGCTGGCTGATGGCGGCATCGAGACGATGGCTGAACGAGAGAATGCCGGCGTTCTCGCAGGCGCGGTGCTTGTGGCTCACGTAGATCTCGGAGGCGGGGTCGTGGCCCACCAGAATCACCGCCAGGCCCGGGCGCCGGCGTCCCAGCTGGAGGCGCTCGGCCACCTCGGTGGTCACCTGTTCGCGGATGGCGCCGGCAATGCGTTTGCCGTCGATCAACTGAGCGGTCATCGACTGTCCTTTCTGAGTGGCGGAAATAGCGGCCGGTCTCTCTGGCCGAAGCGGGGCTTCGGCCAGGCCGGCGAAGGCGGCAATTTTCGCACGCCAGCCGATCCAGTCAACGCAGGCTTTGAGGATGGCTGTCACTGGGGCGACGGTGGGGCAGGCCAGATGCGACCCGGGATCGTCTGAAATTCACGTAAGGGCTTGACGCGACAGAAATGATCCGTAGAATACGCAGCGCATCGAGGGGCTCGTAGCGTCATCGATCGTGTCGCCCGGCGACGGGGTATAGCGCAGTCTGGTAGCGCGCCTGCTTTGGGAGCAGGATGTCGGGGGTTCAAATCCCTCTACCCCGACCAGCAGGTCGGTGATCGATGAACAGGCAGCCGGTATTGGAATGCGCCTATAGCTCAACCGGATAGAGCAACGGCCTTCTAAGCCGTAGGTTGCAGGTTCGAGTCCTGCTGGGCGCGCCACTCTCCGGATGGCTTTCACGTCGTGAAACGCTGAATGGGTTGTGGTGGTTCCAAGCGATGTCAGTGTCGAGATGGTGGATGTAGCTCAGTGGTAGAGCCCCGGATTGTGGCTCCGGTGGTCGTGGGTTCGATCCCCATCATCCACCCCACTTTCGACACGCACTCAGAAATGGTGGATGTAGCTCAGTGGTAGAGCCCCGGATTGTGGCTCCGGTGGTCGTGGGTTCGATCCCCATCATCCACCCCATTTCTGTTCTTTCGGATGTCCTCCTGGTTCTTCCTCTCCTGTTTTGCTCCTGCTGTCTTTGGGTTTGCGCTACGTAAGCGCTGATGGCTGAACGGCGACGCCTTTGGGTGGTCCGTGTCGTGACCGTGAGGCTCGCACGCCGGTTTCGTGGCTGTCTGGCGGCGACGCTTGCCTGTCGATGACGACTAGTCGTCCTTTTATTCTGGCGATTTTCGTCGCTGCCCCTTGGTTTTCGGGCTTTTCAGCCCAATGTAGGCGGCAAGTCTGCTTGCCAGTAGGCATGGGGATTCATAGAATCTCTCCCTTATTTTTTGAAGTTGCAATCACAGAACGCTCCCGTCGGTAGAGGATCATCTATGCAAGTTTCCGTTGAGACGACATCCCAGATCGAACGTCGCATCACCGTCCAGGTGCCGGCGAGCGAGGTCGATCAGGCCGTCGCCGCTCGTCTGCAAGACACCGCCAAGCGCGTTCGTCTGAATGGCTTTCGTCAAGGCAAGATCCCGATGGCCGTCGTGCGTCAGCGTTTCGGTCAGGACGTGCGCAACGAGGTGGTCAGCGAGCTGATGCGCCAGCACTACGTGCGTGCCATCACCGAAGAGAGCCTCAATCCGGCCGGCTATCCCTCGATCGAACCGACCGTCAACCAGGACGGCAAGGATCTCGAGTTCGTGGCCACGCTGGAAGTCTATCCGGAGATCGAGCTTCAGAGCATCGCTGGTACCGAGGTCGAGCGTCCGCAGGCTGAGATCACCGAAGCCGACATCGATCAGATGATCGAGACGCTGCGCACCCAGCGCGCCGAGTTCCAGCCGGTCGAGCGTGGTGCCGAGATGGGCGATCAGGTCAAGATCGACTTCCAGGGCTTCCTCGGCGACGAGCCGTTCGAAGGTGGCGAAGCCGAAGGGCACGAGCTGGAGCTGGGCTCCAACCGTTTCATCCCGGGCTTCGAAGAGCAGCTCGTGGGCGCCAGCGCGGGTGAAGAGAAGCGTATCCAAGTGACCTTCCCGGAAGATTACCAGGCCGAGCATCTGGCCGGTCAGGAAGCCACTTTCGCGGTCAAGGTGCACGAGGTGTCGGCCAAGACGATGCCGGAAGTCGATGCCGAGTTCATCAAGGCGTTCGGCGTCGATGACGGTGACTTCGACAAGTTCCGTGCCGAGGTCAAGAGCAACATGCAGCGCGAGGTCAAGCAGGCCACGCAGAACCGCGTCAAGCAGCAGGTGCTCGAGGCGCTGCAGGCGGCCAACGAAGTCGACGTGCCGCAGTCGCTGATCGATCAGGAGACCGATGGTCTCAAGCGTCAGGCAGCACAGCAGTTTGGTCTGGGCGAAGATTTCGACGTCAGCCAGCTGCCCAACGAGCTGTTCGCCGATCAGGCGCGCAATCGGGTCAAGATCGGCCTGCTGCTGGCCGAAGTGATCAAGCAGAACGAGCTCGAAGCGAGTGATGACGAGATCCGTGCCCGTGCCGAGGAACTGGCGACCCAGTACCAGCAGCCGGAGCAGGTGGTCGAGCAGTATCTCAAGAACGACGAGCTCAAGAACCAGATCAAGTCCGCGGTGCTCGAAGAGAAGGCCGTTGACAAGCTGCTGGAGCAGGCCCAGGTTAAAGACGTCAGCATGAGCTACGAAGACGTGCTGCAGGCCGCTCAACAATCGGACGATGCGGCCGATGAAGATGAGAGTGAAGAGAGCGATTCCAAAGCATAAGCGCTGCTTGGTAAGCGACGGGCCCCGGCAAGACGTCGGGGCTCGGCGGTGGTTGGCGGCGGCAACGTGGTTTCGCGGCCACCGCCTAGAGGAGTGTGACACTCACCAGATGCAAGGAAATCGCGATGCGTAACGAGTTCGACATCAGTAATGCCGGCGGCCTGGTTCCCATGGTCGTGGAGCAGAGTGCACGCGGCGAGCGGTCTTACGACATCTACTCCCGGCTGCTCAAGGAGCGTGTCATCTTCCTGGTCGGCCAAGTCGAAGACTACATGGCCAATCTGGTGGTGGCGCAGCTGCTCTTCCTGGAGTCGGAGAATCCGGACAAGGATATCCACCTCTATATCAACTCGCCTGGTGGCTCGGTCACCGCGGGCATGTCGATCTACGACACCATGCAGTTCATCAAGCCGGACGTGTCGACCGTGTGTATCGGTCAGGCGGCGAGCATGGGGGCACTCCTGTTGACCGGGGGTACCAAGGGCAAGCGCTACTGCCTGCCGCACTCGCGCATGATGATCCACCAGCCGCTGGGCGGCTATCAGGGGCAGGCTTCCGATATCGAGATCCATACCCGGGAGATTCTGACGATTCGTCACAAGCTCAACCGGATTCTGGCCGATCACACCGGACAGGATATCGACAAGGTTGCCCAGGACACCGACCGTGACAATTTCATGGACGGCGACCAGGCCGTCGAGTACGGGCTGATCGACGCCAAGCTGGATAAGCGCCCGGTATCCTGATAGCGTTTTGAGTCAAGGTTTCACACGGCGATGTTCGGCATCGCCGTCCTGACGAGGTACACGAATGGCCGACGGTAAAGGCAAAGACGACAACGGCAAGCTGCTCTACTGCTCGTTCTGCGGCAAGAACCAGAATGAGGTACGCAAGCTGATCGCAGGGCCGTCCGTCTACATCTGTGACGAGTGTGTCGATCTGTGCAACGACATCATCCGCGAAGAGGTGCTGGAAGCCGACGCCGAGAGCGATGAGGATCGCCTGCCGGTACCCCGTGAGATCCGCAATACGCTGGATGACTATGTCATCGGCCAGGATCGCGCCAAGATGGTGCTGTCGGTGGCGGTCTACAACCACTACAAGCGGCTGCGTGGCGGCGGCAAGAGTGGCGGCAAGAACGACGACATCGAGCTGGGCAAGTCGAACATCCTGCTGATCGGCCCCACCGGTAGCGGTAAGACCCTGCTGGCGGAGACGCTGGCGCGGCTGCTCAATGTGCCGTTCACCATTGCCGATGCGACCACGCTCACCGAGGCGGGGTATGTCGGCGAGGATGTCGAGAACATCATCCAGAAGCTGCTGCAGAAGTGCGATTACGACGTCGAGAAGGCGCAGCGCGGCATCGTCTACATCGACGAGATCGACAAGATCTCGCGCAAGTCGGACAACCCTTCGATCACCCGAGACGTCTCGGGGGAAGGGGTCCAGCAGGCGCTGCTCAAGCTGATCGAGGGCACTACTGCCTCGGTGCCGCCCCAGGGTGGCCGCAAGCACCCGCAGCAGGAGTTTCTGCAGGTCGATACCGGCAATATCCTGTTCATCGTCGGCGGTGCCTTCGCCGGCCTGGACAAGGTGATCCGCGATCGCGCCGAGAAGGGTGGCATCGGCTTCAACGCCACGGTCAAGAGCAAGGAGAGCGACAAGGGCGTTGGTGATGTGCTGGCCAATGTCGAGCCCGAAGATCTGGTCAAGTTCGGCCTGATCCCCGAGTTCGTCGGTCGTCTCCCGGTTATCGCCACGCTCACCGAGCTGACCGAAGAGGCGCTGATCCAGATTCTGGTCGAGCCCAAGAACTCGCTGGTCAAGCAGTACTCGCGTCTGTTCGAGATGGAAAGTGTCGAGCTCGACTTCCGCGAGGACGCGCTGCGCGCCGTGGCCCACAAGGCGATGGAGCGCAAGACCGGTGCCCGTGGTCTGCGCTCGATCCTCGAGTCGGTGCTGCTGGAGACGATGTACGACGTGCCGTCTCTGGAGGGCGTGACCAAGGTGGTGATCGATGGTTCCGTCATCTCGGGTGACAGCGAGCCGCTGCTGATCTACTCCAAGCAGGAAGAGAGCCGGGTCGCCAACAAGGACGGCTGACGCCTCCCGCGTTGACGTCTCGACTCAGGGAAGGGGCCCTCAGGGGCCCCTTCTTCATGTCGGGGCCGCAGCGCTCTCGGCCGTCCAGCGGTGTTGGCAGGCCGCCTTTGATGTCAAAGACGTGACATCGGCGTGTCAGGTCGAGGTCACGCCCCCTTGGAACCTGGGGGCCTCGCCCCCACGTACCCCGCTATTGCCGCTCTGGTGGCTCACCCATCCGAACGTTTGTCGAGGAAATGCTGTAATGGCGCAGAGCTCAGACCAGACACTCAAACTTCCGCTGCTGCCGCTGCGCGACGTGGTGGTGTATCCGCAGATGGTCATCCCGCTGTTCGTCGGTCGCGAAAAGTCGATTCGCGCGCTCGAGACAGCCATGGAGAGCGACAAGCGCGTCCTGCTGGTCGCCCAGCGTGAAGCGGCGCATGACGATCCGGGCGCCGATGACCTGTTCGGCGTCGGCACCGTCGCCGATATCAAACAGCTGCTGAAACTGCCCGATGGCACCGTGAAGGTGCTGATCGAAGGTGCCTTCCGCGTCGACGTGCAGCGCGTGGTCGAGGAAGAGGGCGGCTACATCGCTGCCGATGCCACGCCGCGTGACAGCGAGCCGCTCAGCGAGCGCGAGCAGGAGTCGCTGGTTCGGGTGCTGCTCAACCAGTTCGAGCAGTATGTGAAGCTGTCCAAGAAAGTGCCCAGTGAGGTGCTCTCTTCTCTGCAGGAGATCGAGGACCCCAGCCGGCTCGTCGACACCATCTGCGCGCACCTGTCGCTGAAGATCGATGACAAGCAGGAGCTGCTGGAGATGGATCGCGTGCGCGATCGCATCGAGCACCTGATGGCGCTGATCGAGTCCGAGATCGACCTGCTGCAGGTCGAGAAGCGGATCCGGTCGCGGGTCAAGGATCAGATGGAGAAGTCCCAGCGCGAGTACTATCTCAACGAGCAGATGAAGGCCATCCAGAAGGAGATGGGCGAGCTCGAGAACGTGCCCAATGAGGCCGAGAAGTACGAGCAGCGGATCCAGGAAGCGGGCATGCCGCAGGAGGCCGTAGACAAGGCGACCCAGGAGCTGAACAAGCTCAAGATGATGTCGCCGACCTCCGCCGAGGCCACGGTGGTGCGCTCCTATCTCGACTGGGTGCTGTCGGTGCCGTGGAAGAAGCGCACCCGGGTCAAGCACGATCTGCCGCTGGCCGCCAAGGTGCTCGACGAGGATCACCATGGCCTCGAAGAGGTCAAGGAACGTATTCTCGAATATCTCGCGGTGCAGAAGCGGGTCAAGAAGCTCAAGGGGCCGGTACTGTGTCTGGTCGGCCCGCCGGGGGTGGGCAAGACCTCGCTGGGGCAGTCGATCGCGCGAGCGACCAATCGTCGCTACGTGCGCCTGGCGCTGGGCGGCGTGCGCGATGAGTCCGAGATTCGTGGCCATCGGCGCACCTATATCGGTTCGCTCCCGGGCAAGCTGATCCAGCGCATGAGCAAGGCAGGGGTGCGCAACCCGCTGTTCCTGCTCGACGAAGTCGACAAGATCGGCATGGATCATCGTGGCGATCCTGCGTCGGCACTGCTCGAGGTGCTCGATCCGGAGCAGAACGACAAGTTCAACGATCACTATCTGGAGCTCGACTACGATCTCTCCGATGTGATGTTCATCTGCACCGCCAACTCGATGAACATTCCCGGGCCGCTGCTCGACCGTATGGAGGTGATCCGGCTGCCGGGCTACACCGAAGACGAGAAGCTGGCCATCGCCAAGCGCTACCTGGTCCCCAAGCAGCTCAAGGCCAACGGGCTCAAGGATCAGGAGTTGACCTTCGGTGACGAAGCGGTACTCGAACTGATTCGCTACTACACTCGTGAGGCGGGCGTGCGCGAGCTCGAGCGCCAGATCGCCAAGGTGTGCCGCAAGGTGCTGCGCGAGCGTCTGGAGGCGGAGAAGGGCCAGGGCGCCCAGGCGGGACAGACCCTGGCGGCGGCGGATATCGATCGCTACGCCGGTGTGCGCCGCTACAGCTACGGTCTGGCCGACCAGGACGATCAGGTGGGGCGTGTCACCGGCCTGGCGTGGACCTCGGTGGGCGGTGAGCTGCTCTATATCGAGTCGGTGGTGACCCCGGGCAAGGGGCGTCTCAACAAGACCGGCTCGCTGGGCGACGTGATGAAGGAGTCGGTCAGCGCTGCCCACACGGTGGTGCGCGCACGGGCCCCGCAACTGGGCATCGACCCGGAGCGCTTCGAGAAGGAAGACCTGCATATTCACGTGCCCGAGGGCGCCACCCCCAAGGATGGCCCCAGTGCCGGCATCGGCATGGTCACCGCGATGATCTCCGCCTACAGCGGGCGCGCCGTTCGCTGCGATGTGGCCATGACCGGCGAGGTCAATTTGCGTGGTGAAGTGATGCCGATCGGCGGCCTGAAGGAGAAATTGCTGGCTGCACGGCGCGGTGGTATAAAGACGGTGCTCATTCCCGAAGAGAATCGTCGGGACCTCAAGGAGGTTCCTGACAATATCAAGAGCGCGTTGGATATCCGCCCAGTGAAGTGGATCGACGAAGTGCTGGCGGTGGCCTTGACGAATCCTTTGGAAGTCGATGAAAAGCGTGCCGACGATGCCGCTTCATCGCAGGCCAATGTCAGCACGCATTGATCGAATTCCGGCGCGAATTCGAGGCGTGAAGTCAGACGTGACGCGGTTTTTCTCACGATCTTGATTGACAGCATAATTGGAGCATTGCTATAAAATGCCCACTTGTTGTGATCGCTATCGCAGTTAGAGATTGCGCGTCGATTTCCTCTCAATTTTGTACACAGTCAAGGGGTGAAGTGTGAATAAATCCGAGCTGATCGAAGCCATTGCCGCGTCTGCCGACATTCCCAAGGCAGCTGCGACGCGTGCACTCGACGCCATGATCGAGTCCGTGTCCGACAGCCTGAAGAACGGCGACTCCGTGGCACTGGTTGGGTTCGGGACTTTCTCGGTCAAGGAGCGTGCTGCACGCACCGGCCGTAACCCGCAGACTGGCAAGCCGATCAACATCAGTGCTGCCAAGGTGCCCAGCTTCAAGGCGGGCAAGGCGCTCAAGGACGCTGTCAACTAAGGTTGCCGCGTGACACGGGCCCTGTTCCCGCGGGTGACTTAGCTGCGGCTGTTACGCACGGTCAGGTCCGTAACCATGTAAGCGCATCGCCTTAGCGATGCGCTTTTTTTATGACTGCCTTTCGGAGTGTCCCGGCGTGCGACGATCACTGTCGCTGAGCCTGCCATGGCGGCCCCTGGGCCACGCGGCGGGGATGCATGGGGCGCGTGCGGCGGTGTACGATGCGCTCCGGAGATAGGGTTACCGACATGCGAGGACAGCATGCTGCAGAAAATTCGTGAAGGCTCCCAGGGCTGGGTGGCGAAGGTCATCGTGGGGGCCATCATCGTGACCTTCGCGCTGTTTGGCGCGGAGTCACTGGTCAGTTATTTCCAGTCGGGCAGCAACGACGTGGCCAAGGTCAACGGCGAGGCGATCAGTCGTCAGGCCTTGGAGACTCAGGTGCAGCGGGGCATTCGCTCCGGCCAGGTACCGCCGGAGCAGGAGCGTCAGTATCGAGCTCAGGTGCTCGACCAGCTGATTCGTCAGAAGACGCTGGATCAGTACGCCGAGTCTGGTGGCTTGTTCGTTTCCGATACCCAGCTCGATCAGATCATCGTGTCGCTGCCCGAGTTCCAGGATCAGCAGGGCCGCTTCTCGGACCAGCTGTTCACCACCCGCCTGGCTCAGGCCGGCTATACGCCGGCGGCGTTTCGTCGCGAGCTGCGCGCCGACACCCTGCGGCGTCAGATCCAGCAGGGGCTGGCCGTGTCGGCCTTCGTGCTGCCCGCTGAGCAGCAGCGTCTCGCCGCTCTGCAACAGCAGCAGCGCAGTTTCCGCTACGCGCGGCTGACGCCAGCCGATCTGGCCCAGCCGGTCACGCCCAGCGACGCCGAGATTCAGAAGTACTATCAGGCGCACCAGGACGATTTCCGGCGTCCGGAGCAGGTCAAGGTCAACTACGTGGTGCTCAATCAGCAGGATCTGGCCCATAACGTCGAGGTGACCGATGCCGAGCTGCGCCAGGCCTACGAACAGGATCGCAAGGCTGCGCCGCGTCAGGTCTCGCATATCCTGGTCACCTACGGCGATGGTGACCGCACCGAACAGCAGGCGCGCGCGCGGCTGAAAGAGGTGCAGGCCAAGCTGGCCCAAGGCGAGGATTTCGCCAAGCTGGCCAAGGCCTATTCGGATGACAGCTCCTCCGCTGCCAAGGGCGGTGACATCGGTGTCATCCAGAAGGGCTTTTTCGGCAAGGCGTTCGATAATGCCGCCTTCTCGCTGGATCAGGGCCAGGTCTCTCAGATCGTCAAGTCGGACTACGGTTTGCACCTGATCAAGGTGACCGACATCGAGATCCCCAGTTTCGAGAAGGATCGGGCGGCACTGGTCAAGGAGGTGCAGCTGGCACAGTCGCAGGACGCCTTCAACGAAGCGGTCCAGAAACTCACCAATGATGCTTACGAAGCCGACGATCTCGCCAGCGTGGCCAAGCAGATGGGGCTGCCGCTGAAGAGCAGTGACTGGTTCTCACGCGATGGTGGCGGTGAGGGCGTGCTCTCCAATCCAGACGTGATCGCGGCCGCGTTCTCGCCGGACGTGCTCGAGGATGGCTACAACAGCGAGGCCATCGAGACCGACGCCCAGCAGCGCGTGGTGCTGCGGGTGGTCGATCATCGTGACGCCAGCGTGCTGCCCCTCGAGCAGGTGCGCGACAGGGTCACTGCCGCGGTCAAGGCCGAGATGACGCGCCAGCGTCTGAAGGCCCAGGCCGAGCAGGCCGTGGCGAGCCTGAAGCAGGGCAAGACGGTATCCGGGCTCTCCTGGCAGCGTGTCGATGAGGTCACCCGCGACGATGCCGACGGCGTGCCGCAGCCGGTACTGGAAGCGGCGTTCCGCTTGCCGCGGCCGGCTGCCGATGGGGCCACCTACACTAGCACCGAGTTGCCGGATGCCGTGGCGGTCGTCGCGCTCGACAAGGTCGCGGCCGGCAAGCCCGATGCCCAGAGCGCCGACTTCACCCGGCGTCTGGCTCAGCGCATCAAGGCGCAGAATGCCATTCAGGGCCTGAGCGAGTCGCTGCAGAGCGAAGCGGAGATCGAGAAGCCATGAGTGTACTCATCTAGCGCTGAACCTTCCCACCCTCCAGGCGCTCAGATCCCGGCAAGCTTATGACTTGCCGGGAGCCGTATGCCCTCCTAGGCTTGATCGACGTATCTACCTGCCAGGAGGGCTTTTTCTATTATGGCTACCAGTCGTTATATCGCACTCACCGAGATCCCTCAGGGCTTGCCGCGTCAGGATCAGTTCACGCTGCGTGAACAGTCGCTCGACCCCCTGGCCGAGGGTGAGGTGCGGGTGCGCAATCTATGGCTCTCGGTCGATCCCTATATGCGGGGACGCATGAGTGGCGTCACCACTTATGTCGAACCCTACGCCCTCGATGCGCCGATGGACGGCGGTGCTGTCGGAAAGGTGGTGGCGTCCCGCGATCAGCGCTTCGCGTCCGGCGATCTCGTGCGCCACATGGCGGGATGGCGCGATGTGGCCCAGCTGTCGGCCGACCGGGTCGAGCCGCTACCTCAGCACGAGGTGCCGCCTCAGGCCTATCTCGGCGTGCTGGGCATGCCCGGCATGACCGCCTGGACCGGGCTCAACCGGATCGCGCAGATGCAGCCGGGAGAGCGGGTGCTGGTCAGTGCGGCATCCGGAGCGGTGGGCTCGCTGGCGGTGCAACTGGCTCTGGCCGCAGGCTGCCAGGTGGTTGGTGTCGCCGGGAGCGATGCCAAGTGCGAATGGCTCGAAGGGCTCGGCGCGAAGGCGGTCAACTATCGCGGCAAGGATGTGGAGGCGTTGACCCAGGCGCTGGCCGAGGCGGCGCCGGAGGGTATCGATGTCTACTACGAGAACGTCGGCGGGCCGCTGCTGGATGCGGCGCTGGCCAACTTGCGCGACCACGCGCGTATCGCGGTATGTGGGCTGATCGACCGCTACAACGACGCCCAGGCGGGAGACGGCCCGCGCAATCTCAATCGGTTGCTGTTCCGTAAGGCGCGCATGGAGGGATTCATCGTCGCCGAGCATTGGGCCCACTACCCGACGTTCCTGGCCGAGGTGGCGCCGCGGGTCGCCGCCGGCGAGGTGCGCTATCGCGAGACGGTGGTCGAGGGCCTCGAACGGACACCGGAAGCGTTTCTGAAGCTCTTCTCCGGTGACAATGAGGGCAAGATGCTGGTTCGACTCGACGCCAGCGCTGCCGACGTCTGAGGCTTATACCGTTATCTTGCAAGTCATGCCGCCATGACCATGTTGTTACGGCGGTAGTGCTGTTGGTGCGGTAGCGCTTTTTAACGGAAGTCGCGCCGCTGTCACCATGAAAGAGGCCTCGACCGNNCGGTCGAGGCCTCTTGCGTGTGACGCCCCCTGATCTTGGCAGGCAAGGAGGAGGTGGGAGCGTTCAGTGCCGGGTCTTGCCAGTCATGGCTGTGGAAGCCATGACACCTTACAGGTGTGGCGGCTTACTGGGTGGCGTGCTCCCAGCGGGTGATCAATTGCAGTGCCTGTCCGCGGGTATCGCCGCACAGCTCCGGGTCGAAGTTGAAGCGAGTACAGACGGTGGGGCGCCGGGGATCGTCGAACAGCCGGCATAGATAGTCGTCATCGAGCTGGACGCAGCGTACGCCTGCGGGCTTGCCGTGAGGCATGCCAGGGATGGGTGAAGTGATCGATGGGGCGATGCAGCAAGCCCCGCACCCGGGGCGACAGGTGCTCATGCGGGACTCGGCTCGCCGCGATGCTGGGCCAGGGCGCCCTTGTCGATGCCTTCGAACGCCTGCACGCGGATATGCGCGCCACTGGCCTGGGCGATCTGCCGGGCCAGCCAGGCGGCGATATGCTCCACGGTGGTGGGGGCGGGCAGAATGTGGCAGCGCTCCCGAGGCAGGCGTAACTGGAACTGGCCTTGGGCGCTGCGGTAGCGCACCTTGAGTGGACCGCTCTCGCGTGGATTGATCGCATCCTCTTCATCGACCAGGTAGCTGTGGTCGAGCTGCCGCGACCAGTGCGCTTCGAGCTCCGGATCGCGCTGTCCGTCGCGCCAGATGCGTAGATGCGAGCGGTGACCATGGGCAATACGCTGGCAATTACCGGCGTGGTGCTTGAGGCCATGGCTGTAGGTGTAGATGGCACCGTCGGGAAGCTCCTCGCGCAGGCGCACACGGATCGCTTCCACCCGCGGCGGCGGGCGTTTGCTCAGCTCCTGGCTGAGATAGGCGCCGAGACGCTCGGCGTTGATCTCGCCCCAGGGCAGTATGGTGAACGCCTGGCGCGGTGCGCGCACTTCGAACGAGTAGGGGAGTTCGGCACTCAGATGGAGTCCTTCCAGGCACTCTTCGACCTTGACCCCCGTGGCCTGGGCGGGGACCAGCAGGGTGTGGTCGAGGCCGGCGTCCAGGCGTGACTTGATCCATGGCTTGACCTCGCCGAAGTCGAACAGCATGCCGTCCTCGCCGAGCTCGCCATCGAGTTCGACGTCGACGTGCCAGCTCGCCCCCATCAGGCCGAGCTGCGGTGACCAGATCGAGGCGTCGATATTGGTCAGATTGTTCACGAACAGGGTCATCAATCGATTCCAGCGATTTTGTGCGTCTGCAGCGACAGGCGCCACTGGGGGTGGCGCAGGCAGTAGTCGACCACGCTGGCCATGGGCGCGCGGTCGGTGGCGATGCGACCCGGGGCAGGGTCGATCGGCTGCAGGAAGAAGTGAGTGAAGTCGAGCCCGCTGAAGCGCTGCGGGTCGACGCCCGGCTGCGGGTGGACCAGCTTGAGCTCGTCGCCGCGGGTCTGGATCAGCGCATTGTCGCCCTTGGGGCTGACGCAGATCCAGTCCACGTCGGACGGTACCGGCAGGGTGCCGTTGGTCTCCACCGCGATCTCGAAGTCGCGTGCGTGCATCGCCTCGAGCAGCGGTGGGTCGAGCTGCAGCAGGGGTTCGCCGCCGGTGAATACGACGTAGCGGCGCGCCCCGGCGGAGTTCGAGGTGCTCTGCCATAGCGCCGCGAGGTGCGTGGCCAGGGCCTCGGCGTCGGCGAACCGGCCGCCGTTCTGGCCATCGGTGCCGATGAAGTCGGTATCGCAGAACGTGCACTGCGCGCGGGCACGATCGACCTCGCGCCCGGACCATAGGTTGCAGCCGGTGAAACGGCAGAAAACGCTGGCGCGTCCCGACTGGGCGCCTTCGCCCTGGAGCGTGTAGAAGGCTTCCTTGACGCTATACATGAAGCGGATGTCTCGATCTGGCGATGGTCAGGGGATGGCGTAGGGCAGCGGATCCGTTACCCCGAGGCTGGCGAATGCGCCCAGACGCTCGCGACAGCTGCCGCACTCGCCGCAGGCCTGGGCCTGACCCAGATAGCAGGTCCAGGTGTCGGCGTAGTCCAGGCCCATGGCGAGCCCGTCGGCGAGAATGCGCGCCTTGTCGGCGTGCAGGTAGGGGGCGACGATCTCGACCGCTTCGAAGTTGGCGATGGCGGCGACATCATTCATGCGCTCGACGAATGCCGGACGGCAGTCCGGATAGAGCACGTGATCCCCACCATGGGCGCCGTAGAAGCACTTGGCGGCACCGATGTTGACGGCGTGCCCGATCGCCAGCGAGAGCAGGATCATGTTGCGGTTGGGCACCACCGTGGCGGTGAGGTTCTCCTCGCCGTAGTCACCCTTGGGCAGCTCGCGGCTGCTGTCGGTCAGCGCCGAGTTGCCGATTAACTGATGAATGGCACGAATGTCGACCACACGGTGGGGCACGTCGAGCGCTTGGCAGACATCGCGGGCGACCTCCAGTTCGCGGGCGTGGCGCTGGCCATAGTCGAAGGAGAGCGCGTGGACCGCGTAGCCTTCGCGCAGCGCGCGATGCAGCACGGTGAACGAATCCATGCCGCCGGAGTAGATCACCACGGCAGGTGCGGCCGGGGTGGGTGTCGAAGGGGAAGTCATGCGCAATCAACCTGTGGCGTGAACGCGCCTCGCTCGCCGGCTAGTGGCGTGAGGAAGCGCCGTCGGAGCTCCTCCGGGGGCAGGCCCTGGACGAGCAGGTGCGTCAGTTTGCTGCAGGCGGCCTCGACGGTCATGTCATCACCCGACATGACGCCGATGTCGTTGAGGATCTGGCCGCTGGCGTAGGTGCCGGGGTCGGCGCCGCCGATCGGGCACTGGCTGAGGGCGACCAGCGGCTTGCCCTCGGCGGCGGCGCGCGAGAGTACGCCGATCAGTGCCGGATCGTCGGGCAGGTTGCCGCTACCCCAGCACTCCAGCACCGCCCCGGCTACCTGTGGTGACTCGAGCCAGCGTTCGATCAGCATGGCATCGATGCCCGGCCACAGCGTCACGCGGACCACCTGGGGCGCGCGCTCCCTTGCCGGCAGTTCGAATCGTGGCGCGCCTTCGATGCGCCAGGCACGCGCCGGGTAGAGCACGGCCACGCCATCCACCAACTCTCCGAGCAGCGGCCAGTTGGGGCTTTCGAAGCCGCTATCATCGCGGGTATACCACTTGCGCGCGCGGCAGCCGCGCAGCAGGCGCCCGTCGAAGCACAGGCCGACTTCGCGCCAGCCGGGTGTGGCAGCGAACGCCAGTGCCGCTTCCAGATTGTTCAGCGCATCGCTGCCCGGCTGGCCCAGTGGGCGCTGCGAACCGGTGACGACCACCGGCTTGGTCAGCCCCTGCAGTTGGAAGGCCAGCGTCGAAGCGCACCAGGCTAGCGTGTCGGTGCCGTGGAGAATGACGAAGCCGGCATAGGCCTCGTAGTGCGCCGCGACCAGCGCGGCGAGCGCCGACCAGTCGGCGAAGGTCGCACTGCTGGAGTCGATCGGCTCGGGGGATTCCCACAGCACATAGTCCGGTAGCGCGCGCCGCCGAAGCGGCGGCAGCGTCGCCAGTGCCATCTCCAGGCGCGCGGCCATGTCACCGGCGGGGATCAGCCCGCGGCTCGACGCCCGCATGCCGATGGTACCGCCAGCGTAGATGACGAGCAGAGGCTGCTGGGCTGCGTCAGAGGTCGTAACCACGGATCACCTTGCAGATCGAGGCGAAGGTGCGCGCTTCCGGCGGGTGGTTGAAATCGACGCTCAGGGCACGACTGATATCGGAAGCGGAGATCATGCCGCGAATGCGCTCGATGCCCTGGCCGTCCGGTTCGGTGACCAGGACGTGCTGATCGCCGGAGGATTTCAGCGTCTCGACCAGATCACCCACGCTGGCGTGGGAGACCCGGCTGTAGGATAGGGCGTGCAGTTCGCTGCGCGGGGTCTGGATCATCTCCGCGGTCACCTCGTCACGGCCGATCTGATGCTGCTGCATGGCCAGGGTGACGCGCCGGCCGCCGATCAGCTCACGTGCATTGACCACGCCGGTGAAACGGCCTTCGGGATTGATCAGCATCAGCAGTCGCACGCCTGCCTGCTTCATGGTCTCCAGCGCCTGATCGACGGAGCTCGAGGTCGGCAGCGTGTGCGGCCGGCTGACGCTGAAGTCGGTGACCAGCAGCACTGCCGGGCTCTCCAGCGTGACGCTGTGCGTCTGCGTTTCGGGCTGGACGATACCGCTGACGCCATCGAGGCTGGCCAGTGGCAGTGCGCTGAAGTGGACCTTGGAGGGGTGGGGGGTCTTGTCCATCGAAAATCTCCCGGCAAGTGTCTGAATCGAGAAGTGTCTAAGTCAAGGAAACGGCTTGGATGCAACGCTGCCGGCCTGCTGCCACGCCGTCACCGGTGCGGCGGCAGGTCGGCTATAGGGGGCAGCGCGAGCTCAGCCGCGCTGCTGCAGATCGCCGCGAACGCTATCCAGAAAGGTGATGAAGCGCGTGTCGCGCGCGTCGTCGTGGCGATCGGTGCGACAGCCTAGCTTGAGGCTGTTTTGCACCAGTAATTCGTCATAGATGTCCAGCGTGATCTTGATGCCCGTGTCGGGGGAGGGCGTCAGTGTCCCTTGTTCGAGCGTGAAACCCTCGAATAGAGTGGCGCGGATACGCGTGGTGCCCCCTTCGGTGAGCACCCGGCGCACGAACAGCCAGCCCTCGCAGGCCAGGTTGTCGCCGCTATCGCGCTGACGCTGGAACAGGGTGCGATAGCTCGCGCCCTCCTTGGCACCGCGCTCCGCCATGCTACGGTAGGCCTCGGTGACACGCGACGCCATGGCCCCGGTCTCTGCCAGCTTGCGCACGGCTGCCTGGTGCTCGCGCGACAGCTGATCCTGGCGCTGGAAGCGTTGCCACAGGCGGTAATCGGCGTACAGGGAGTTCGCGTCCATGTCTTCTCCAGTAATGACGAATCGTCAGCCGCCTATGATCGCCTATTCGGCCGTCGTCTGGCCACCCGCGCGTGCTTGCACGCGGGGGCCCGCGTCGCGACGGGATAAAGATGTAGTGCCAAGCGCTAAAGTTTTGTGGGCCGCCGGCCGATCATGTGATAAGACGACCCGAATCACGCCTATTCAGCCGCTGCGCGCGGGCCCGGCGTGGTAGAAATGGCATCCAGAACGAGAGAGACATCATGGCTAGCATAGCGTCCTTGGGTATCGGCTCCGGCCTGGATTTGAACGGGCTGCTCGGCGATCTCGAAAAAGCCGAGAACAAGCGGCTGGAGCCGATCGCCGCGCAGCAGAGCAGCTACAAGACCAAGCTGTCGGCTTTCGGCAAGCTGGAGAGCTCGCTGAATGCGCTGCGCGACGCCATCGGCAAGCTCGGCGATCCGTCTACCTTCACCGCTGTCGGCAGCGATATCACCGGCAGTGCAGTGAGCGTCTCCACCAGCGAAGGCGCAGAGGCCGGGCGTTACAAGATCGATGTGTCGCAGCTGGCTCAGGCGCAGTCCTCGGCCTCGAAGGACTTCGACAGCAAGTCGGACAACCTTGGCCTCAGCGGTACCTTGAGTTTCACCGTCGGCGACGGTGATCAGATCGATGTCGACTATGACGACGGGGATTCGCTCAGCGATATCCGCGACGCCATCAATGACAAGGATGCGGGTGCCCGTGCCTCCATCATCAACGACGGTAACGGCTATCGTCTGGTGATGACCTCGGACGAGACAGGTACCGACACCAAGATTGCCTACTCCAGCGACGACGATTTCAGCTTCGAAACCAAGGTGGAGGCGCAGAACGCCAAGCTCACGGTCAACGGTGTCGACATCGATAGCCAGTCGAATACCGTCGAGGAAGCCATTCAGGGGGTGACGCTCAAGCTCGACGCCACCACCGACAGCGCGGCGACTCTCACGGTGTCCAAGGACACTGACTCGATGAATGCCTCGGTGAAGGCGTTCGTCGATGCCTACAACTCGGTGCAGAAGACCGCCGATGCGCTCACCCGCTACGATGCGAGCACCGATACGGCAGGGCTGCTGCTGGGCAATTCCACCATGCGCTCGATCGAGTCGCGGCTGCGTGGTGCTCTGAGCACGCCAACCGATGATGACGGCGACTATCGTCTGCTCTCCAATCTGGGCATCGAGCGTCAGCTCGACGGCAGCCTGAAGATCGATAGCGACAAGCTCGACAAGGCGCTGACCGATAACACCGATGGCGTCAGCCAGTTCTTTGCCGGGGCCGATGGCAATAGCGGTTTCGCCGGCAGCTTCGACAAGACCTTGGGGACGATTCTCGACAGCGGCGGCTCGCTGCAAGCGGCGACCGATGGTATCGACTCGACGCTGGAGAGTCTCAAGGATCGATACTCACGCATGCAAGATTCGATTTCCGACACCATCGATCGCTATCGCAAGCAATTCAGTCGGCTCGACTCAATGGTGTCGCAGATGAACTCCATGAGCAGCTACCTGAACCAACAGTTCAGCGCGCTCAGCGCACAAACCAAGTAGTGACAGGTGCCTAGCATGATGATGACTAACCGACGGGGCGCGGGCGCCTACGCCAGAGTGGGGGTGGAGTCGGCGGTAATGTCCGCCGATCCGCACCAACTCATCGTGATGCTGTTCGATGGCGCTCAGGCGGCCATCAGCAGTGCCCAGCTGCACCTGCAAGATGGTAACCGCGAGGCCAAGGGCGCGGCGATCTCCAAGGCGATCGATATCGTCAACAATGGCCTGGCCGCAGCCCTCGATCACGAGAGGGGCGGCGAGATAGCGGCCAACCTGGCACGACTTTACGATTACGTGTCGCGTCTGCTGTTGCAGGCGAACCTGCGTGACGACGCCGCGCCGCTGGCTCGGGCTGCGGCTATCCTTGATGATCTCGGCTCGGGTTGGCGCGAACTGCGTGCTTCTGGAGCTGCCCCGTGAGCGAGGGAGGTCGAATGACCGAGCATGAGTCCGTGGTAGCGCGCTACCGTGAGCTGCTGGAAGTCTCCAACGTGATGCTGGGCTATGCTCGGTCTCAGGATTGGGAGGCGTTGATCCAGCAGGAGGCCCGCTATGCGGTCGAGCTGGACCGGGTGCGGCTGATCGGCGATCAGGGTGGGCTGAGCGAGAGCGAGCGCCAGGATCAGCTTCAATTGCTCGAGCAGATCCTGAGCCAGGACGCCGAGACGCGGCGTTTGCTCGACGCCCGCCGCGACGAGCTGGCGCAAATGATCGGCAACTCCCGGCGCCAGCAGGCGGTAGGGCAGGCGTATCAGGGTGGGCGTGGCGGCATCTCCACGCGCCTTCGCTTCAACGCTCCCGACGGCGGCATGTGAGCGGAATTACCCCCATTCTGGACACCCTGCTGCACCAGGTTCTGGGCAAGCGGGTTGATGTTCCCGTACTCCGGGATCAGCCGACACCGGTTTCTCCTAAAGCCTCTTCCGATGCGATTCAACCCGCCCGCAGTGATTCGCGCCTGCATGGTCAGAGCCAACCGAGGCTGACCGCGCCGGAAGGCGATGCGGCACGCGCGGCGACTGGCAGGCAAGCGCCACTCACCGCGGAGCGGCCGGTGCCGGTGGCTTCCGCGCAGACCTCTTTGAGCCGCGCAGCGGTGGAGATATCCCAACTGCTGGCACGCCACCCGGTGGCGCAGAGCTCGGCTATCACGACCACCGCGGCGCTGCTGTCGGCGCGGAATCCCAGCGCCGAGGCGGCCGCCAGCACGCTCTCCAACAGCATCAGCGGCAGCGGGGTCTTCTATGAGTCTCATCTGTCGCGCTGGCTGCAGGGCAATTATCCCCTGTCCAAGCTGTGGCAGGAGCCGCAGGCCTGGATGGGGCTCAGCTTTCGCCCCAGCCCTCAGCCCCAGGCTGCCTTGTCGCCGCTGATGTCGGCGTGGCGCTCACTGCTTCTGGAGCGCTCGGGGACGTCCTCTTCCGGTTCGGCCCCGCGCAGTGACGGGCATGCCCGAAGTTCTGCTCCTGCGGCCGGTGCCGCGGCGAGAGGAGTCGCGCATGCTCCCTCGTCCAGTGCCCCAGCCGGGGCTTACCGGGCGGATGGCACCCAGGTCGCAGCGCGGCCGGCTGCCGGTGTGACGGCTGGGTTGCCGCCGCTGAGCGGTGTGCAAGCCGCCGCGGGTGACGAGTCGGCGTTGCCGAGGCAAGTGCATCAGTTGTCGCAGCAGCCGTCCGAGCATCTGCAGTCGCTGGTGCGTCATCAGCTCGAGCTGATGGCGTCGCCGACACTGCGCTGGGAAGGGCAGCTGCTGCCGGGTATGCCGATGTTCTTCATGCTCACGGAGATGCCCTACCATGAATCGCATGAGCAATCGGAGGGCTCCGGCGGACGTGAGGAGGCCCCGCGCCAGTGGCGTGGCGAGATTCGCCTGACGCTGCCGCGATTGGGCGAGATCGAGGTCGAGCTGGAGAGCGTCGCCGCAGATCACTGGCGTGTCGTGATTGCCGCGAGCGACGTGCAGGCGCGGGAGCGCATCGCCGATGAATTGCCGGCTTTGCGTGGGCAACTGACGGCACGGGGGTTGCGCGTCGATCTCGAAATGACCGAGGAGAAGCTGGCATGAGCGAGAGCGATTCGCGTAAGCGTGCCGTAGCCCTGGCCTACTCCGGCGAACGACATGACGCGCCAAGGGTGGTTGCCAAAGGGTATGGCGACGTGGCCGAGCGCATCGTTGCCTCGGCCAGCGCCGCGGGCATCTTCGTGCACGATGCGCCGGAGCTGGTGGCGCTATTGATGCAGGTCGACCTCGATGAACGCATTCCCGAGTCGCTTTACCAGGTAGTCGCAGAGCTGCTGGTGTGGATCGCTCAGGTCGACGGTGCCGCGTTGGTGGTCGATGCCCATTGATCGCGGCTCGTCGGCGGCGATGAGGTGACTAATCATTTTGTAACGTTGGAGTGTTAACTTCCCAAAAATATCTCGAACAATCAAACACCTTAAGTTCGAGTTAAGGTGTCTACACCACACTTCTCGTTACTCTGAGAAAAATTTAGTAACAAAGGTTGATTTTTTTCATCTGAAAGTTGCACACTATATCCATCACAAAGATCTGATGTAAGCATGAACGGCTTACAAGCAGGCGGAGCGCCCGGCAACACGGGTGCCGACAAAAAACCCACACGCAGGGACCCCAGGCATGCATAAGAACGGCTATCTCGAAGACATCCAAGACCTCAATCTGTCTTATCTGCTGCTGGTTCAGCGGCTTCTGAATGAAGACCGCGAGACCGCCATGTTCCGCTTGAATCTCGATGCCGAGATGGCCGATGCCATCGCCGGGCTGTCGATCAAGCAGTTGACCCAGTTGTCGCGTACCAATCAGTTGCTGTGTCACCTGCGCTTCTCCGACGCGCGTCAGCTCGATCTGCTGCTCAACAACCCGCGTGCCCAGGGGCTCAGCCAGACCCACGCCGCACTGCTGATGGCGGGGGCCAATCGTATTGCGCTGCCATCATCCCAGGAGGTTTGAGCCATGAGCGACAAGAGCCTGGTGGGGGAGATGTTGCAGGTTCAGCTGGCCATCGAGCTGATCGAGCTGGGGGCTCGTCTGCAGGTGCTCGAGACCGAGACCGCGCTGAGCCGTGGCCGGCTCATCAAGCTGTACAAGGAAGTCAAGGGGATGTCGCCGCCCAAGGGGATGCTGCCGTTCTCGGCCGACTGGTTCGTCACCTGGCTGCCCAACATCCACTCGTCGCTGTTCTACAACATCTATCGTCGTCTCAACGAAGAGCTCGGCTGTGAGCGCATGAGCGCCTTCGTGAAGGCCTATCGCCTCTACCTGGAGCAGGTGCAGCTGGATCAGGCGGAGCCCACGCTCGGGCTGACCCGCGCCTGGACCTTGGTGCGTTTCTTCGAGAGCGATCTGCTCCAGCTCTCGCGCTGCCAGAGCTGCGGCGGCGACTTCGTTGCCCACGCCCACAGCCCGATGCGAGATTACGTCTGTGGCATCTGTCAGCCGCCGTCGCGGGCCGGAAAGACGCGCAAGGCCAAGCGGGGTGCCAGCGAGGAGCCGGCGGGAGATACCGAGCAAGTGCAGCCGCTGCGCCGCACCGCCTCGCGCTGACACGCTGGGCGTGACATGGAACGGACCCCCTCGGGGGTCCGTTTTGCGTATCAGGGCTGGGTCCCTGCATGCCCGGGTCTCGGGCTTTTCTGTGCCGCTCACCCTCAAGTGGAGCCTGGCGTCTGCCGATAGAGAAGGCAGATTCGCCATGCATTGTCCCCAGGAGCGTGCCTCGTGTTGATTTTAATCGGTTACATCGTTGTTATCGGTAGCGTCTTCGGAGGCTACGCGGCGATCGGTGGCCACTTGGGCGCGCTGATACAGCCTTGGGAGTTCGTGATGATCGGTGGTGCCGCGATCGGTGCCTTCATCTGTGCCAACAACGGCAAGGCGATCAAGGCGACGCTGCGATCGTTCTCCAAGCTCAAGCGCACCAAGCGCTACAACAAGATGATGTACATGGAGCTGATGGCGCTCCAGTATCGCCTGCTGACCAAGGCGCGCCGCGACGGCATGCTGGCGATCGAACGTGATATCGATTCGCCCCAGGAGAGCGCGATCTTCGCCGACTATCCCAAGATCCTCTCCGACCCCATGATCATGGCATTTTTGACCGACTACCTGCGTCTGATGGTCAGCGGCAACATGGACCCCTTCGAGATCGATGCGCTGATGGAGCACGAGATCGAGACCTTTCAGCACGAGGCCGAAGTGCCGGCGCACTCGCTCTCTGCGGTGGGCGATGGTCTACCGGCTTTCGGTATCGTGGCTGCAGTCATGGGGGTGGTGCATGCCCTGGGTGCCGCCGACCAGGGCGCGGCGATGATGGGGCAGATGATTGCCCAGGCGCTGGTAGGGACCTTCGCCGGTATCCTCATGGCATACGGCTTCGTCACGCCGGTCGCCCACCATCTCAACCTCCAGGTCGGCGAAGCGACCAAGATGCTGCAGTGCATCCGCGTGACCTTGATGGCCAGCCTCAACGGCCTGGCGCCGCAACTGGCGGTGGAGTTTGGGCGCAAGGCGCTGTTCACGGCGGTGCGGCCCTCGTTCAGTGAGCTCGAAGAGCACGTGCGTTCGAGCGGCCAGACCCTGCGAGGCACCGGGACGGACAACTCATGAGTGCGGGAGGCGAGCGGCGGCCGATCATCGTCAAGCGCAAGCGTGTACAGAAGGCCGGGCATCACGGTGGCTCGTGGAAGATCGCCTACGCCGACTTCATGACCGCGCTGATGGCACTGTTCCTGGTGCTGTGGATTCTTTCCACTGTCAGCGAGAACGAGCTCGAGAGTATCGCCGAGTACTTCCGTACCCCGCTGGCGGTGGCGTTGACGGGCGGTGACAAGAACACTGCCAGTAGCAGTGTCATCCCCGGCGGTGGTGCCGACCCCACCGCCAGCAAGGGGGAGGTGCGTCGGGTCGATGTGCGTCAGCAGACCCGCCCGAGCGACGAGCAACGCATGCTGCGAGCCCTGCGTGATCGCCTGAGCAGTGTGATCCGTAACGACCCCCAGCTACGCCAGCTGCAGTCGCAGCTGCGCATGGACTTCTCTCCCGAAGGGTTGCGTGTGCAGATCGTCGACAGCGATCAACGGCCGATGTTCGAACTCGGCAGCGATCGGCTGGAGCCCTACATGGTCAAGATCCTGCGCAAGATTGCGCCGGTGCTCAACGAGATGCCCAATCTCATCAGTATCAGCGGGCATACCGACGCGTTGCCCTATGCCGGGGGTGAAAAAGGCTACAGCAACTGGGAGCTTTCCGCCGACCGCGCCAATGCCTCTCGACGCGAGCTGATCGCCGGCGGGCTCTCACCCGACAAGCTGCTGCGCGTCGCCGGCATGGGCTCCCGTGTCACCTTGCCGGGTACCGACCCAGCCGACGCCGTCAACCGCCGCATCAGCATCGTCGTGCTCGACAATCGTGCCTCGCGGGCGATCGAGCAGCGCGACGAGAAGGCGCTGCCGAACCCGCTGGATGATCAGGAACAGGCCGACACCGGCGTCGCGATTCCGACGCCGTCGATCGGCGTGCCTGGCAGTGATGCGGCGCCGGCGGTGCCGGCCTCGCCGGAAGGCGAAGCCACGCCGGGCGACCAAGCGCCGGCTGACGCCGCCGCGCCGACGTCTCCGGCCCCGGAGGATGCCTCGCCGGCTGCAGGCGCCGCGCAGTCTGGATAGGCGCGCGCCCACCGCACCGGGCTCATGGCCGGTGCGGTGGCGAAGCGCCCTGCACGTCTCAGTCGAGTGATCGATGCCTACCGCTGGATGGCCTGGTGCTCGCTACCTCCGATGACGTCGTATCCGCGGCCAGCTTCTCGCCCGTCTGCCAGGCCGGCTACCGATACGGGTATTTAACGGCAACGCCTAAACAATCCTCATGCGCTGCCGATAGTGGCAAGTAACGACGCCGTTCAGCGCAGGGGGTTGCCATGAACAGGCGTTGGTGCAAGCGGTTAGGCCGTGCCGAGGTCGCTATCGCGCGAGCATTATCAATGGCTTGGGTGCTTCATAATGGACATAAGTGATTTTTACGACACGTTCTTCGAAGAGGCCGAGGAGCTTCTGGCGGACATGGAACGCCTGCTGCTCGAGCTCGACGTGGATGATCCCGATGTCGAGGATCTCAACGCCATCTTTCGGGCAGCGCACTCCATCAAGGGCGGCGCGGGCACGTTCGGTTTCACGGTGCTCCAGGAGACGACGCACATCCTGGAGAATCTGCTCGATTACACCCGGCGTGGCGAATTGACCCTGCGGCGCGACATCGTCGACACGTTCCTGGAAACCAAAGACATGCTTCACGATCAACTGGATGCCTATCGCAACGGCAGTGAACCCGACGCTGAGGCGTTCGAGCGCATCTGTCGCATTCTCCAGCAGATCGCGCAGGACGAGCTGGGTCTGCGCAACGCCGTCTCTGCGGCGGCGGAAACGCCGGCGGCTGCGCCGGCCGCGGAGCCCAAGCCCGAACCTGAGCCGGAAGTTTCCAGCGCCAGCGAGGCTACGGTCTCGGGGGCGCGTCAGCTCACCATCACGTTGCTCGGGGTGAGTGCCAAGGATCGTGAGCTGCTGGTCGACGAACTCAAGCACTTTGGTGAGATCGGCGCCCAGTCCGGTGACGAGACGCGCTACCAGGTGAGCCTCGAGAGTTCGGAATCCCAGAGCGACATCGAAGCGGTACTCTGCTTCATCATCGAGCCGGAGCAGCTGCAGATCGAGGCGTCTGCTGCCGGTGGTGCGCCGTCGGTCAAGGCCAGTGCGCCCGCCGCCAGTGCGCCCGCCGCCAGCGCGCCCGCTGCCAGCACCGCCGCTGACGAGCCTGATCAGGTCAGTGCGAAGCCGGCCGCGGAGAGTGCCGCAGCGGCGCCTGCCGCCAAGCCGGCTGCCGCGGGCGGCGCCAAAGCGAAGGCGGCGGCCAAGGCCAAGGCCAAAGGCGGTGAATCCGGCACCATTCGGGTGCCCGTGGACAAGGTCGATCAGATCATCAATCTGGTGGGTGAGCTGATCATCACCCAGTCGATGCTCGAACAGACTGCCAGCGACATGGATATCGTCTCCCATGGCCCGCTGGTCAACGGTATGAACCTGCTCCAGCGCAACGCGCGTGACCTGCAGGAAGCGGTGATGTCGGTGCGCATGATGCCGATGGACTACGTCTTCAGCCGTTTTCCGCGACTGGTGCGCGACCTGGCCGACAAACTGGGCAAGGACGTCGAGCTGGTCACCGAGGGTAAATCGACCGAGCTCGACAAGAGTCTGATCGAGCGCATCATCGATCCGCTCACGCACCTGGTGCGCAATAGTCTCGACCATGGCCTCGAGTCGCCGGATAAGCGCGAGGCCGCGGGCAAGTCGCCCACCGGTCGGCTGACGCTCTCGGCACAGCATCAGGGTGGCAACATCCTGATCGAGGTGATCGACGACGGTGCCGGGCTCAGCCGTGACAGAATCCTGGCCAAGGCGCGCGCCAACGGCCTGACCATTCCGGATAACATCAGTGACGACGACGTCTGGCAGATGATCTTCGCGCCGGGCTTCTCCACCGCCGAGCAGGTCAGCGACGTCTCCGGCCGCGGTGTGGGCATGGATGTGGTCAAGCGTAACATTCAGGAGATGGGTGGCCACGTCGAGATCATGAGCCAGCCGGGCAAGGGGACCACCACGCGGATCGTGCTGCCGCTGACCCTTGCCATCCTCGATGGCATGTCGATCCGCTGTGGCGAGGAGACCTTCCTGCTGCCGCTCAACGCCGTACTCGAATCGCTGCAGCCGCTGGCCGAGGATATCTACTCGATGGCCGGCGATGATCAGGTGCTCAAGGTGCGCGATGAGTATCTGCCCATCATCACGCTGCACCATGCGCTGGATATCCCGGGCGCCAAGACCAAGGTGACCGAAGCGATCGCCGTGATCGTGCAGGGCGAGGGACGCCGCTATGCGCTGCTGGTAGACGACTTAGTCGGTCAGCAGCAGGTCGTGGTGAAGAACCTGGAAACCAACTATCGCCGAGTGCCGGGTATCTCTGCCGCGACCATCCTGGGTGACGGCAGCGTTGCCCTGATTCTCGACATTGCCGACTTGCATCGCCTCGATCGGCGCAAGTCCCAGCAGCGCCATCAGGCGAAACACCATCATTCAGTGGAGGTACAGCCAGCATGACAGCACAAGCGAGTGTGGAGGCCATCGTCAGCGAGGCAGCCAGCAATGAGTATCTGGTCTTCTCCCTGGGCGACGAGGAGTATGCGGTCGATATCCTCAAGGTCCAGGAGATCCGTGGCTACGAGAACGTCACCCGGATCGCCAACGTGCCCGAGTTCATCAAAGGGGTGACCAACCTGCGTGGCGTGATCGTGCCGATCATCGACCTGCGTCTGAAATTCCATCTCGAGAACGTCGAGTATGGCGGTCAGACGGTGGTCATCGTGGTCAACGTGGCCGATCGCATCGTGGGTATCGTGGTCGACGGCGTCTCCGACGTCATGAGCCTCACGCCGGATCAGATCAAACCGGCCCCCGAGTTCGGCGTCACGCTCTCTTCCGACTACCTCAACGGTATCGGCAGTCTCGATGACCGGATGCTGGTGCTGGTGGACATCGAGAAGTTGCTGACTCACGAAGAGATGCAACTGGTCGATCGCACTGCCACTCAGGGGTGAGCTCGCGCCGGCCCCCGAGAAGATCAAGACCGCAGCTTCGGCTGCGGTCTTGCGTTAGGTGCCTACGATCCTGTCGCTATCGCCCTCGGCATTGCGGTCCAGCGGCCGTCGAGTCAGGTCGATCAAGGCCGCCGGCGAGATGAATAGGGCGGTGGCGCGTGTGAATTTGGGCAGTGACTGCTCAGGGAGGATTCAGATCACGAGGGAATCAGGACAGGGAAGATTTAAGGCATCGCTGTTTTAGCCGATATATGGGATGGCCGCGGGATCATGATATTCACGTCATTGCCGACGCACATCTTGAGCAGCGGTACTTATCAATCTTCAGGAAAATAAGCACATGTTGAACCTTCGTGACTGGACCATGCGCCGTAAGCTGTGGGCGACCCTGATTCTGATGTGGGTCGGTTTGATACTGGTCGCCGGGTGGTCTCTCTATTCCATGCGCGCCAATCTGTTCGAACAGCGTACCCAGAGTCTCGAGTATTTCATCGGCAGCGCCAAGCAGCTGGTCGACAGCTACGTCGACCAGGCGCAGCAGGGCAAACTGAGCGAGCAGGAGGCCAAGCAGCGCGCCATTGCCGATCTTTCGCATCTCAATTTCGGTGCTGACGGCTATCTGTTCGTCTTCGATTCCAATCTCGATATCGTCTATCACCCGCGCCGCGACACCGGTAGCAGCATGCGTGATTATCAGGACCCGAAGGGCAACTATCTCTATCGCGACATGCTCGCTGCCGGACAGCAGCCGGGGGGTGGCCTGGTGGGCTACGTGTCCCGGCGCAGCGGCGGCGACAAGATGTTCGACAAGTTGAGCTATGTCATGCGTGTGCCGGCGTGGGACTGGCAGATCGCCACCGGTGTCTACGTCGATGACATCGACGCCATCATCATGCGGGGTCTGCTGGTCTACCTGGGTCTGATCCTGGCCATCGGCGGCGTGCTGTCACTGATCGTGGCCTGGGTCATTCGTAACGTGCTCGGGAGCCTGGGTGGCGATCCGGGACAGGCCCGGGAGCGCGTCCAGCACATCGCCGCCGGGGACTTCACGCAGCCGCTGGTGCTCAAGTCCAGCGACGACAGCAGCCTGCTGCATGCCATCGAGGGCATGCGCCGGCGGCTCAACGAGACCTTTGCGGAAGTCCGTGCCAGCGCCGAGTGGGTCAACGTGGGTGCAGGACAGATCGCCAGCGGTAACCAGGATCTGGCGGTACGCACCGACCAGCAGTCAGCGGCGATCGTCGAGACCGCCTCGAGCATGGAGCAGCTGACCCAGACCGTGCGTCACAACGCCGACAATGCCGATGCCGCGACCCAGGCGGCGGCGCAGACCCGAGATCGGGCCGAGCAGGGCGGCAGCATGATGCACGACGTCGAATCGACCATGGCCAAGATCCAGGAGAGTTCGCGACGGATGGCCGAGATCGTCGACATGATCGACAACATCGCCTTTCAGACCAATATCCTGGCGCTCAACGCCTCGGTCGAGGCAGCGCGCGCGGGCACCGCGGGGCGCGGCTTTGCGGTGGTCGCCGAAGAGGTGCGTAACCTGGCCAGCCGCAGTGCCGATGCCTCACGTGAGATTCGCGGGCTGATCGGCACCGCCGGGGAGCAAGTGGAAACCGGTGTCGACCTGGTCGGCAAGGTCGGGGCGGCGATGGAGGAGATCGTCGCGTCGGTATCCAGTGTCAGCGGTCTGATGGATGAGATCGCGGGGGCCTCGCGCGAGCAGCGTGGGGGGATCGAGCAGGTCAATCAGGCGATCTCCGAGCTAGATCAGGTCACCGGTCAGAACGCCAGTCTGGTACAGCAGACCGCCAGCGCCTCGCAGTCCCTGGTCGAACAGGCCAGGCGCCTCGAGGCGGCGCTCGAGCAGTATCGCGTGCAGGCCACCGATGCCACCGGCAGTGACGCCCATGTCGAGCGACAGCCCGCCGCACGGGCTCGGCTGGCGGCAGCGTCGTCCAAGGCCTGAGGCCGGGTGCCGACGGGCGAGGGTTAAAGTTCGGCACGCTTACGCCGATAGCTAGAGCAACTAATAAAGCGGGGTCGGGGAGCGCGATCTGCTCATCAACGGACCCGAAACAATGTCAGGGAAACTGCGATGCGAAACAATCAACCCGTGATCGACCGGGAAGTCCCGCTGGACGACGACGCCTATTTGATTTCGCGAACCGACCTCGATAGTCGGATCACCTATGCCAATCCGGCCTTCGTCAGCGTGAGTGGTTTCCCTTACGACGAGTTGCTGGGGGCGCCGCACAATATCGTGCGCCATCCCGACATGCCGCCGGCGGCTTTCGCCGACCTTTGGCAGACCCTCAAGCAGGGCAAGACCTGGACCGGGGTGATCAAGAACCGCTGCAAGGACGGTAGTTTCTACTGGGTGCAGTCGACGGTCACGCCGATCATCGATGGCGGAGAGGTGGTCGGCTACACCTCGGTGCGCGTCAAGCCCAGCGAAGAGGAGCGCAAGCTCGCCGAAGCCTGCTATCCGCGCATGCTCGCCGGCCGCGGTCGCGGCTACCGCCTGCAGCAGGGGCGCCTGCAGCGGCGTGGCGTGCTGGCGTCCGTCAAACGTTTCAGTCTGGGGTCACTCAAGGGCCGCCTGATCGCGATGATGGTGTTTGCGCTGCTGGTGCTGGGGGCTAGCGGCGGACTGGCGATCCATGCGCTCAACGCCAGCGGTGAACGTCTGCAGACGCTTGCCGAGGAGGGTATGGGTGACCTGGCGCGACTGCAGAAGATCGATCAGTTGATGTCGAAGGGGCGTGATCTGGTCTCGAAGCCGGTCAGCAACCCCATGGCCACCGATCTGGCACCGATCAAGACCCAGGTAGAGGCCTTGATCACCGAATTGCAGTCCACCTGGGACGCCTACTATGACGGTCGACCGGATAATCAGTCAGCCGCCGCGGAGACCTTCGACGCCGACCTCGAGCGCTACCGTGAGCAGGGGCTCGAGGCGGTGATGAAAGCGCTGGACAGCGGTGACTTCTATCAGTCCTACGTCGCCTACAACGATGTCCTGCAGGCGGACAGCGACAAGACCAGCGCCGACCTCAACGCGCTGGTGGAGGCCAAGCGACGCAGCGGTAACGAGATGTTGGCGGCCGCCGAGGCGGCTCAGCACCATGCGCTGATGGTACTGATCGGGTTGCTGCTGGTCAGTGCTGTCGTGCTGGTGGTCATCGGCGTGACCACGATCCGCGCGGCACTCAAGCCGCTGCGCGAAGCGCTCGACTTCACCCGGCAGATTGCCTCCGGCAACCTTGGTGCTGAGCTGAGTCAGCAGCGCAAGGACGAACTGGGGCAACTGATCATCGCGCTCAATGGCATGCGCCAGAGTCTGGGAACCATCGTCAGTGACGTCGATGCCAATGTGGCGGTGGTGCGTCCGGCGACTCAGGATATCGCCACGGGCAACGAGGATCTCTCCTCGCGCACCGAGCAGCAGGCCGCCTCGCTGGCAGAGACCGCGAGCAGTATGGAGCAGATGACGGCGACGGTGAAGCAGAACGCTGACAACGCGCGCCAGGCGAGCCAGTTGGCGGGTGGCGCCACCGATACGGTCAGGCGTAGTGGTGAGGTCATGGGGCAGGTGGTCGACACCATGGGTCGGATCACCGACAGCTCACGCAAGGTCGCGGACATCGTCGGGGTGATCGACTCGATCGCCTTCCAGACCAACATCCTGGCGCTCAACGCCTCGGTCGAGGCGGCACGAGCGGGTGAACAGGGGCGCGGGTTCGCAGTAGTGGCCGGAGAAGTACGCAACCTGGCCAGTCGCAGCGCCGAAGCCGCCAAGGAGATTCGCAACCTGATCGACAGCTCGACCCAGGAGGTGGGGCACGGTGCGGACCTGGTCCGCGAGGCCGAAGGTGCGATCGGCGAGGTGGTCGACGCGGTGACCCGGGTCAATGACATCATCAGTGAGATATCGGCTGCCTCCGACGAGCAGACCAGTGGCATTCAGCAGATCAGCCAGGCGGTGGCACAGATGGACGAGGTGACGCAGCAGAACGCCCAGCGCGTGCAGACCAGCGCGGCGTCTGCGGTCGAGCTGCGCACCAGCGTCGATAGCCTGGCGCGCTCCATCGCAGTGTTCCGGCTTGCCGGAAGTGGTAAAGAACGGGCGCCCGGGGGTGGCAGAGAGCCACGTCTGGCGCCTAACCCGGCAGCGTCGAAAAACGCTGCCCCGGCGCTGGCGTCGAGCGACAAGTCCCGGGCACGCCCGGCTGGCGGCGACGATACAGGGGAGTGGGAGGCATTTTGAAAAACGATCAGACCATGTTTGCTGTTGCCAATTCGGAAACAGCCGATGCCCCGGCGAGCTTCTCTCGCGACCTCGATTTCACCGTGCGCGACTTCGAGCGGGTACGGGCATTGATCTACCGGCGTGCGGGTATCGTCATGGCCGACAACAAGCGAGAGATGGTCTACAGCCGTCTGGCCAAGCGCCTGCGGCTACACGGCATGACTCGCTTCAGTGACTATCTGGCGCATCTCGACTCAAGGCCGGACTCCGACGAGTGGGAAGCGTTCACCAATGCGCTGACGACCAATCTCACCGCCTTCTTCCGAGAGGCTCACCACTTCCCGGTGCTCGCGGAGGAGATCAAGCGCCGAGGCCCGAGCATCAAGATCTGGTGTGCCGGCGCCTCTACCGGTGAAGAGCCCTACTCGCTGGCGATGACCGTGCAGGAGGCGCTGGGCTCGGCTGCGTCGCAGGTCAAGATCCTGGCCACCGACATCGATACCGAGGCGCTCAATACCGCGCGCCAGGGGATCTATCCTCTGGAATCGGTGGAGAAGCTGGGCGAGGCGCGCTGCCGGCGCTTCTTCCAGCGCGGCAGTGGTGCGCGCGCTGGCAAGGCGCGAGTGCGGCCGGAGCTCGCGTCGATGATCGATTTCCGCACGCTCAATCTGGTCACCGACAAGTGGTCGCTGAATGCGCCTTTCGACATCATCTTCTGTCGTAACGTGATGATCTATTTCGACAAGGAGACCCAGTCGGCGATCCTGCGCCGTTTCGCGTCGCAGATGAAGCCGGATGGTCTGCTGTTCGCCGGCCACTCCGAGAACTTTTCGTTCCTGAATCAGACGTTCCGCCTGCGCGGTCAGACCATCTACACGCTGGCGGCGAATGCCGTTGCCGGCGCTGCGCGAGGAGGGCGCCCAGCATGAAACCCCGGATCAAGGTACTGTGCGTCGACGACTCGGCACTCATTCGCGATCTGATGACCAAGATCATCGAGTCGCAGTCGGACATGGAGGTCGTGGCCACCGCGCCCGATCCCCTGGTGGCGCGGGATCTGATCAAGCGCCACAACCCGGATGTGTTGACCCTGGACGTCGAGATGCCGCGCATGGACGGGCTCGACTTCCTCGAGCGTCTGATGCGCCTGCGCCCCATGCCGGTGCTGATGGTCTCCTCGTTGACCCAGCGCGGCTCCGAGATCACCCTGCGTGCGCTGGAGCTGGGGGCGGTCGATTTCGTCGCCAAGCCCGAAGTGGGTATCCGCGAAGGGATGCTCGAGTATGCCGGCATGATCGCCGACAAGATTCGCGCCGCGGCCCAGTCGCGGCCACGCCGTCAGCCCGAGAGCGCGTCCCCGGCGGTACCCCGCGAGGCGCTCAAGGCGCCGATGCTGTCGAGCGAGAAGCTGATTATCATTGGTGCCTCGACCGGCGGCACCGAGGCGATTCGCCAGGTGCTCGAGCCGCTGCCTGCCAACAGCCCGGCGATTCTGGTGACCCAGCACATGCCGAGCGGTTTCACGCGCTCGTTCGCCGAGCGCCTCGATCGCCTGTGTCGGGTCACCGTCAAGGAGGCCGAGCAAGGCGAGCGAGTGCTGCCAGGTCATGTTTATATCGCACCCGGGGACTGGCACATGCGCCTGGCCCGCTCCGGGGCCAACTATGTGATTGCGCTGGATGACACCGCGCCGGTCAATCGCCACCGTCCTTCGGTCGACGTGCTGTTCGACTCGGCGGCCAGTTGTGCCGGGCGCAATGCGCTCGGGGTGCTGCTTACCGGCATGGGTAAGGACGGTGCCGCTGGACTGTTGAAGATGCGTCAGGCCGGTTCGCATACCGTGGCCCAGGACGAAGCCAGCTGCGTGGTGTTCGGCATGCCCAAGGAGGCGATTGCCCTGGGTGGTGCTGAAGAGATCGTGTCGCTGCCGGATATCGCGCGCCATCTGGTACAGCAGATGCACGCTTCCGGTCGCGCACAGCGGGTTTAAAGCTGACGACGCGGTTGCCGATAACCAGAGCAATCGCCCGCGTATTGACAAGGATTGAGGAAAGACGATGGCTGACAAGAACATGAGCATTCTGGTCGTGGATGACTTCCCGACCATGCGCCGGATCGTGCGCAGCCTGCTCAAGGAGCTCGGGTTCGAGAACGTCGAAGAGGCGGAAGATGGCCAGGAAGCGCTGACCAAGCTGCGCGCCGGCGGCTTCGAGTTCGTGGTCTCGGACTGGAACATGCCCAATCTGGATGGTCTCGAGATGCTCAAGGAGATCCGCCAGGATCCGGCGCTGTCGTCACTGCCGGTGCTGATGGTCACGGCGGAAGCCAAGAAAGAGAATATCATTGCCGCCGCCCAGGCGGGCGCCAACGGCTACGTTGTCAAGCCGTTCACGGCGGCCACGCTGGAAGAGAAGCTCAACAAAATTTTCGAAAAACTGGGCAAATGACGCCACAGGAGGGTAGATCATGAGCGGTGCCAACCCTCAAGAGACGGCGGCTCCCGACGATCTGATTCGTCGCATCGGCCATCTCACGCGCATGCTGCGCGACAACATGCGTGAGCTGGGCCTGGACAAGGAGGTCGAGCGCGCGGCCCAGGCGATTCCCGATGCTCGCGACCGCCTGAGCTACGTCGCTTCGATGACCGAGCAGGCCGCCGAGCGGGCGCTCAATGCCATCGACCAGGCGCAACCGATCCAGAACTCGCTGGAGAGCGAAGCGCTGGCGCTGGACAAGCGCTGGGATGCCTGGTTCGCCGAGCCCAAGGAGCTCGATGAGGCCAAGGCGCTGGTCACCGACACCCGCAGCTACCTGCAGATGGTACCCAAGCAGACCAGCGCCACCAATGCGCAACTGCTCGAGATCATGATGGCCCAGGACTTCCAGGATCTCACCGGCCAGGTGATCAAGAAGATGATGGATGTCATCCGCGAGATCGAACAGCAGCTGCTGCAGGTGCTGATCGACAACGCGCCGGACAGCGCCGAACGGCGCGAGCTCTCGGCGACCGTCGCGGCCAAGCAGTCGTCATCGCTGCTCAACGGCCCTCAGATCAACCCCCAGGCCGCGGATGTGGTGAGCAACCAGGATCAGGTCGACGACCTGCTCGACAGCCTCGGCTTCTGAACCGATGCCGCGCCCCGGCAGGGGCGCGGCAGTCTGCCTGTGCAGGCCGCTCTACTGATGGCGCCATGTCGTCAGCACCAGGTCGTTAGCACCACACCAGGTCGTTAGCACCACGTCTTTAGCACTATGTCGGTAGCGCTATGCCGATAGCCCCAGGTCGGCACGTCCACCGCGCCGCTCCGGGCGCGTCGGCCTTTCCCTGCTGACCTCCCGTATGCCGGCCTTGAATGTGTGGCCGGCCACTCCGCCGTGCTTGCACGAGAAATAGCCGCCACTTGGCCGTGCTATTTCCGCCTTTGACTTCCCCCTGCGCCACGCAGAATGTCGTCCACGCGATGATGCGCCTTACCGTGGCGGAGTCCGCTTGGCCGAGCAGAACGATAGCGATCAGGAAAAGACCGAACCAGCGACACCTCGACGCCTGCAGAAGGCGCGCGAGGAGGGGCAGGTCGCACGCTCGCGCGAGCTTGCCACCTTTTTGCTGCTGGCCTGTGGTGTCGGCGGTCTGTGGCTCATGGGTCACAACCTGTACGACGACCTGGGCATGGTGATGGAGCAGTCGTTCATATTCGATCGCGGCATGATCTTCGACACGTCGCGCACGCTCAGCCATGTCTGGACGCTGGGCCAGAGCACCTTGATCGTGCTGCTGCCACTGTTTTTGCTGTTCGCGGTGGCGGCGGTGCTCGGGCACACGTTGCTCGGCGGCTGGCTGATGTCGGCCAAGTCGATGGCGCCGCAGATCAGCAAGCTCAACCCGGCCAAGGGGTTGAAGCGCATGTTCTCGACCCAGGCGCTGGCCGAGCTGGCCAAGGCGATCGCCAAGTCGGCGCTGGTCGGGGGAGTCGGCGTCTACTACCTGTGGTCGCACAAGGACAATCTGCTCGGGCTGATGGAGCTGCCGATACAGCAGGCGCTGGCCACGGCGATGCGCATTGCGGCGATCGGCTGTGGGTTGATCGTGGCCTCGATGATCGTGGTGATCCTGATCGACGTGCCCTACCAGATCTGGAGCCACCACAAGAAATTGCGCATGAGCCGCGAAGATATCCGGCAAGAGCACAAGGAGAGCGAGGGCGATCCCCACGTCAAGGGGCGCATTCGCTCGCAGCAGCAGGCGATGGCGCGTCGGCGCATGATGAGCAAGGTGCCCGATGCTGATGTCATCGTCACCAACCCGACCCATTACGCCGTGGCGCTGAGCTACGAACAGGCGTCGATGGCGGCACCGCGGGTGGTCGCGAAGGGTGCCGACGCGGTTGCCGCGCGCATTCGTGAGTTGGGCGACGAGCACTGCATCCCGCGGCTGGAGGCGCCGCCGCTGGCACGCGCGCTCTACCGGCACGTCGATCTCGACCAAGAGATTCCGGCCGATCTGTACACCGCAGTGGCCGAGGTGCTGGCCTGGGCGTTCCGGCTCAAACAGGTGGCGAGCGAGGGCGGTGACACGCCGCCGACGCCGCACGATCTCCCCGTCCCGCCGAGTCTCGACGATCGCGGTGAGGGTACTGATGCACCCAAGGAGGGTGAATGAACGCGCTGACCCAGTGGTTCGGCCGACAACAGTTGTCCGGCGGCTCACAGTTGAAGTTGCTGGCCGGCCCGGTGCTGATCATCATGATTCTGAGCATGATGATCCTGCCGCTGCCGCCGTTCGCGCTCGATCTCTTCTTCACCTTCAATATCGCGCTCTCGATCATGGTGCTGCTGGTCAGCATGTTCACCGAGAAGCCGCTCGATTTCGCCGCCTTCCCGGCGGTACTGCTGTTCTCGACCCTGCTGCGGCTGTCGCTCAACGTGGCTTCGACCCGTGTGGTGCTGATGGACGGGCACGAGGGCGGGGACGCCGCGGGCAAGGTGATCGAAGCTTTCGGCGCTTTCTTGATCGGCGGCAACTTCGCCGTGGGGCTGGTGGTGTTCCTGATTCTGGTGGTGATCAACTTCATGGTCATCACCAAGGGGGCGGGGCGTATCGCCGAGGTCGGTGCACGCTTCACCCTCGACTCGATGCCCGGCAAGCAGATGGCCATCGATGCCGACCTCAACGCCGGCCTGATCGGTGAAGAGGAGGCGCGCCGGCGACGCAGTGAAATCAACCAGGAGTCGGAGTTCTACGGCTCCATGGATGGTGCCAGCAAGTTCGTACGCGGCGACGCCATGGCAGGGCTCTTGATCATGGTGATCAACCTGATCGGCGGGCTGATGATCGGGATCGGTCAGCACGGCATGCCGTTCGCCGATGCCGCCAAGACCTATACGCTGCTCACCGTGGGCGACGGCCTGGTGGCGCAGATTCCGGCACTGGTCATCTCCACTGCGGCGGGCGTCACTGTCTCGCGTGTCAACACCGATCAGGACGTCGGCCAGCAGCTGCTCAGCCAGCTTTTCAACAATCCGCGGGTCATGTACCTCGCCGCTGGCGTGATGACGCTGCTCGGGGTCATCCCGGGCATGCCCAACCTGGTCTTCCTGCTGTTCGCAGCCGCCCTGGGCGGTCTCGGCTGGTGGCTGTCGCGCCAGAATCAGCAGCAGACCGCACAGCGCGTGGAGGAGAAGGCACCCGCGGCGGTGCAGGAGACCCCAGAGGCGAGTTGGGACGACGTGCAGTTGGTCGATACTCTGGGGCTCGAGGTAGGGCACCGGCTGATTCCGCTGGTCGACCAGCGCCAGCAGGGCGAGCTGCTGGGTCGAATCAAGAGCGTGCGCAAGAAGTTTGCCCAGGACGTCGGCTTCCTGCCCTCGGTGGTGCATATCCGTGACAACCTCGAGCTCAGCCCCAATACCTACGTCATCACCCTCAAGGGAGTCGAGATCGGGCGCGCCGAGGCGTTCCCCGGACGCTGGCTGGCGATCGATCCGGGCCAGGTCTCCGGGGCGATCGACGGCGTCGAGACCGAGGATCCGGCGTTTGGCCTCAAGGCCTACTGGATCGACACCGCCCAGCGCGAGCGCGCGCAGATCTACGGCTATACGGTGGTCGACGCCAGCACCGTGGTGGCGACGCATCTCAATCACCTGCTGCACGAGCATGCCGACGACATGCTGGGCCGTGCGGAGGTGCAGCAGCTGCTGGACAAGGTCTCCGAGCAGCAGAAGTCGTTGGTCGAGGACGTGGTACCCAAGCTCATTCCGCTCACTACGGTACAGCGTATCCTGCAGAACCTGCTCGCCGAGGATGTGCCGATTCGCGACATGCATACCATCCTCGATGTGCTTGCCGAGTTCGCGCCGCAGCAGACCGACGCCGGCGAGCTCACCGCGATCGTCCGCGTGGCGCTGGGCCGTGCCATTACCCAGCAGTGGTTCCCCGGGCACGAGCCGATGCACGTCATCGGGCTCGAGCCGCGTCTCGAGCAGGTGCTGACCCAGGCGCTCAATAACGGCGGGGCGCTCGAGCCAGGACTGGCCGACACCCTGATGAAGCAGGCTGCGGCGGCGGTCGAGCGCCAGCAGAGCCGTGATGAACCGGCGGTGCTGGTGGTCCAGCACGGGTTGCGGGGGCTGCTGGCGCGCTTCCTGCGGCGGCAGATCAAGTCGCTGGTGGTGCTCTCCCAGGCCGAGATACCCGATGACCGCACGCTGCGGGTCACCGCCACCATCGGGGGTAACGGCTGATGTCTCGCGTGCCGCTGACGGCGCTGGCGCTGTGCGCGGTGCTGGGGGCGAGCGACGCGCTGGCCGCGGCCGCGGGTTCCTGGGTCGGCAAGCTGCCGCGGCAGGTGGTGGTGGCCAGCCAGCGCGCGCTGAGCAGTGCTCCGGTCATGCCCCCCGAATCCATCGGCCAGGCCCGCGTGACCCGGGTCTCCTGGCGCTTCGATGTCGAGGGCCCGGTGCAGGGACTCGAGGCACGGCTGTGTCAGGCCGAGCTCTGCGTGGCGCTGGACACGACCCATGGCAGCACCCGGCGCTTCGCCGGCCGCGATGCCGCGCAGCCGTTGACGTTCTGGTTCCGTCTGCGTCCGCAGAGTGGCAAGCGCGTGGTGATCAGTCGTGGCCAGATCATGGTGGACTTCGCCCGCGGCGCACCCCGGCAGGGCGACAAAAAGGCAAAATAGCGTCCTCTAGCCCGGGAGTTTGACGGCTAACGCTGGTTCCGGCGGCGCATAATATATCGACTGGCACCGGTTTTGCGGTGGGCCGGACGGGTTAATCACGAGGCGATTCGATGTATACCGTACAGGGCAAGATCGATCAGCGGGCAATGATCGAACAGTACATGCCGATGGTGAGGCGACACGCTCTCTCGCTGCAGGTCCGGCTGCCCGCGAGTGTCGAACTCGATGACCTGATCCAGGCCGGTATGGTGGGGCTACTCGACGCCATGGGGCGTTACGACAATGCCCATGGCGCCAGCTTCTCCACCTACGCCAACCAGCGTATTCGCGGGGCGATGATCGATGAGCTGCGCAGCCGTGACTGGATGCCGCGCAGCGTGCGCCGTAATGCGCGGGCTCTCGATCAGGCCATCGGACGTCTGGAGCAACGCCTTGGGCGCACCCCCGAAGAGCGCGAGATCGCTCAGGAGATGGGGATCTCCCAGAGCGATTATCACCAGCTGCTGACGGACGCCAACAACGGCTTCCTGCTCGCCTACGATGAGAGCGACAGTGAAAACGGGGTGGGGGCGGTCAGCGAAGGGGGGCCGCCGTCACCCTTCGAGGCGCTGCTCGATGGCGACAATCGCGAACGTCTGATGGCGGCGATCGATGCCCTGCCGGAGCGCGAGAAGCTGCTGCTGGGGCTCTACTACCAGGAGGAGTTGAACCTCAAGGAGATTGGCGCGGTACTGGGGGTCAGCGAGTCTCGCGTCTGTCAGCTGCATAGCCAGGCAGTCGCCCGTCTGCGTGGCCGTCTGGTCAACTAGGCGCCGACCATCCTGGGCCGCGCCAGCGCTCGCCGACACCGTAAATAGCTGCATCCATCGACCCGGGCGACGTGTCTCTGCGCCCGGGTCGATGCTTTTCGAAGGCAGCGCTTTGTCAGCTGGACTCAGTGGCCGTTGCGCGAACTCGATAGTTCGCCGGCAATGCGCTCGCCGACCGCCTCCCAAGCCTCGCCCAGGGTGCGCACCAGCGCCGGATAGCCATCGGCGGTGAGCGGTCGGGTAATGCTGAACGGCTCCTGGCGCACCACGCGGTTGCCCTCGCGCAGCTGCCACTCGCCCGACACCACCGCCTGACCGTCGTAACGCCCCTGGAATCGATCCACCTCGACGCTGAGGCGGGCATCACCGGCACCGCCCGCACCCAGCACCAGGGTCTGTGGTAGCGCCTGGGTCAGGGTCTGGCGCAGGTTACGAGTCAATTGACTGCCCAGACTATCGGCCCACAGGTTCTGATTGGCGCTGTTGAGCTCGATATCGCTCAACTGCATCACGATCCCCTCCTGATCCAGATAGTTCGAGATCGCCACCGGCTGCACCACCAGCGTTGGCGCGCCGATGCCGGCCGCCGGCGTCACCTTGCCGATCTCCGGCAGGGTGTAGCGGTTGGGGGCGCTGGGCGTCCCGGCGCAGCCGGCCAGGGTGAACAAGCCGGCAAGCAGCAGCAGGGAGAGGGCGCCGCGGCGCCATCGCGGTCCCCGTGCCGGCGCGGCCTCGGCGTCCCTGACGGCGCTGCGGCGGGCGTAGCAGGCAGACGCCTGACTGCTCGAACTCCGGCCAGATTCGTTGCCATGCGGCATGCTCTGTGTGGCGTGTGCCTGGTGCTGCAGCTTGTGTGTCGATGGCGTCGACAGCGTTTCAGGGGTCGGTCTCATGGCGCGGCCCTCGGCGTGGGATCGGCCTGAACCTCACGATCGAAGATCAGGGCATTGGGTTTCTCGCTCAGCGTGCGCGCCACCGGCTGCAGGTCGCGCATCAGCTGCTCCAGCTGCTTGAGCGTATCGTTGAGCTGGCGGTAGCCGGACGACCCGGAGGAGAAGCCGTTCAGGGTGTTCTGCAGCTCCTCGAGGGTGTCGTTGACGCTGCCCGGCAACTGCTGGGTGGCCGGGTCGGAGACGATTGCGTTGACCGACTCGGCGATCTGCTGAACCTGCTCGAGGGTCTTCTGCGAGGTCTGCATGGTCTTGTCCAGACTCGACAGGATCGGTTCGACCTTGAGGTTGTTGAGCTTGTCGAGCAGGTTGGAGACCTTCTGTTCGATCTGCGCGAAGCCGCCGGAAACCGTCGGGAAGACCGGTTTGCCATCGAATGTCATGGGTTTGTAGGCAGGGGCATCATCGCTGAAGTTGAGGTCGACGAAGAGCGCGCCGGTGATCAGGTTGCCAGCCTTGAGCGTGGCGCGCAGGCCGAGCTCCTTGAACATCTTCTCGAAGCGCTGGCGCACCTCTTGATCGTCGATCTTCTTGTTGATGTCCTCGCCGCTCTCCAGCCGCTGCGGTTCGATCCGGATCAGCACGGGAATCGCGAACTGGTTGAGACCGTCCGGCTGCGGTGCGGTGAAGTGCCAGGGTACCGAGACCACGGTGCCCACGCGTACGCCGCGATACTCCACCGGCGCGCCGCGGCTCAGTCCGCGCACGGTGTCATCGACCAGCAGCACGTACTCGACGTACTGGTCGTAGGTGCCTTCGCGGGCGCTCTCCTCGCTGTTGTAGAGCGTATAGGTGGCGTTCTGCTTGGCCGGGCTGCCCTGGGTCACGTCCTCGGGCACGCCGAAGGTGACACCGCCGCTGATCAGGGTCTCGAACGAATCCAGGTTGACGCTGACGCCCTCGGAGTTGAGCTGCACATCGATGCCCGAGGCGCTCCAGAAGCGCGTGGTGTCGGTCACCAGTGAATCGTAGGGTGCCTGGATGAACAGGCGGTGGCGCATCTCGCGCTTTTCGGGGTCGAAGTCGGTGCTCTCTACCCGGCCCACGGTGTAGCCCTGGTAGGTGACCGGATCGCCGGCGCTGAGCGAGTTGCCCACCTGACTGACCAGATTGATGCGCAGTCCCGGTGCATCGGGCGGGGCGACCGGCGGCTGGTCGAGTACATCGAAGTGATCCTGGTACTTGTCGCTCTTGCCCGGCGCCAGCTGGATGTAGGCACCCGATAGCACCGTACCCAAGCCGCTGATGCCCTCGCGACCGATGCGCGGCTTGACCACCCAGAAGCGAGTGTCACTGTTGAGCATGCGCCCGGCATCGCTGGACATGCGTGCGGTCACGACGGTGTGGGAGAGGTCATCGGAGAGGCGCACGCTCTCGACGTGCCCCACCTCGACGTTGCGCGTCTTGATCAGCGTCTTGCCGGCCTCGATCCCCTCAGCATTGTCCATGTCCAGGGTCACCAGCGGGCCGCGACTGGAGAAGTTGTCCCATACCATCCAGGCCCCGATCAGCGCCGCCAGCAGCGGTACGATCCAGATCGGCGACAGCCGCGATTGGGACAAGCGCTTGGCGCGCTGCAGCGAATCAGACATCGTCGGCTTCCTTGACCGGAGAGTAGGGGGACTGCCGCTTGAGGGCAGCGGGCATGTGTGGCTGTACGTCGCGCGTATCCCAGATCAGGCGCGCATCGAAGGTGATCGCGGCGAGCATGGTGATGATCACCACTGACGAGAAGGCGAGCGCCGCCGGGCCGGGCGTGATCGCCAGCAGCGAGCCGGCATGCACCAGGGAGACCAGGATCGCCACCACGAAGACGTCGATCATCGACCAGCGTCCGATGAACTCGGTGATGCGATAGAGCTTGAGCCGTTTGTGGCGGTAGTTCAGCTGGCCGCGCTTGCGGACCACGAAGCAGAGCCAGGCCAGGGCCAGAATCTTGCCGATGGGCACCACCACGCTGGCGGTGAAGATGATCAGCGCGATCGGCCAGTCGCCATGGGAGATAAAGATCAGCACACCACCGATGATGGTCGACGGTGTCTCGCTGCCCAGCGAGGTAGTGGTCATGATCGGGTAGAGGTTGGCCGGGATGTAGAAGATCACCGCCGCCAGCAGCAGGGCCCAGGTTCGCTGCAGGCTGTGCGCGTTGCGAAAGCGCAACCGCTCACCGCAGCGCGCGCAGCGCCCGCGGCCGAAATGGCTCAGCCGATTGACCAGGCCGCAGGTGGGGCAGCCGGTCACGCCCTGCGCCGCCGCCGGCTCGCCGAGTCGGCAATGCTCCGGGGCCGGGGGCTCGCCGGCGAGGGAGAACCACATCCAGTCGATGTCCAGCGAACGCGAAGTCCACAGCAGCAGCAGTGCGAAGGCACAGAACGACCAGAAAGAGAGCCCCAGGTCGACCGAGGCCATGCCCGCGATCTTGATCAGGCTGACCAGCGCGCCGATCACGAAGACATCGGCCATCATCCAGGGTGACAGCTGCACCAGGGCACGCGCGATGCGCCGGCTGCGTGGCAGCGGGCGACGGCGCAGCAGGCCGATCTGCAGCCAGATCACGCTGAGCAGATAGAACACCGGCAGTACCACGATGGTCAGCAGCACCAGAATGCCGACGAAGGGTTCGTGGAAGTCGACCAGACTGATCGCGGTATCGGTCAGTTGAATGGCGTTGCTGACCCCGCGCGCCTCGAAGCGAATGAAGGGAAAACTCATGGAGGCGATGAGCGCGATCAGTGCCGTGATCGCCAAGGCCAGGCTACGTTGGGCCGGACGTGCGTGGCGGTGGCTCAGGGTATGGCCACAGCGCGGACAATTGGCGCGCTGATGCGGGCGTAGCGGCGGTAACGCCACCAGCAGGTCGCACTCATGGCACGCGCGCAGCCGCCGGCGCCGGGCGCCAGGGCGCCAGGGCGCCGTGTCCTGAGCGACGGGATGGTCGATACGCAGAGAGGCCAATCAAGCTTCCTTCGAGTCGCGTTCGTGCAGGGTCGTCATGTTACCTAATTACATACATTCATGCATGTTTGCTGGCTTGCCGGTACGCCAGCGGAAACGTGGGAGCGCGACCCGCTGGCTGTGTGTGCCACGCTGGTGACGTATCGCGCTCCGATACTATAGTAGGTCAACTCGTGAGTGCCCTAGAAGAACAATCGCTTAGATGGCGTCGGGGGAGGAGAGTGCGCGCACCCGCGGGTGCGCTCGAGTGATCGCTACAGGGAAGGATAGACATGCTGGCTCTAGGGGCAATCATCGTGGGTCTGGTACTACTCGTATGGAGTGCCGACCGTTTCGTCGAGGGGGCCGCCTCCACCGCGGCACATCTGGGGCTGCCGCCACTGCTGATCGGCATGCTGGTGATCGGCTTCGGCACCTCGGCGCCGGAGCTGATGGTGTCGGCACTGGCGGCGAGCCAGGGCAATCCGGGCTTGGCCCTGGGCAATGCCTACGGCTCCAATATCGCCAATATCGGCCTGATCGTCGGGCTGGTGGCGCTGATCACTCCGCTGATGGTGAACTCGCAGGTCATCCGCCAGGAGTTGCCCTTGCTCGGCGTGGCGACCCTGGTCTCGCTCTGGTGTCTGCACGACGGTGACATCTCGCGCGGCGACGGTGTGCTGATGCTGGGGCTGCTGGCACTCTACCTGATCTACAGCGTGCTGCGCGCGCGCCGTCAGGATGACGATACCCTGGCGGTGGACGTGGAGAGTCACGCCGCGGCGCACGCCATGAGTCTCAAGCGCGGCCTGTTCTGGACCCTCGTTGGGCTGCTGCTGTTGATCGCCAGCTCACGGCTGCTGGTGTGGGGCGCGGTGAGCATCGCCCAGGCGCTGGGGGTCAGCGATCTGGTCATCGGTCTCACCGTGGTGGCGATCGGTACCTCGCTGCCGGAACTCGCGTCTTCGCTGGTGGCGGTGCGCAAAGGCGAGCACGACCTGGTGCTCGGTAACGTGGTCGGCTCCAACTTCTTCAATACGCTGGCGGTGGTGGGGCTGGCCGGGGTGATCCACCCGATCGATGTCGACGCGGTGGTGGTGACCCGGGACTGGCCGGTGATGGCAGGGCTGACCCTGGCGCTGCTCGTCTTCGGCATCGGCTGGCGTGGCCGCCAGGGCCGCATCAATCGTCTCGAGGGCGCGGCGCTGCTGGCTACTTTCATCGCCTACACCTCCTGGCTGGTCGTCACCGTGCTGGTGTGAACCAGATCGTGCCTGCCTACGTGCTCGGCAGGTGCCTGCGCTTCAGTTCTTAGCCACGCTAGAGGCCGGGATTGCGACGAAGGCAAGCGCCGAGACTTGGCATATTGTCGCACCCCAGGCAGGCCGCCGGGCTCGACGATACGCCATGGGCTGGCGCCAGCCCCCATGGTTGCCGGCTTCAAGCAGAATTGGCTAATATTTTGCCAGGACCTGCGGCAGGGCTGCGACATCGCGACATCGTGTAAGCCGTTGTCAGCACTCGTATCATCGGTGCCAAGACCTGCGAGGGTTGATCTTCGCCGACCTCGACGGCCGGTCACTACTAGAGGGAGCGCGCCCGGCGGCGCGGATAGCCCAATCCGCTCAGTCGACTCGCGACGCGCCCGCACATCCGAGGAGCCAGCCATGGCACTAGATCCCATCCTACTCTCACGATTGCAATTCGCTTTCGTGGTCTCCTTCCACGCCATCTTTCCGGTGTTCACCATCGGTCTGGCCTCCTATGTCGCCGTGCTGCAGGGGCTCTATGTCGCCACCGGCAACGCAGTTTGGGACCGTCTGGGCTACTTCTGGACCAAGATCTTCGCCGTGGTGTTTGGTATCGGTGTGGTCTCGGGCATCGTGATGGCGTTTCAGTTCGGTACCAACTGGAGCAACTTCGTGCGCTTTGCGGCCAATATCATTGGTCCGCTGCTCAGCTATGAAGTGATCACCGCTTTCTTCCTCGAGGCGGGCTTCCTCGGCGTGCTGCTGTTCGGCCGTCATCGGGTGTCGCCCTCGGTGCACTTCTTTGCTGCGCTGATGGTGGCCGTGGGTACCTTCATCTCGGCGTTCTGGATTCTGGTCTCCAACAGCTGGATGCAGACTCCGCAGGGCTTCGAGATTCATGATGGCGTGGCGCACGTCACCTCCTGGATGGAGGCGATGTTCACCCCGTCGTTCCCCTATCGATTCATGCACATGGCGCTGGCGGCCTTCCTCACCGGCGGTTTCGTGGTGTGTGGCGTGAGCGCCTGGTTCCTGATCCGCGGTCGCGATGTCGAGGCCCACCGGCGGGCGCTGTCGATGACCCTGTGGCTGCTGCTGATCCTGGCGCCGCTTCAGGCCTTCGTCGGCGACGAGCATGGTCTCGACACCCTCGAACACCAGCCGATGAAGGTCGCAGCCATGGAGGGCAACTGGGATACCCAATCCCACGTGCCGCTGCTGCTGTTCGCGTTGCCCGACCGCAGCCTGCAGGCCAACCGCGTGGAGATCGGCATTCCCGATGGCGCTAGCCTGATCCTGCGTCACGACCCCAACGGTGTGGTACCGGGTCTCAAGGAGATCCCCGAGTCGCAGCAGCCGCCGGTATGGATGGTGTTCTACAGCTTCCGGGTGATGGTGGCGATGGGGCTTCTGATGATCGGCTTCGCACTGGCGGGTCTGTTCCTGCGCAAGGGCGGGCGCTTCTACACCTCGCGGTTCTATCTGCGCGGTCTGCAGCTGATGAGTCTGGCGCCGTTCCTGGCAGTGCTCTCGGGCTGGTTCGTCACCGAGATCGGACGCTCACCGTGGCTGGTCTACAACGTGCTCTCCTACAAGGACGCGGTGACCCCCTCGCTTTCCGGCTGGATGGTGCTGACGACCTTGATCGGATACATCACCGTCTACGCGGTGATCTTCGTCGCCGGGGTCTACTACCTGTTCAAGGTGATTCGTCAGGGACTCGACGAGCTCGATCCGGATGAGGAGATTCACGACGCGGATCGCCCGGCGCGGCCATTTTCCGCCACCCACGTGCCGTTCGACGGCCACACTTCGGCCTCCAGGAGCTAAGCGCATGGAAATGTTCGATCTCTCCCTGATCTGGGCGGTCATCATCGCTGTCGGCGTGATCATGTACGTGCTGATGGATGGCTTCGACCTGGGTCTGGGTATCCTCTTCCCGTTCGCGCCGGACGAGGATGCCCGTGATGTGATGATGAATTCGGTGGCGCCGGTATGGGACGGCAACGAGACCTGGCTGATCCTCGGCGGTGCCGGGCTGATCGGTGCCTTCCCGCTGGTTTACACCATTCTGCTGCCGGCGCTCTACCTGGGCGTGTTCCTGATGCTGGCGGGGCTGATCTTCCGTGGCGTGGCGTTCGAGTTCCGCTTCAAGTCGCACCGCTCCAAGCGCTATTGGAGTCTCTCCTTCGCCGGCGGCTCCTTCCTCGCGGCCTTTGCCCAGGGGTGTGTCGTCGGTGCCTATATCCAGGGCTTCGATACCGCCAATGGCGTCTATGTCGGTGGTGCCTTCGACTGGCTGACGCCGTTCACGATCCTCACGGGTATTGGCCTGGTGGTCGGCTATGCGCTGCTGGGAGCGACCTGGCTGGTGCTCAAGTCCGAAGGTCACGTGCGTGACTGGGCGCGGGCGCTGGTGCCCAAGCTGCTGCTGGGGGTGCTCGCGGTGTTCGTCATCGTCAGTCTGTGGACGCCGTGGATCGATCGGGGCGTGTTCGATCGCTGGTTCGATCATCTGCAGGTGATCTGGCTGCTGCCTGGCGGTGCGCTGCTGTGCGCGCTGGGGATCTTCCTCAGCAACCGGCATGGGCGTGAGGGTGCCGCCTTCATGCTTACCCTGGGGCTGTTCGTGTGCACCTATCTGGGGCTGATCGTCAGCCGCTGGCCCTACGTGGTGCCGCCGAAGATCACCCTGTGGGATGCCGCCTCGGCGCCGGAGTCGCAGTTCTTCCTGCTGATCGGGGTCCTCTTCGTGCTGCCGATCGTACTGGTCTACACCGCCTGGTCCTACTGGGTATTCCGCGGCAAGGTGCGCGTCGGTGAGGGCTACCATTGAGTCGAGGGTCGCGTTCAGGCGCCCGGTCACGTCCGCGTAACCCGTCGCGGGCGTGGCTGGAGGCACAGGCCACGGCCATCCGGCCGTGGCACCGTCGCGCGCTGGGCTGTGGTCTGATTGTCGCCGTGGCCACGCTGGTGCAGATGGGCGGGCTGGCCTGGATCGTCGCGCATGCCGTGATCGCGGGGCAAGGCATCGCCGAGCTGTGGCCGGTACTGCTGGTGGTCGGGCTGGCACTGGTGCTGCGCGCCGCTGCCCAGTGGGGTCAGGAGGTGAGCGGCCAGGCCTGTGGGCTGACGGTGAAGCGCGAGGTGCGCGCGCAGTTGCTGGCCAAGCTCCACGCCCTGGGCCCGGTATGCCTGGCTTCTCGGCACAGCGCCGGGATCGCCAGCCAGCTGGTCGACCAGGTCGAGTCGCTGGAAGGCTACTACGCGCGCTTTCGCCCCCAGGTGATGCTGGCGTTGTTGGTGCCGCTGCTCTATCTGGCGGTGGTGCTGTGGCTCAACTGGTTGGCGGCGATCTGGCTGCTGATTGCCGCGCCGCTGATCCCGCTGTTCATGGCGCTGATCGGCATGGGCGCGCAACGCCTGAACGAGGCGCAGTTTCGTGCCGTGACACGTCTTTCCGGCCACTTTCTCGACCGCGTGCGCGGGATCACCACACTGCAGCTGTTCGGTCTCGGCGAGCGCGCCACCGCCGAGGTGAGCGACGTCGCGCATGATTATCGGCGGCGTAGCATGCGCACCCTGCGGGTGGCGTTTCTCTCCTCGGCGGTACTCGAGTTCTTCGCTGCCGTCTCGGTCGCGGTGGTGGCGATCTACATCGGCCTGGGCCTGCTGGGCTATATCGACTATGGCCCGGCCGGCGAACTCGATCTGTTCAGCGGCCTGTTCATCCTGCTGCTGGCGCCGGAGTTCTTCCAGCCGCTACGCACGCTGTCGCAGCACTACCATGACCGTGCCTCGGCGCTGGGCGCTGCGGAAGGGTTGATGGCACTGCTCGATGAGCCTGTGCCTGAGACGGATTCGGCATCGGCACAGGCACCGAGCGGGGCGATGACGGCGGCGGTGGAACTCGAGGCGGTGGAGCTCAGCCATGTCGGCCGCCAGCGGGTGCTGGGGCCACTCTCGCTACGCGTGGAATCGGGCGAGGTGGTGGCCCTGGTCGGCCCCTCCGGCAGCGGCAAGTCGAGCCTGCTGCAGCTGATCGCCGGCTTCGTCGCCGCCGACCGCGGCCGTGTCGCGGTGACCCCCGGGCCGGCAATCGCCTGGCTCGACCAGCGTCCGCTGATCATCCAGGGCACCCTCGCCGAGAATCTGCGCCTGGTGGCGCCGACGGCGAGTGATGCCGCACTGCGTAGCGCACTGGAAGAGGCCGGATTGGGCGCCTGGCTGCGCGCCGCCAAGGGTGGCCTCGACACGCCCTTGGGCGAGCGCGGCGTAGGGCTCTCCGGGGGCGAGGGGCAGCGTCTGGCGCTGGCGCGGGTCTTTCTGTCGCCGGCGCGCCTCGTGCTGCTCGACGAACCCACCGCGGCTCTGGACCCCGAGACCGAGCGTGCGGTCGTGACCGCACTCCAGCGACTCGCCGCCACCGGGCGCACGCTGCTGGTGGCGACCCATCACCCGGCGCTCATGGCCATGGCTGATCGCGTGCTCGCCCTCGATGGCGGCCGTTTGGTCAGCGCTCCCGGCACCCTGTGGCAGGAGGTTCCGATCTCATGAGGTCTCTGGCAATTCGACTGACGGATCTCTATCGCAGCCTGCGCCCGTGGCTCGCTGTGCTCGGCGCGCGACGTGGACGCCTCTGGCTGGGCGCCGCACTGATGCTGGCGACGCTGGTGAGCGCGCTGGGGCTGCTGTCGCTTTCCGGTTGGTTCATCACCGCCACTGCGGTGGCGGCCCTCTCCGTGCCGGTGTTCTTCGATGTCTTCGCGCCGGGCAGCGGGGTGCGTGCCTTCGCCGTGGCACGTACTGCCAGCCGCTATCTCGAGCGGCTCTACAATCACGACACCGTCCTGCGCCTGCTGGCCGACCTGCGTGGCGGGGTGTTCGCGCGTCTGGTACGGTTGGATGCACGCACGCTCTCCCGGGCACGCGCCGCGCAGTGGCTCAACCGTCTCACCGCGGATATCGATACCCTCGACAACCTCTATCTGCGTCTGCTGGCGCCGCCGCTGGTGGCGTTGGTGGCGATTCTCGGTTTTGCCCTGTTCGCCATGCTGTTTCTGCCTGCGGCGGGCTGGTTGCTGCTGGCACTGTTATTGCCCTTGTGGCTGGCGTTGACGCTCGGCTGTGCCTTGTGGGGCTGGCGCGCCAGCCACCGTCGGGTCGATCGTCAGGAAGCGCTGCGCGTGCGAGCGGTGGAGCAGGTGGAGGGGTTGGCCGAACTCACTGCCTACGCCGCCCTGGAGACGCATCTGGATCACTGGAGAGCGGAGGAGCAGGGCCTGATCGCCGATCAGCGCCAACTGGGCCAGCGTACCGCAGCGGCCAATGCGCTGACCACGCTGGTGATCCAACTGGCCGCCGTGGGCGTGCTTGGTCTGGGACTGGCGGCGCTGTCGAGCGGGGTCCTAAGCGGTGCGGTGATGGTGATGCTGACCCTGGGGACGCTGGCGGTGGCCGAGGGCCTCGGTGGCCTGCCGATGGCGTTCACCCAGCTCGGTGCGACCCAGCGTGCGGCCGAGCGTCTCAATGCGCAGACCGCGCTGACGCCTGAGCAGGAGGGCGAGTCTCTGCAGAGCGGTGGTGCCGCGCCGAGTCTGGTCTATCGCGATGTCGGATTGCGCCAGGGCCCGCGCTGGGTCCTGCGCGGGATCGATCTGGCGCTGGCGCCGGGGCAGATCGTCGGGGTGATCGGTGCCTCCGGCAGCGGCAAGTCGACCCTGGCACAGCTGGCGGTGCGCGCCTTCGACCCCGATGTCGGCGAACTGCGCTTCGATGACCATGTGGTCGCCGAGCTGGCGCCGGACTCGCTGCGTGCCCGCATCGGCTACCTCACGCAGCGCAGCGAGCTGTTCCATGACACCCTGGCCGCCAATCTGCGCATGGGCGATCCCACGGCCAGCGACGCACAGCTGTGGGCGGTGCTTGAGCAGGTGGACCTGCACGACTGGGCCGAAGCGCTGCCACAGGGGCTCCAGACCTGGGTCGGCGAGCAGGGGCGCCAGCTCTCCGGCGGCCAGGCTCGCCGGGTGGCGCTGGCGCGGGTGATGCTGCGCAACTCACCGCTGGTGATCCTCGACGAGCCATTGAGTGGACTGGACGCGGCAACCGCGCAGGTAGTGAGAGCGGCGCTGTCGCGCTGGTTGGCCGGGCGCACCGCGCTGTTGCTGGCGCACGAATCGGCAGCGCTGCCGGGCTGCGACAGCAGCTGGCGACTGGTATCCGACGCGGGTGGTGCAACCCTGCAGAAAATATAGCCATTGGCGCTATAACGTAGATGTTGTCTTGAAAACGTCGATATTCGTTATTGGATATCGACGTTTTTCGCATATCCCTTCCCGCAGCCTTGGCGTACGCTCCCGGCAGGGCGTTGCCGTTGCGCACGCCATCTCCCTTCCTTCGATCCAGCGCCAGGAGGCGTGTGCCATGTCCGGTTTCCAGTGGGACGATCCGCTGCTTTTCGACCAGCAGCTCGATGACGAGGAGCGTCAGATCCAGCAGGTGGCACGGGACTACTGCCAGGCACGGCTGCAGCCCAGGGTGCTGGAGGCGTTCGAGGCAGAGCGCTTCGAGCGCGAGATTCTCTCCGAGATGGGTGAACTGGGCCTGCTCGGGGCGACCGTGAGCGAAACCTACGGTGGCGCCGGTGCCAGCCACGTGGCCTACGGCCTGATCGCGCGCGAAGTGGAGCGGGTCGATTCCGGTTACCGCTCGGCCATGAGCGTGCAGTCGTCGCTGGTGATGTATCCGATCGAGACCTACGGCAGCGAGGCGCAGAAGCAGCGCTGGTTGCCGGGACTGGCGCGGGGCGAGCTGGTGGGCTGTTTCGGCCTGACCGAGCCCAACGCCGGTTCCGACCCTGGCAGCCTGCAGACCCGGGCGCGCAAGGTCGAGGGCGGCTACCGCCTCAGCGGCCAGAAGATGTGGATCACCAATAGCCCGATCGCTGACGTAGCGGTGGTGTGGGCCAAATCCGACGCCCATGAGGGCCGCATCAAGGGCTTTCTGGTCGAGCGGGGCGCCAAGGGGTTCTCCACGCCTACCATTCAGGCCAAGGCGTCGCTGCGGGCGTCGATCACCGGCGAGATCGTGCTCGATGACGTCTTCGTCGACGAGGAGGCGCTGCTGCCGGGGGCCGCTGGTCTGAGCGGTCCGTTCGGCTGCCTCAACAAGGCGCGTTTCGGCATTGCCTGGGGGACACTCGGCGCCGCCGAGTTCTGCTGGCACGCGGCGCGTCAATACACCCTGGATCGCCACCAGTTCGGCCGGCCGCTGGCGGCAAACCAGCTGATCCAGCTCAAGCTGGCCGACATGCAGACCGAGATCGCCCTGGGTCTGCAGGCATGTCTGCGCGTCGCGCAGCTGCTCGATGCCGGCCAGGCGACGCCGGAGATGATCTCGCTGATCAAGCGCAACCACAGCGGCAAGGCGCTGAACATCGCACGCACCGCACGCGACATGCATGGCGGCAACGGTATTTCGCTGGAGTTCGGGGTCATCCGCCACATGCTCAATCTGGAGACGGTCAACACCTACGAAGGCACCCACGATATCCATGCGCTGATCCTGGGGCGCGCCCAGACCGGCATCCAGGCGTTCGGGTGAGGTCATGAGCGACGCCCAAGCTCCGCTCGCCGGCCTGCGCGTACTCGATCTGTCGCGGGTGCTGGCTGGCCCCTGGTGTACCCAGCAGCTGGCCGATCTGGGGGCCGAGGTGATCAAGATCGAGCGCCCGGGGCGCGGCGACGATACCCGCGCCTGGGGGCCGCCCTGGCTACCCGGCACCCAGGAGTCCGCATACTTCCTGAGTGCCAACCGGGGCAAGCGTTCGGTGGCGATCGATCTCGCCGACCCCGAGGGCCAGGCGCTGGTGCGCCGGCTGGCGGCGTGCGCCGACGTGCTGATCGAGAATTTCAAGGTCGGTGGCCTGGCGGCCTACGGGCTCGATTACGCCAGCCTGACGGCGGAGAACCCCGGCCTGGTCTACTGCTCGATCACCGGTTTCGGCCAGGATGGCCCTTACGCCTCGCGGGCGGGCTATGATTTCCTGATCCAGGGGATGGGTGGGCTGATGAGCCTTACCGGGCAACCCGATGTGGCCGGTGGCGAGCCGACCAAAGTGGGGGTCGCCCTCACTGATATCTTCACCGGGCTTTATGCCGCCAACGCCATCCTGGCGGCCCTGCGCCGGCGTGACAGCGATGGCAAGGGCGCCTATATCGACATGGCGTTGCTCGATGTCCAGGTCGGCGTACTGGCCAATCAGGCGCTCAACTATCTCACCAGCGCCAATGTGCCCCAGCGCCTGGGCAACGCTCACCCCAATATCGTGCCCTACCAGGCGTTTGCCGCCGCCGACGGTCATCTCATCATCACCGTGGGCAACGACGACCAGTTCCGGCGCCTGTGTGAGGTGCTGTCGCTGGCGGCGCTGGCGGACGACCCGCGCTTCGCCACCAACGCCGCCCGGGTGGCGCACCGCGAGCTGCTGGTGGAAAAGCTCGCGGCGCGTTTGCGCGAACGGTGTCGCGACGAGTGGTTGCTGGCGCTGGAGCGGGCAGGGGTGCCCAGTGGGCCGATCAACACCCTCGATCAGGTGTTCGACGACCCCCAGGTGCGCCATCGCGGGATGCAGATCGAGCGCCGCGGCGAAGATGGTCGGGTCGCGCGTCTGGTCGGCAACCCGATCAAGCTGGATGGCGAGCGTCTGGGCGCATCGGGCATGCCGCCACGGTTGGGTGAGCATACCTTCGAGGTTCTCGAGGCGTGGCTGGGCCCCGATGCCGCGCACTGGCAAGCCCTGCGTGAACGGGGTGTGATCGGCTGATGCCGTTCAGGCCCAGCCGCGCTCCGCCAGCCGCTGCTGGATGATCGCCACCGGGGTCAGCAGATGATCGCGCAGGGCGCGCGCGGAACCCTCGGCATCGCGCGCCAGCACGCGCTCGACCAGCGCCGCGTGTTCGACTCGCTTGGCGGCCAACGCCTCGGCGGAGAACACCGTCTGGTGCAGCCACAGGTGACGATAGCGCTGGGCTTGGTCGAACAGCGCCGCGCGGGCCTGCAGCAGCGGCGGGCAGCCGCAGCCGTCGACGATCGCCGCATGAAGCGCCTGATGGCGGGCATCCCACAGATCGAGCATGTCGTCGCCGGAGTGCAGGTCGCTGACCCTGGCCAGACGATGCGCTGCTGCCAGAATTGCAGCCTCCCAGGCGTCGTCGCCACGTTCGATGGCCAGCCGGGTGAGCAGCCCCTCGAGTTCGGCGCGGGCGTCGTAGAGCGCTTCGAGCTCGTCCAGCGACATCGGCGCCACGCGGTAGCCGCGTTGGCTGACGCTGGTCACCAGACGTTCGCCGACCAAGCGGGTCAGCGCCTCGCGCAGTGGTCCCACGCCGATGGCGTAGCGGGCCTTGAGCTCGTTCATCAGCAGCTTTTCCGCGGGGGCGTAGCGGCCCCGCACGAGGTCGCGCTTGAGTGCCGCATAGGCGGCTTCGGCGCTCTGGGTGGGCGGGGCGGCGGAGCTGGGCTCGATGTTCACGGGGTGACTGGGCGTATCAGGCGGCATGATGAGTGGGGCCGAGGCGATGAATGGCAGTCTATGTCGACATTTAACGAAAATATCGACTTCTTGAGAAGCACGACCAGAGACGCATTGCGTCGCGGTGACAGGCAGGTTACACCAGACAGAGCAATCCGAAGGATTCTTTGCTCATGCCATTGACGTCATCCTCTCAAGTCGCCCAGCAGATCGATAGTCTCATGGGGTTCTATCACCCTCGCTGCATCGATACCCAGGCGGGGTTCTTCCACGCCTTTACCGATAGCGGGGAGCGGATTCAGCCCCAGCGTCGGCATCTGCTCTCCAGCGCTGGCTTCGTGATCAACTATGCCCGCTACGCCGTATATCGTGGGGAGCCCGAGTATCTGACCTGGGCGCGGCATGGTCTGCGGTTTCTCGACGAACGCCACTACCAGACGCGGATCCAGGGCTATGCCTGGCTGCTCGATGGCGTTACGCCGGAGGATGAGGCCCAGCGCGGCCTGGGGCTGGCGCGAGTGCTCGAGGCGTATGCCGTGGCGCTGGACGCCGGCATCGGCGAGGCGGCGGCGGGGCTCGAACGGGTGCGCGTGCTCATCGACAAGCACTTTTACGAAAGCGACAGCGGACTCTACGCCGACTCGGCGGATGGGCGCTGGCGGCTCACTCCCTACCGCGGCCAGCGCGCCAATCTGGAGATGTGCGAGGCGCTACTGGCCTGCTATGCGGTGAGCGCCGATGCTGCGTGTCTGGCGCGGGCGCTGAGCGTGACCCGCTGTGTCTGGCAGCGGCTGGCACCGCTCGCCGGCGGCTGGCTGTGGGAGCATTTCGACAGCGATTGGCGGGCGGATTTCGAACTCCACCGCGACCGCCCCGATGATCCCTATCGCCCCTGGGGATTTCAGATCGGCCATCTCGTCCAGTGGGCCAAGCTGATGACGAGGCTGGCGGCGTGTTCGCCGAGTGCCCGTGGCTGGCTGCTGGAAACCGCCGGCTCGCTGTTCGTGGGGGCGATGGAGGCGGGTTGGGATGCCGTGCATGGTGGCCTGGTGAGCGGCGTGGACATGCGCCGCGAGGTGGTCAATCGCGACAAGCAGCACTGGGTACAGGCTGAGGGGCTGGCGGCCGCGGCGCTGCTTGCGGAGGCCACCGGGCAGTCGCGCTACTGGCGCTGGTACGATCGCATTGCCGGCTACTGCGGCCAGCACATGATCGACGGCCTCCGCGGTGGCTGGTATGCCACGCTGACCGCGGACAATCGCCCCTACTCACGTGAGAAGAGCCCGCTGGGCAAGACCGACCGCCGCCCGCTGGCCACATGCTATCTGCTGCTGCCGATCCTGCGTCGCCGTGAAGGGTTGAGCGAGCCAGGGCGTGCTGTCGGCGGTAGGTTCGCTGGGGTTTGAAGCCTCAACTGGCGGCATCCGATGACTCGGCCCTGGTTCGGGCTTCGTCATCCAGGCGGTGACGCAGCTCGGTCCAGGCACTATAGGTACTGAGATAAACCTCGCCGCTCAGGTGATCGAGAAAGTCGCTCTTCTTGAGGCGATCCATGACCGGACCCTTGACCTCGGCCAGATTGAGCGCGATCTGTGAGTCGGCCAGGCGGGCATTGATCGCTTCCAGGCTCTCCAGTGCAGAGGCGTCGATCAGATTGACCGCAGAACAGATGAGCACCAGGTGGCGCATGGCCGGGCGATCGGCGATCAGCCCGTAGACGGTATCTTCCAGGTAGCGCGCGTTGGCGAAATAGAGGCTCTCGTCGATCCGCAGTAGCCCGATCTCGGCATCGATCTCGGCATCGTGACGGCGCACGTTGCGAAAGTGCTCGGTGCCCGGCAGCCGGCCTACCACGGCGGTATGCGGCCGACTGGTGCGATAGAGGTAGAGCGCCAGCGACACGCCCACGCCGGCCATCACGCCGGCCTCCACCCCTTCCAGGAAAGTCAGCACGATGGTGATCAGCATGGCGGCGAAGTCACTCTGCGAGTAGCGCCAGGTACGCTTGAGAGCGGGCAGATCGACCAGAGTCATCGCCGAGACGATGATGCTGGCGGCCAGGGTGGCGATCGGCAGGTAGGCGATCAGCGGCGTCAGGCACAGGATCACCAGGCCGACGCCGAGCGCTGCCAGGGCGCCGGCGGCGGGGGTGCGCGCGCCGGCATCGAAGTTGATCACGGTGCGTGACAGACTGCCGGTGACCGGCATACCCGAGGTGAAGGCGGCGGCCAGATTGGCACTGCCCAGACCGATCAGCTCTTGATCGGGAGAGATGCGCTCGCGCCGGCGGGCAGCCAGCATCTGCGCCAGCGATACCGATTCGATGAAGCCCACCACACTGATCAGAAAGGCCGGCAGCAGCAGCTCGCGCCACAGCGCGGGGTTGAGTGAAGGCAGGCTGAGCGGCGGCAGATGTGCTGGAATCTCGCCGACCACGGCCACGCCCAGCGCGGGGAGGTCGAGTGCCCAGGAGAGGCTGGTGGTGATGGCCACCGCCATGACCGGGCCCAGGCGCACGACGAAAGTGGCAGTACCGGCGGCGAGCCCCAGGCGGCGCAGTGCAGGGGCGGAGCGGCGCATCAGCAGCAGGAAGAGCAGTGCGGCCAGGCCCAGACCCAGGGTGGGCCAGTGCACCTTCTCGAGATGGCGCAGAATGTGCAGTAGCTGGTCGACCAGCGTGAAGCCGGCCCCACCAATGCCCATCAAACCGGCGATCTGGCTGGCGGCGATCAGTACCCCCGAGGCGGTCAGCAGCCCCGAGACCACCGGATGACTCAGGAAGTTGGCGAAAAAGCCCAGTCGCAGCAGTCCCATGAGCGCCAGGATGAGCCCTGAGAGCAGTGCCAGGGTGACCGCCCCCTGGCTGTAGGCGACGGTGCCGGACACGAATAGCGGAGACAGCGCCGCAGCGGTCATCAGCGAGACGATCGCCATGGGGCCGACGGCAAGAGTGCGGCTGGTGCCGAACAGGGTATAGGCGATCAGCGGCAGCATGCTGGCATAGAGCCCGGCGATCGCCGGCAGTCCGGCGAGAATGGCGTAAGCCAACGCCTGGGGGATCACCATCAGAGTCACGATGACTGCCGCGATCAGATCTTCGCCGAGCAGGTGGCGATTGTAGTAGGGCAGCCAGGTGGTGATGGGGAAGTAGCCGGCGATACGCGCCCGCAGCCGAATCCGTTCGCGGGGCTCGCTAGCGCTCCATCGGCTCATCGCTTTTTTGGCCTCTGTTCATAAGCTTATCGTTGGAAACGATAATGGTGCGCGCTCGCCGGGCCGCATGCAAGCCGGGGGTGACGCCTGCCCGCACTCAGCCAGGGGGCATCTCGCGGGCGAGAAAATCGAGTGCCGCATCCTCGGCGTCGCCACGCAGCAGGAAGGCAGTGATATGGCCACGCCAGCGCATCCAGTAAAGCTCGACGTGGACCCCGTGTGACTGCAGCGCCGTGAACAGTACCCGAGCGTGCTCGGGCGGCACCAGGTCGTCCCAGGTGCCATGGAACAGGAAGAAGGGCGGAGCGCCAGCGTGGACATGTGTCACCGGCGATGCGCTGGCATAGGCGCCGGGAAGCTCCTCTTTGGTACCGCCCAGCAGCTGGATCAGCAGTCGACCGCTGTCCCATAGCCGCAGGTCCGCCGGCGTGCCCCCGGAGACGACGGCGGCGAAGCCGGTATCCGCGCCACCGTAGGGACGGTCGAGTGGACTATCGGTGCCTGCCACCAGTGCCAACAGGCTGACCAGGTGGGCGCCGGAGGAGTAGCCCAGACCGGCGATGCGACCGGGGTCGATCCGCCACTCGGCGGCGTGGGCGTCGATCCAGTGACGTGCCAGCTGCAGATCGTGCAACTGCGCCGGGAAGCGAAACTCGGGGGCGAAGCGGTAGCTGACGTTGATCACCACATAGCCGTGACGGGCGAAACGCTTGGCGATCGGGGTCATGTCCTCTTTCGAGCGACCTTCCCAGCCACCGCCGTGAACCATCATCACTGCCGGACGCATGGCGTCGCCGGCGGTATCGGGTAAGTAGACGTCCGCGCTCAGCGGCTGCGGCCAATCCCCAGGCGTGAATAGCTGGTCAGGCAGGACCTGGTAGTCGAGTCCCTGTGGGGTTCGGGCTGCGGCCGCCCCCGAGACGTCTGGCGCGTTGACGTAGGTCGAGCAGCCGCCCAGCGCCATGCCCAGCATCAGACACAACCCCCATTCCTGCCAGATTCGCAGGGCGCGCATCGCGCGCGCCATTGATTGCCCTATCATCTTGCCGCTCCCTCGGCCATGTGTCGTGGCCTAAGCGTAAGCGCTGGCGCTCGATTCGACGAATTCGCAACAGGGCACGCCGGCAGCTGTTACTCAGACGCCATGTCGCGCTGCCGGGCAAGCCAGAGGCGGGAAGGGCTGTCGGTGTCAGGCTGAGGCGTCGACCAAGCGGCCCTGGTCGTCGGCGAAGGCCTTGGCGATCCGCAGCATCTCCTCCGACGGGATCTGGCGGATGACTTCGCCGGTGGCTCGATCGATGACCCGGGTGATCACCTGGCTGTCGAAGTCGCTCAGCTCGAAGCGCAGGCCGTACTGGTACATGACTGCATTGAGCTCGTTGATCTGGTCGCTCAGATAACCCTTGCCGGCGCGCTCGCCATCATTGGCGGCTGCATTGGCATCCTGCACGAACGGCAGATTTTGCCGTGCCTGCTGCATCAGACTGTCGAGGCGCTGCTGTGGCGAGCTGCCGGCGCCCAAGTTGAGCGATAGCGTGTTGAGATCGATGGGGCTGGGCATGGCTTGTCACTCCCGTTAGCGACACTTGGATCAGGCACTTCGACTGCCAGCGTCGAGCCGCTGTCAGCCACTCATTGAAGGAGCTGCTCAGCGTCGGGCAGCGCCCGAGCGATGGCCGCCCACCTGGATGCTACCCTGCAGGCTGGCGCCCTCATGGCACGCCAACCTGTGTGCCGTGAGTGTGCCCTCTACCCGTGCACCGGGAGCGATCAACGCCGCCCCCTGCACACGCTGCTCGCCCGACACGCGGCCGGCGATATGTAGTGTGCCGGCACTCAGCTGCGGGCCGACCTCAGCCAGTGCACCGACGACGACGTCGTGTTCATCGGCGGCCAGCGTGCCGTCGAGTCGCCCCTCGACACGAATCGATTCGGCGCAGTCGATGTCGCCGACCACGCTCATACTGGCGCCGATCAGTGTGGCCGGGTCGTCACCTTCGAAACTCGCTGATGAGCCTGACGGCGCCGGTGGGCAGGAAGATGACGCGTCCGCCTCGGGGAGTGTCTGGTCGGGCTCAGTGCTCCCTCTCTCGACAGGTTTTGTCTGCTCGAAAGGCTTTGTCTGCGACGACGCATATGCCGAGGCTGCCACAGCGCGCTTACGTCGCCCGCGTGCCCGACGGTAGCCGTCGAACAGCAGCAGCAGGCAGCAGCCTAGGCCGCCCAGCAGAAGCCACTCTCCCAAATCCATGCCTTCCTCTTCATTGTGCTGGAGACGTGTCTATGACCGCGTCTTTTCAAGACGCCCGCATCGTCTCTGTTCAAGACGCCCAAGCCCGAGTACTGACGTTGGCAGGGGACGAGGGAAGCCCTCCCATCATCTTTTTCGGGGCAATTGATTCGTGTATCGGCGCGGGTAAGAAAACCTGAAGGTAGCCGTGCTTGTTCCATGGCCGTGCGCTCGAGGCTGTCCGCCATGCCTGTCGACGGACACGATCCAGGAACCGAAAGGCCCGAAAGGGAGTGAGTAGAGCCCTGAAGAGAGTGATGGGGCTCTCGCGGTCAAGATATAGGCGTGATCGCCGATGAAGAAATCTAGCGTTCGGGCAGCTTACGCCCGGATATCGCCAACCTGTGACCGAGAGCTGTCCGATGTTTCCGAAATCCAGCCAAGCGCTCCGCCAGCCCGCTTCGAGTGAGGCCGCCAGCACGCCGACTCGTGGTAACGAGCCCTCCCAGTCGCTACACGGCATGTCGCGAATTGGCGCCAAGACCACGATTCGTGGTGATGTCAACGGCGAAGAAGATCTGCTGATCGAAGGCCGGGTCGTCGGTGATGTCAGCTTTCCCCACCACGCGGTGACGGTCGGTAGTGACGGCCAGGTCGAGGGCCGCTTGGTCGCCCGCGAGATCACCGTGAAAGGGCAGGTCGAAGGGCAGCTCATCGCTGCCGAGCGGATCACGCTGAAAGCCACAGCCGCAGTCCAGGGAGAACTCTACGCCCCCGGGCTGATCCTCGAAGATGGCGCGGCCTTCCACGGCAACATCGATATGAATCCCGAGCACGACGTGCTGCGCGAGGCGTTTGGCGGCGAGCGCCGCGACAGCTTGTCGGTACCGCCGGCCGTGGCGGAGAGCGACGAAGGGGGAGAGGCGGTAGACGCTGGCCGACCGGCCGAATGAGGGTGTGGCAGCACGCTCGTCCGGCACCTTGCCCATATGCTGGTCGCTCATCATTCGGTCGCTTCTGAAGAGGGCGTGTCGATCGAGGCTCTTTGACGTCCGATAAGCGACGAACTGGAGAGCGTATAGGCACTTATTCACTGTAACGTTCGTCGCCGATGCAGGCATGCTGGCACTCGGTGGAGAATTATCGACGGGTGCGGCATGAAAATAGTGGTCACGGGCGGGGCGGGTTTCATCGGCAGGGCTTTGGTCCAGCACCTGCTGACGGCTACCGAGCATAGCGTCGTCAATATCGACAGGCTCGGCTATGCCTCGCATCCGGATACCGATCTCGCTGGCACCCATGCTGGCCGTTACTGGATGGAGCCAATCGATATCAATGATCGTGCGGCCCTGGAACAGGTCTTCGAGCGCCACTCGCCCGATGCCGTGATGCATCTGGCCGCGGAGACACATGTCGATCGCTCCATCGACGATCCGCTCTCGTTCGTGCATCACAACGTCCTCGGTACGGCAACACTGCTTGAGGTGACGCGAAGCCACTGGCGCGGGCTCTCCCAGGCGCGACGTGAGACGTTTCGCTTTCACCATGTCTCCACCGATGAAGTGTTCGGCGATCTCGGTGCAGACCATACGACACGTTTCGACGAAAGCTCGCCCTACGCCCCCAGTTCACCCTATTCGGCCAGCAAGGCGGGGGCGGACCACCTGGTCAGGGCCTGGCACCGAACTTATGGGCTGCCTGTCATCGTATCCAACTGCTCCAATAATTATGGCCCTTTCCAGTACCCCGAGAAGTTGATACCGCTGATGATCCTTTCGGCGCTGTGCGGCGCTGACCTGCCTGTCTACGGCGATGGCCAGCAGATACGTGACTGGCTTTACGTTGACGACCATGCCCGAGCGCTCGTCGCGATCGCTACACGCGGCCGAGTCGGCGAAACCTACAATGTCGGCGGTGACAGCGAACGTACCAATCTTTCGGTGGTGCAGTCGATCTGTGAGCTCCTTGACGAATGGCGGCCGCTGGCCGGCGCGGGGGCCTCCTACGCGCGTCAGATTCGATTCGTCAAAGATCGGCCGGGCCATGATCGGCGCTATGCCATCGACTCCAGCAAGCTCTCGCGAGAGTTGGGCTGGCGCGCCCAGGAGAAGTTCGAGAATGGGTTACGAGCAACGGTCGCCTGGTACCTGGCGCATCCGAACTGGTGGAGCCGTCAGGGTGTGGGCGGGCTGGATCTGTCCCGATTGGGCACTCCGGCATGAAGCGCTACAAGGGTATCGTGCTGGCTGGTGGTGCTGGTAGCCGTCTGCACCCGATCACCATGGGCATATCCAAGCAGCTGCTGCCAATCTACGACAAGCCGATGATCTACTATCCGCTGTCGGTGCTCATGCTGGCGGGGATACGCGACATCCTGATCATCACCACGCCAGAGGATCGAGACAACTTCCAGCGTTTGCTGGGCGACGGCGCGCGCTTCGGTATCGATCTGCAATACGCTGTGCAACCACGCCCGGAGGGGTTGGCGCAGGCGTTTCTGATCGGAGAGTCCTTCATTGGTCAGGACAATGTCTGCTTGGTGCTCGGCGATAATATCTTCTACGGACAGGCGTTCAGTCCCAAGCTAAAGCGGGTCATGGAAAGCGCCTCCGGTGCCACGGTATTCGGCTACCAGGTCAAGGATCCCGAGCGCTTCGGCGTGGTCGAGTTCGATGCCGAACGCCGTGTACTGTCTCTCGAGGAAAAACCTAGCAAACCCCGATCCCATTACGCCGTCACCGGGCTCTACTTCTACGACAACGACGTTATCGAGATCGCCAAGCATCTGAAGCCTTCGCATCGAGGCGAGTTGGAAATCACCGACATCAATCGAGCCTATCTCCAACGCGGCGACTTGCACGTTCAACTATTGGGACGTGGCTTCGCCTGGCTCGATACCGGTACCCACGAAAGCCTGCTGGAAGCCGCTCAGTTCGTCGAGACCATCGAGAAACGCCAAGGGTACAAGATCGCTTGTCTGGAAGAGATCGCCTGGCGTCAAGGCTGGCTGAGTGAGAGCGAGCTGGCCGCGGCTGCTAGAGTCTTCGCCAAGAATGGCTATGGACGTTATCTGCTCGAGTTTCTCGAAGAATCGCCATAGCCGAGATCAACAGGGCCTGATCAGCCCTCGATGCCATGCCGTGGTGCCGGTGGGTATCTGAGAAAAGGTAATCCATGAACGACAAGCCCATCTATGTCACCGAGCCCTATCTACCGCCATTGGACGAGTTCATTCCCTATCTCGAACAGATATGGGCGAGTAAGAAGCTGACCAACAATGGGCCGATGCATCAGCAGCTGGAAGCGGCACTTCGCGACTACCTGGGCGTACCGGAGATCGCGCTCTTCAACAACGGGACCATTGCGCTACTTACCGCGCTGCAGGCGCTAAGAATCAGCGGTGAAGTGATCACCACGCCGTTTTCGTTCGTGGCCACCGGGCATTCGCTGCTCTGGAACGGCATCACGCCGGTCTTCGTCGATATCGATCCCCAGACGTTCAATCTCGACCCCGAGAAGATCGAGGCGGCCATCACGCCGCGCACGACCGCGATCATGCCGGTGCACTGTTACGGCAACCCGTGCGATGCCGCGGCGATCCAGGAGATCGCCGATACCTACAACCTCAAGGTGATCTATGACGCCGCGCACGCTTTCGGCGTCGAGGACGAGGGTGGCAGCATTCTGCGTCATGGTGACCTGAGCGCAATCAGCTTCCACGCCACCAAGGTTTTCAATACCTTCGAGGGCGGTGCCATCGTCTGCCCTGATGCCAAGACCAAGCGCCATATCGATAACCTCAAGAATTTCGGCATCGTCAACGAGACGACGGTCGTGGCATCGGGCATCAATGGCAAGATGAGCGAGATCAATGCTGCCTTCGGTCTGCTGCAGCTGAAACATATCGATTGTGCCATCCGTAGGCGAGAGGAGGTCGATCGCCTATACAGGCGCAATCTGGAAGGTATCAAAGGTATCCGGCTGCCGGATTTTCAGGCGCAGACCGTCTCCAACTATGCCTATTTTCCTGTGCGCGTCAGTCATGACTACGCAGTGAGCAGGGACGAACTCTATGAGCGCTTGCGAGAGCATGATGTCTACGCGCGGCGCTACTTCTATCCGCTCATCAGCGATCACGCGGTCTATCGTGGTGCAGAGAGTCGATCGCCGTCGCCCTTGAGTCACGCGCACAGTGCTGCAGATGAGGTCATTTGTCTGCCGATATCGGCCTCTCTTTCTGCCCATCAGGTCGAATTTATTTGTCAGGTCGTCAAAGAGCACGGATACGGGGTGTCATATGGATGAGCTTGTGGTCGGCATCTGTTCAATTGGTAGTGGTGTCGGTCAGTCAGTGATTGATTCATGCAAGCTATTCAAGCCTGGCGCTGTTCAGACCGTCGGTTTGGGAAACAATCCCTCGGCTTTCGGCGCGACGGAGTGTGATCGCAGTCGGCTGATTCCGAGTTATTACGACGATGACTATATAGAGAGTCTGGTCAGGGTCGCGACGGAAGAAAATGTTACGGTACTCATTCCTGGGCACGACGATGAGGCCTACTTGCTGGCAAAACATAGAGACTTACTTGGAAAGCATGGGATCTGCGTGCTGGCCGCAGCGGAGCCTCTGGTTGCAGCTTGCCGGGATAAGTATGGCTACGCCAGGGCGTTTAAAGAGGCTGCCTCTTTTTTTGTAAGAAGTTTTACGCATCAGGAAGTGCTGGCCGCCGAGGACATCATATTCCCGCTGATTAGAAAGCCGCGCTCAGGATACGCTTCCCAGAGCATCAGTGTCGTTGCTGACCAGCGGGCTTTGCATGCCATTGAAGATGGCGAAAGCCATATCTATCAAGAAATCGCCATGCCGGCAAGTAACGATTGTCACGCCGCTGACTATAGCAAAGGTCTGCTTCGCGGAGAGAATCGCCAGGTCGGTGAAATTTCTTTGCAATTGATCTTTGATCAGAGTTCCCAGCTGCGTGCCTGTTGTGCCACCACCAATCGCCTGGCCAATGGGGTGCCGATCGAGATCGTTCCACTCGATCTGGCACCGCTAGAGCATTTTATTGAAGCTTTTTGCCGATCCATGCAACGTTTGGATGCATTTGGGCCAATTAACGTGCAAGGCCGTATCACGGACGACGGTTTCAAAGTTTTCGAAATCAACCCCCGCTTTACCGGTATCACCGGGCTCAGGGCCAAGCTCGGATTCAATGAGGTCGAATATGTGGTCATGGGGTTGCTGATGAAGCAGCCCTGCTTGAAACCCCATCTCTCGTTGAGACATGCCGGTGTCAGACAGGTGGCTAGTAAAAAGGTCGACCTGGCTCCCTTTTTACAGCCAACATCCAGCTCGGGAAGTCGCGGTGAGCCATCGATAGTGAAGAGAGTGCTGCTCTCTGGCAGTAGCGGATTGCTTGGAGGGCTATTGCTGGACCGGCTGCTCTCTGACAGTGGGCTCGAAGTCTCTACCGTCGATCGCTGTCGCAATGAAAGAAAAGGTATTAGCCACGCTTATTGCTTCGAGGACCTGCTCTCCGGAATGGCGGATCTGCGCGGTATCGATGTGGTGCTGCATGGTGCTTTTGCCAGGCCTCACCACGCGCCTGCCGATCATTTTGCCGCCGTTCAAACGAGTGTCGAATTTCTGCGGGCATGTATGCGCGTGACGCCTGCGAAAATCATCTTCGTGTCCTCTCAGAGTGTCTATGGGACCTCGAAGGAGATACTTTCAGAGGCGTCTTTGCTGTGCCCGGAAGGTTCCTATGCTCAAGCCAAGGTGCTTGTGGAGGAGCACTTGAAATCGCTTTCACAGATGACCCGTGAAACGCGCTTTACTGTCTTGCGGCTCTCTTCTGTCATGGGGCCACTCGAGTCGTTAGTCAAACAGGAAGCCTACTCGTCAATGATGTCGACATTGGCCAATGGGGGAGAGGTGTCTGCAAGGCATGTGTCGCGTCGGGTCAGCAAAATCGACTATCGGGACGCTGTCGACGCGCTGGTGCATTTTACGAAGCTCGAATCGCAGCATGGCTTCTTTGATATCGTCAATATCGGTCCCGATACAACCCCTTCTCTGGGAGAGGTGCTCGATGGTGCAGCAGAGGCGTTGGGTGGAAGCTATTGCAGGATGGAGACACCCACCACGGAGGTACCCGGTGACTTGATCATCTCCAGCCGTAAAGCCCATCACCAGTATGCTTGGCGGTCATGTCACGATATGCAAAGTACCATTGACAGTTTCAGGGAATAAGTGATGTCGCGTAGAGCCTTCGTTTTTTGTAGCGACCTGCGAAATTATCAAGTCTTCGGCACCTTTCTGGAGATGCTCTATCGGCTCAGCTTGCAGGATCGCTTTCAGGTGATCCCACTGGTCACTGTGGGTGAGCGAGATGCAGGGCGGCTGGCTGATATCCAGGCGACCATCTCTCGGATGCTCGGAGAGCATCAAGGTTACTACCAGACGACAGTCAGTGCTTTCGAGTCTTCTGCCGACCTATCAGCGTTGGTCGATGAGTTGCTCTGCTCGGTGGTGGATATCGAAGACTTGAGGGGCGTGACATATCGAGGCCTCAATATTGGGGTGGCCATTGTCTCCAATCTGGTCTCTCGTTACCGTTGTGTCTCGCTTGATCTCGATGACTGCTGGCCAGAGGTCGAGTCTTATCTCCGCCAGGCACTGCTTTTCGTAGCCCATTTTGAGGCTGGTATACAGTCGATTGGCCTGGAGCCTGATGACCTTTTTTATATCTATAATGGCCGCTCCTACAATACCTATCCGCAAACACTGGTCTTGGAGCGGCTTGAGCAGCAGATCATTTATTATGAAAGGATGAATGCCGGTAAAACGCTCCGGGTTCAGCCTTGTCGTATCCATGATTTCTTGTCCATGTCCGCTGTGGTCAAGGCTTTTTGGGAGGAGTCGGATGATCCCTTGAAAGGGGAGAAGGCAAAGGCTTTTTTCGAAGAGCAAAGAACCAATGCATTTGCCGAGAAATTTTCTGAGGCGCCGACCGGACAACGTGAGTACGTCGTCTATTTCGTTTCTAGCGAAGATGAGTATGCCTCTCTGGATCCGAGGATCAAACTGTCCCCTATCTTTGCGACCCAGCGCGAGGCCGTCGCTTGGTTGATAAGCTGGGCTGCCAATCAGTCTCGCTATCAATTGATCATTCGCAATCATCCCAACCAAGCGGGCATATGTCGTCGTGACTTCGACTACTGGCATGGCCTGGCGGGGGACAATGTGGATGTCATTCAGAGCGATTCCGTCATCAGTTCGTACGATCTCATGCAGGGCGCAGACAAGGTTCTCTGCTTCTTTTCGACGGCGGGTATCGAGGCGGCCTATCTAGGGGTGCCGAGTATTGTGCTTGGCAATGCCATCTATAGAGGTCTGGATGCGGTTCACGAGCCTGATAGCCGCGAGCAGCTGGCATTCATGCTCGATACCGATATCGAGCCGAAGCCCGCTGTCAACGCGCTAGGGCATGGCTATTTCACGAGTTGCTATGGATGGCCGATGGCATTTTTCGAGCGTCTTGGGCTCTCTCGTTTTGACGATTATCAGCACTTGTTCGACAACTGAGCCGCTGGGACGGGCTAGCGGGCCTCAGTTCGGCGGAGCACGGCCATCGGTGGCTTTGGACATATAGAGGAGTATGGCCCAGGTGGGACAAGATCATGTCGACCTAGGCTTTGTGATAGACGTTGCCTAGTCAACGAGGATCGTTGAGAAATTCGGCAAGTCTCTTCTCCAGATCCTCGATGACAAGATTAGACTTGACGCGGAAGAGGCCCGCAGTGTCGACTCGGCGTATCGGCTGCAGATAGTCGAGCACAACATGATAATTGGGTCGATTCCAGAAGTCGTGGATGAAAATCCGAGGTTTGCCGATATCGTCAGCCGTCTTCAGGATATGAATGACGGTGGCCACCGTACAAGCGACACGGAATCTTCCATCGATCAGTGTCAAATCGAACGGCTTGGCAAAATCAAGGATATGGCGGCTATAGTTGCCATAGTTGGCAATCGCCACCTCTGACGTGGGGAAACCCCAGGCGCCCGTCGGGCCGATGTCTATATAGGTCGAGCGGCACTTTTCGCCGAGTTTTGCCTTGACGACATCAAGCCACTTTCCATCACTCTCGACGCCTTCGACCTCGAGACCGCTCTCGATCGCCCAGACGGTAGAGCCCCCTGAGCCAAATTCGAAGTAGCTGCTTGCGCGAGTCAGTGCATCGCGGAATAGCTCCTTCTCTGCATCGCTCATGAAGGGTGCGTCGGGCAATCTGACCGCTTGCTGTGTGTCAGCAACGAAACCGGCATCGCTCAGTTGTCTACCGAATGTCTCCAGATAGTCGGCATACGCGTCGATGGCGTTGGCGAAGGTCTTCTTTTCGCTGGGTAGCTGAGTCTTGACTTTATCCTGTGCGGCGAAACCCAATGACTCACTGCGGCTCGGATCTTCCGAGTAGAGCGCGTCATGGGCGGTGTGCTCGAAGAACAGGATGTCCTCGCCCTGATCGAAGAATTGATCGGCGCGCTGCGTCAGATTGGAAAGAATGGCGCAACCCGAGATCGCTGCATGCCGGATGCGCTCATGCAACCAGTCGTGATAGGTCGGGGAGACGTTCAGCACATAGCGAGCCTGTGTATACAGCGACTGCAGTTCCTCGAAGGTCTTCTCGCCGATGAACTGCCAGTGGCGAATGGCCTCGGCACCAACGAAACTTCCCAGGACTTGCCTGGCGATCTCTGGTGCCAGCACCACGATATTGGCCGAGGAGGGCATCTGCGCCAGTATCTCGATGGCCCTGATTCGGGCGCGCCCGCGGCTCACGTCGTCTAGGAGGCTAAGCAGGCCCAACAACCGCTCGTCCTCTTCCGACCATGGATAGGAGACATGCCATTCGTATCCGAAAATACGCTGATAGGCTTCTCGGAAGAGCGGTAGCAGGGGGCGTGCGAAATCGGTGAACTGTTCGAGTACCTCATCCACGAGTTTGACGTAGTCAGCGCCGTAACTCGCGGCCCTGTCCAGCATGTCGCGATGCAGAGCCTCTGCACGCGGCGCGTAGCTCAGGTTGAGTGGCACCAGGATGTCTATCTCTCGTTCCAGGTGCGGTCTGTCGCAACCTTCCCACGCCTGCGGAGACGACTCCGTCGTTGGGCTGAAGATGGAAGAGATATCGGGTCTGACAAATGCGAGTTCGCTACTCAACGAGGCCCGCGCGACGAATAGTCCACTGGGCGAGGCGTTGCGCATCCTGTCGAGCATGAAATCGGCATACGGGTGGTCATTGACCGCACCGATGATGGGGCGCCCATGGCTATGAAAGACATTGCTGCTCCCATAGCCGCTGATGTTGAGCGAAAAATCGAAGTAGCGATTGCCCCCCAGCAGGACATGATCTGCGGACGTGGCCAGCGTGAGCATGGTCTTGGGTTCAATCTTATCGGCATCTATCCACTCCACCGGGCAGTCGGCACCCTGCAATGTACGGAAAATGCCGTGCATTCCCCGCTTGATGATGCCGTGATTGGCCTGGTTGCCGGTGTCGATCAGGCATAGCTTGCGCTGGCCAAGGGCGCTGCGTAGGCGTTCCAGGGGACGGCGTTGAACGTCGTCGGGCGCCATGTCGATCGCCGGTCGCGGGCTGGCGTCGCCCTGAGGCGCGGGCAACGTGGCCTGCAGTTCGTCACTCTCCGAGGACAAGAACCTGTCGAGATAGCGGCGGGCGAGCCCGGCATCCAGCTGTTGCAGCAAACTGCCGCTCACATCTTTGAGTCCGTAGACGACGTGCAGGAGGAAAGCCAGCTTCATCCGCTGCCTGTCGCCCATGGCCGTCATGCGGTCCGGGTCGGGTAGCAGCAGCGCCTGGGCCGAGCGCAGCTCGGACGCAAACATCTCGGCACTGGCTTCATCCGCGGGCAGGGCGCTGCGGTGTTGCTGGTCGTGCAGGTGATAGAGGCAAAAGCCGTTCTCCTTGGCCCAGCGCTGAATCTCGCCGATATCGGGCTGGCGCTCATGTGTCGGCTGGAAGGCAACCTTGATCTGAATCAGCACCGCCGGGGCCAGCGACCGGGTGCCGTGGCTCAGAATGTCGGCAGCATCGCAGGTGTCGTCCAGCACCAGCCAGTCCAGGGCCGGTAGGCCCTCGATGCTATCCAGCGCCAGGGTGTCGAAATCGGTTGGCTCAGCTGCTGCCTGTGCCTGCTGCTCATGCTGGCTATCGCCGGGGAGGGGGCGCGGCGAGTTGGGGCTCGGGGTGAACAGTGTCGCCGGGGAGCCCGTGCCCAGGCCATGGCCGGCATAGTAGTGCACGCGCTCGGCGCGACTCATGGGGTGATGAGCGGCATCCCCTGACGGATCGAATACGATCAGCTCCAGGCGTTCGTCAGTCAGCAGCTGTTCGACCTTGCTGTCGTTCAGGAGCTGGCCGCCGTTGTCGATGGCGATGATCGACTCCTCGATCGGCCAGCCGAAGCCCTCATCCGTGCCGAGCGTCGGCGGGCGAGGTATCTCCACCGGCTCGTCGCCATCTTCGAAATAGGCGCGCCCATGACCGTCGAAGCTAAGCGCGGCCGGGGCTGCGTTCTCGCAATAGCGCTGCCAGACGGCTCGCAGCGCCTTGCGCAGATGGCGGCCGAACTTGGGCGCATCGCAGATCGGGGAGTGTTCGAGATAGGTTCTCAGGGCCGCTCGGATCACCGCCAGACTCGGCAGATCGGATGCGAGTTCGATCACTCGCTCACGGAAAGCTTCCCAGCTATCCGTGACCAGTTCCGACATGCCGGCGTTCGACAGGTGCGTCGCGCTGTGTCGCCCGGCGAAGGTCGGTCCGACATGCGTGACCACAGGGACGCCCATCAGCAGCGCCTCGCAGGTCGTCAGCCCGCCGGAGTAGGGCCAGGTATCCAGGGCGATATCGACACGGTTGTAGCTCTTGAGCAGCGCTGCGTGATCCGAAGGTCCCTCGAGCAAAACGCGCCCGGAGTCGATGCCATGGTGCTCGAGTGTGGACAGGATGCGTTGGCACACGTCCGGGCTGGTGTACTGCCCCCCTTTCAGGAAGAGGCGGCTGCCGGGCACCTGGTGCATCAGCTTGGCCCATTCGCCCAGCATGACATCGTTGACCTTGGCGGGGTTGTTGAAACAGCCGAAGGTCACGTATCCATTGCTGATGGCCGGCAACGGTGTGATCGCGGGCGTATAGGCGGGCGGCGTATAGCAGATATAGTCATTGGGCAGCCGGATCAGTTTCTCGGTATAGAGGTGATCCACGCCAGGCGGCGTTTCATACGGGTCGCTCAGGAAGTAGTCGAACGCCTCCATGCCCATGCTGCTGATCTGCATGCCCACCCATTTGATGATCAGGGGCGCCGGCTTCATATCGATGACCGGGAGTCGGCTCTGGGCCCCGTGACCCGCCAGGTCGATCAGGATGTCGATATCGTCGGCAAAAATTCTATCGGCGAGCTGCTGATGACTTAGATGATAGGTGGGTACCCAATGGCAGCGCCGTTTGACTTTTTCGGCAATCGGGTCGTGAGCGTCGTTATCGGTGTAAGCGTAGATCTCGATATCGCTGGCCAGGTTCTCCAGTGCACTGCTCACCATCCAGCCGACCGGGTGAACCCGAAGGTTGCTCGAGAGCAGTCCGATCTTGAGCGGGCGATCGGGGGTGCGGTCCTTGGCTTCATGCGCCAACAGCCGCGATGGCGTGAAGTGGTCTCGCCAGGCCTTGGATTTGAGCAGGATGCTTTCGACCGTGGCCGCGGGGTTGTAGTGGTCGTTCAGCAGTCCGTTGGAGTAGGCCGTGTAGTATTGCGGGCTCAGACGCAGCGCCTGGGCGTAGTAACGCTCCGCCGCTGCGAAGTCGGTCATGTCCTTGTGATAGTTGCCGAGCGTATTGAGAACCGAGGGGTCTTCCGGCTTGAGCGTATGCAGGCGCTCAAGCGCGTCCAGGCCCTTCTGGAACTCAAAATGCAGCGAAAATAGAATGCTGCGCATCGCCAGGATTTCGGCTTCTGGATGTCCTGCCTTCTCGGCTTGCGCCAGATGTTTTTCCGCACGCGGATAGGCGCCGATCTCATAACACATGTTCGCCATGTTGAAATGAGCCTGCGCGCTGTCACCGTCGATCTCCAGGCTGCGGGTCTGCAGATCGAAAGCCCGCTCCTTCTGGCCCTGCTTGAAGTACGCTTTCGCCAGAGCCGTCAACACCAGTGGGTCCGTCGGGGTCAGCGTCTTGGCCTGCTCCAGTGAAAAGAGCGCGCCTGCGGCATCGCCAGTCTGCAGCTGGCTATTGCCCAACGCTTTCCAGGAGAAGGCATCCTGTGGGAAGCGCTGGGCCAAGGATTCGGCTTCTTTCCTGGCATGCTGATAGTCACCTCGCCGATAGAGGTCCATGAATCGCTTTTGCAGCGGGGCTGGGACGTGTTGGCTATGGTTCATGAGCGGCGATGTTCCGGCAGGATGTGAGAAGTGTCTCTAGCTTCCCATGTCTCGAGAAGGGCGAAGCGGCGAATAGTTGCCTATGTCGGCTCCATTCTCCGCCGCGGTTGTGGGAACGGCGGCTGGATAACGAAAAAGGCCGGCAAGATGCCGGCCTTCCATCACTCCCTGGGGAGGGATTAACGCAGCAGCGAGAGAACTGTCTGCGGGGTCTGGTTCGCCTGGGACAGAACCGAGGTGCCAGCCTGCTGCAGGATCTGCGCGCGGGTCATGTTCGACACTTCGGTGGCGTAGTCGGCATCTTCGATGCGCGAACGGGCTGCCGACAGGTTGGTGGACGTGGTGGTGATGTTGTCGATGGCGGTTTCGAAACGGTTCTGGACCGCACCCAGGTTGCTGCGCTCGGTGTCGACGTTGTTGAGCTTGTTGTCGAGGATCTTGAGCGCGTCGTCGGCGAGCACGTCGAAGCCGCTGGCGCTGACGGAGCGCGTGCCACCGTTGGCAGCCGATGCACCGGCAGTTGCGGTGCTGGTGTACATGTTCCAGCCGCTGGAAGCGTTGGTCGAAGTACCGGAAGCGCTGGCCCCGCCGATGGTGATGCTGATGGTTTCACCATCGTTAGCACCGACCTGGATGCTGAAGGAGGAGCTGCTGGTGCTGGTCTTGAAGACGTTGGTGCCGTTGAACGTGGTCTGATCGGTGACGCGGTTGATCTCTTCCAGACGCTGGTTGACTTCTTTCTGGATGGAATCGATGTCGTCGGCGCTGTTGGTGCCGTTCTGAGCCTGAACGGTCAGCTCACGGATGCGCTGCAGGTTGTCGTTGACCTGGTCCAGGGCGCCTTCGGCGGTCTGAGACAGAGAGATACCATCGTTGGCGTTACGGCTAGCCTGGTTGAGACCAGTGATCTGGCTGCTCATGCGGTTGGCGATGGCCTGGCCGGCGGCGTCGTCCTTGGCACTGTTGATACGCAGGCCGGAGGAGAGACGCTCCATGGCGGTCGAGAGCTGGCTCTGCGACTTGTTCAGGTTGTTCTGACCGATCAGAGCGGTGATGTTGGTATTGATAACTGCCATTGTCGTATTCCTTTCTCAAATGAGAGGGCGATTTGGGCCTGATCCGCAGAACGTCGAATGGCTGTCGGATCCTGCTGCAACGGCCCCTTGGCCGTTGTCCCATTTATCGGCGCTACCCCGGGGAGCTTTAGAGAAAGATTGGCGCTTTTTGTGAAAAAATGTATTGGTGGCAGTGTCTGAGGTGCGATGCGGCCACCAGGAGGGGTGTCGGCGTAGTTGATTAGAGAAAACAGGAGCTTGCCCAGGTCTGGCCAGGAGAGAGCGCCAGCCAATAGTTGCACTGCGCCAGGTGCTTCGACAGGGATGTGTAGAGGGAAGCGCGAGAAACGCCGCCAGGCAAGGTGCTCGAAAATACCTGTGATTTTGCCTGGCTTGGAAGTCTATCGTGATCTGACTGCCCCGGTGATGGGCATCGACGATGAGGTCATGACCTCATCGATTGGCGCGGACCTGGCACGGGAAGTCCGGCGAGGAATATCAGGCGCGGGAGCTGATGCCGCTGAAATTCTTGGGCTTGGCCTGGCCGTTGCGACCATAGACGCTGCCACCCACGGCACGTTCGAGAAAATCGATCGCACGCTGGTTGTGTTCCATGCGCTGGGAGATGACAAAGCCATTGAGGCGGTTCATCTGTTTCAGGCGGTCCGCCTGCTGGCGAATCTGACGCCAGAGCGCATCGGCGTTGTGGTGACTGGCCAGCTGCTCGGCGCCGCGAGCGCCATCCCCCAGGCCTTGCGCCTGCTGCGCTTCGCGACGCAGATGTTCGAGACGTTCGAGTTCGGCAAGTTGCGCCTGCTTGTTGGCTGCGAGCGTGTTGAGAACCTCACCGTCGGCGCGGCCCTCCTTCAGGCACTCCCGTTCTGCCGTCAGCGTTTCCAGAAGCTGTTCGAGCTGGTGCAACTGTTCGGTGAGCAGGTCTGTGACGATCATCTAAGGCTCTCGAGAGGAATGTGCCAAAGTAGGACGAGGGGGCGTTGGCGCTCAGCCGCGCTCGTCGAGCATGTCGCGTACGCTCTGGATCAGGCCGTCGGCGATCTTGCTGGTGTCGAGCTGCAGCGTGCCATCGGCGATGGCCTGACGGACCTCGGCGACTCGGGCGGTATCGATATCGCCGCTGGTGTTCTGGGTATCGATCTGGCTCAGCGTCGTGGTCGAGCCCGCCGGGGATGATGCGCTCTCGGCCTGCTTGACGTTGCGCTTCTGGTCGAGGGCGTCGCTCTGCGTCAGGCGCGTCAGCGAGTTTGTCTGGTCGATCTTCATGTCGTTACCTCTGGGCGATGCCCACGGTCATGTGCTTGCCGATAGGGTAGGGCCTTGGCCCGCTTGCAAGGATTATCGGCAGCCATGGCCGAAACTGAAAGCCGGCCACGCAGAGTTTTGTAAAAAAAGTTTGCAATTGCGCCTTGAAGTTGTATCCGCGCTAGAAGTTGACGCGCAACTGGTCGGGGCCGGTGACCTGGCCCTGCAGGATCTGATTGCCCTCGGTCTTGAGGCGGATGGTGTTGCCCATGCCGCCATTCTCCAGCGCTTCGACGCTACGGCTGACGCGGAACCCCTGGCCCTGGGCGATCAGTACCACGGTGTCGCCGCGCTTGACCAGCCAGGGCTGTCTCACCATGGCATCGGTCAATGTCGCGCCGGCGGGTATACGACGAGTGGCGACATGTCCGGCCGCATCGGGCATGTCTCTCAGGTAGCCGCGCTGGAGCCGAGTGACATCCGAGGTTCGCCATGCCAGTACCGAGGCAACGATGGGGTCGCCGGGCTCGATCGTACGTGCCGCCACCAGATGCCTGACGCCGGCCGAGACCGTCGCCTGAACATAACGAGCACGTCCTTCTCCCTGACAGTTGACGCCGACAGTGACGCGGCCCTGGGGGGTTCCCGGGCGCGGCAGGAACGGCTCCGGTGCTGCGCAGGGGCCGAGGCGGGCGGTGTTGTCGTGGACTTCGACGCTGACCTGATCGCCGAGCGAGCGCGTCTGGGTGAGCAAGAAGCGCTTCACGCTGGCGGCCAGCGGATCTTCATTGCCGGTCTCCTGCGCCTGAGCGATCGAAGGCAGAGGTAGCAGTGCCAGTCCAAACAGTGCCAGCAGCAGCATGCCGGCGCCACTCAGCAGCAGTCGCCGCAGGCGTGGGTGGCGTGCGAGCCAGAGGTCTTGCGGGTCTTCCGATCTGGGCGCTGTCATGGCATCGATCCAACTGCATGCAATTCGTGTCGGCATCGAAAAGAACCTGCCAGCGAGTCGTGCCTGTCGAGCCTGGTCTGCACGGTTCTTTCCATCATGGAAAGCGATTGTAGAACGATGAGGGTGGGGGTATCGCAGGAAATGACGTGCAATTGACGGTCTGTTTACGAGTTTGCCATGCGTAACTCGCCGCTATTCTCCACCCTGTCCAAGAAAGCTGGCGGCTAGGGGGCTTCATGAGTGCCGCCGTCCGGCCATCACCAGGAGATCATCGGCATGTTCGACAAGTTGGAGAGTGCGCTGCGCTACCAGCAAGAGGCGCTCAATCTGCGCGCCGAACGCCAGAAAGTGCTGGCCAACAACATAGCCAATGCCGACACCCCCAACTTCAAGGCGCGTGACTTCGACTTTCGTGCCGAGCTCGATCGGGCCATGCAGCAGGGGCGTTCGGCAGGTGAGGGCGGTCTCTCGCTGACCCGCACCTCCAGCCGGCATATCGCGGCCGAAGGGCCGCGCGTCTCGGGCGTCGACGATCTCCTCTATCGAGTGCCGGATCAGCCCAGTCTCGACGGGAACACCGTCGACATGAACCGCGAGCGTGCCGCTTTCGCCGATAACTCGGTCCGCTACCAGGCGGATGTCACCTTCGTCAGCCGTCGCATTCAGGGGCTGAAGAAGGCGATGCAACCGGAGTAAACCGATGTCGATGTTCAGTGTTTTCGAAATTTCAGGCTCGGCGCTGACGGCCAACTCTCAGCGCATGAACGTCACCGCCAGCAACCTGGCCAACGCGGACAGCGTGGCCGGGCCCGACGGCAAGCCTTATTACGCACGTCAGGTCATGTTCCAGGCGCTGGGCCAGGATGGACGCGGCCCGGGCGGGGTGCGTGTCGACCGCGTGGTGGAGGATACCACGACGCCATTGCGCAAGGAGTATCGTCCTGGCAATCCGCTGGCGGACGACCAGGGCTACGTGTCCCTGCCCAATGTCGACCCCGTCAACGAGATGGTGGACATGATCTCGGCGTCGCGCTCCTACCAGGCCAACGTCGAGGTGATGAATACCGCCAAGACGTTGATGACCAAGACCTTAACCATCGGCGAAGGCTGAGCCCCAGGCGCAGCTTGAGGCAGTCACGGTTTCCGCTGCGGAGGCCTGGCGCCAAGGAGAAACGGTATGTCCAGTCCAGTCATCGGTAGCAGTACGCTTGCCAACATCAACGGTACCGCGTCCCAGAGCAAGACGACCGGTACCAACTCCGGCAGTGAGCTCAACGATCGCTTCATGACGCTTTTGGTCACGCAGTTGAAGAATCAGGATCCGACCAATCCGATGGAGAATTCCGAGATGACTGCGCAGCTGGCGCAGATCAATACGGTCAGTGGGATACAGAAGCTCAACGACAGCTTGTCGGCAATCACCCAGCAGATCGATGCGGGTCAGGCGCTGCAGGCAACCGCACTGATTGGGAAAGGGGTGATGGTGCCGGGCAACAATATTTTGGTGGGCCGAGCGGGGGATTCGGATACCAACGTCGTGGCAACGCCCATCGGTGTCGATCTGGAGCAGGACGTCCAATCCCTGCAGATCGACATCCGTGGTGCCAACGGCGAGGTCGTCGATAGCTTCTCTACCGGGCCTATGAAGGCCGGTGTCCATAGCTTTACCTGGGACGGCGTGCTGGCCGACGGCACCAACGCCGCTGCCGAGAATACCTACACGGCATCGATAAGCGGCAAAGTCGGAGACGAGACCTTTGCGCCCCAGACTCTGAATTACGCCCTCGTCAATGGTGTGATGAGAGGCGCGGACGGGCCGAGGCTCGACTTGGGATACGCTCAGGATCCCGTGGCACTCTCTGCCGTACGTCAAATTCTCTGAGCCAGACCAGTAGCGCCACACGACGCTTTTAGCGCACGCAACCGATATAGGTAGGGGATCAAGCCATGGGTTTTTCGCAGGCACTGAGCGGTGTCAACGCCGCTTCCCAGCAGTTGGATGTCATCGGCAACAATATCTCGAACTCCCAGACCAAGGGCTTCAAGAGCGGGTCTGTGCAGTTTTCCGATGTCTTTGCCAACAGCGCTGTGGGTTTGGGTACGCGCGTCTCTGGCGTATTGCAGGATTTCACCACCGGTAGTCTGGAATCCACCGGGCGCAATTTGGATATCGCGATCAGTGGGTCTGGGTTCCTGCGTTTCCAGCAAGAGGGCGAGGTCGGCTACTCGCGCAATGGTCAGCTGACCTTGACCTCGGATGGTTTTCTGGAAAATGCACAGGGTGCGCGCCTGATGGGCTATGGCCTGGCTGACGCCACTAACGTCAACTCGGGCGTGGTGACCGGTGGGCAGCCGCAGGTACTCAACGTGCCGGCCGCCGACATGCAGGCGAGTGCTACCGGCGCCACGGGTGTGGGCATTCGTATGTTGTTGAACCTGGATGCCTCGACCGTCGCCGATGATACTTCGACAGCGGTCCTTTATGATTCCCTCGCGGCCAAGCAGAACGAGGATACGACGCAGCAGACTTCGATCGACTACAACTATTCGACCAGTTTCACGGTTTATGACTCCCAGGGCGCCCAGCACAACAGCACGCTCTATTTCCAGAAGACTGACGACAATACCTGGAATGTACGAACTGCACTCGATGGCATCCTGACTGATCAGAATGTGTCAATGACGTTCGATGAGGACGGCAAGCTGGCGACGATCGATGGCGAGGATGCCACGGCCACCCCGGTCAACTGGCCTGAGCTCGACTTCACCGCCAACGAGTTGGGTGATGGGGTTAATGAGATTTCCGCCACTTTCAACCTGGCGGGTAGCACCCAGTTCTCGAACGACTCGACCGTCAAGAGCCTGGCTCAGGATGGCTACTCCTCGGGCGCCCTGGTCGGGATCAGCTTTGCCGACGATGGCTCTGTAGTAGGTAGCTACTCTAACGAGAAGACCGTCAATCTTGGGCAGGTCGCGTTGGCCACCTTCCGTAATCCCGAGGGGCTGACGCCTTCCGGCGGCAACCTTTTCTCCGCCACCGTTGACTCGGGTAACGAGCTGCTGGGGACAGCGGGAACCGGCACACTGGGCTCGATCGCTTCAGAGACGCTCGAAGCCTCCAACGTCGATCTGACTAAGGAGCTGGTCAACCTGATCATTGCGCAGCGTAATTATCAGGCCAATACCAATTCGATTCGAACCCAGTCCGAGGTCATGGATCAGATCGCGCAGCTGCGCTGATAGGTCATCGCTGCCGGTCTGTCTGATCGGCAGCGGCGTCGTTTTCCGAGGACTCCCCGATGGATCGAATTCTCTACACTGCCGGTGGCGGCGCCAGTCAGACCATGGCGCAGCAGGCGGTGGTCAACAATAACCTGGCCAACGTCTCGACCCCGGGCTTCCGCGGCGAGTTGATGGCGATGCGCGCCGTTCCGGTCGAAGGCGAGGCACGGCTGCCTACGCGTGTCGCGTCGATAATGACCACGCCGGGTTCCGACTTCACCCAGGGCAATATCAGTACCACCGGGCGCAGCCTGGACGTGGCGTTGCAGGGCGATGCCTGGCTGGCAGTGCAACCGCCCGGCGGCGGTGAAGCCTATACTCGACGCGGCGACCTGCAGGTCGATGCCACCGGGCTCTTGACCTCGCTCGGCAACCCGGTGATGGGCGATAACGGTCAGGCCATCGTGATCCCGGTCGGCGCCGATGTCACCATCGGCGCGGATGGCTCGATCAGCGTGCTCGAGCCGGGCCAGAACCCCGACTCCATCGCCCCGCTGGCCAAGCTCAAGCTGGTGGCGCCGGGCAACGAGAATCTGGTCCGCGGTGAAGACGGCCTGTTCCGCATGACCCCGCCGCCGGGGCAGCAGAACGCCAATCCGGTGCCGGCGGACGATACCCTGCGGCTGGTTCCCGGCGCACTCGAGGGCAGCAATGTGACGCCCACCGACGCGATGATTTCTATGATCGACTCCTCCCGCCGCTACGACATGCATATGAAGATGATCGAGAGCGCGGACGAAAACGAGCAGCGTGCCAACAGCCTGCTGTCGCTGACCTGAGCCCGCCCGGCGCCGAGCTCACGACTATGAGAATGCCATCATGATCAAATCACTCTGGACCGCCAAGACCGGGCTGGAAGCGCAGCAGGTCAAGCTGGACGTCATCTCCAACAACCTGGCCAACGTCTCGACCAACGGTTTCAAGCGCTCGCGCGCCGTGTTCGAGGACCTGCTCTATCAGAACGTACGTCAGCCCGGCGCCCAGTCCTCGGTCGTCGACACGCTGCCTTCCGGCATGCAGGTGGGTACCGGGGTGCGTCCGGTGGCCACCGAGCGTCTGCACACCCAGGGCGGTCTGCAGAATACCGAGAACTCGCGCGATCTGGCGATCAACGGCAAGGGTTTCTTCGCCGTACAGATGCCGGACGGTACCACCGGCTATACCCGTGACGGCAGCTTTCAAGTCGACCAGAACGGCCAGTTGGTAACCGCCGGTGGCTATCCGGTCGACCCGCCGATCACCATTCCGCAGAACGCGCTGTCGATCAGCGTAGCTCAGGATGGCACGGTCTCGGTCACCCAGCCGGGAACCTCGCAGAGCAATCAGGTGGGGCAGATCATGGTCTCCACCTTCATCAACCCGACCGGCCTGCAGAGCATCGGCCAGAACCTATACCTGGAGACCGATGCATCCGGGCCGAGCACCAGTCTGACCCCGGGCCTGCAAGGTGCCGGTACGGTCTATCAGGGCTACGTGGAGACCTCCAACGTCAACGTGGTCGAGGAGATGGTCAGCATGATCGAGACCCAGCGTGCCTACGAGATCAACAGCAAGGCCGTCGAAACCTCCGATCAGATGCTGGCGCGTCTGAGCCAGCTGTAACCGAGGCCACGAATACATGGGATCTTTGCTGTTGCGCACCTGGCGGCTGCTGACCAAGGGTGGCTCCCGCGGCCACCGTATCTTACTGCTCTGCCTGCTCGTGGGCATGAGCGGCTGTGCGCAGATACCGCGCCACTCGGTGGTGGAGAACTCGTCGCCGGTGGAGATCCCGTCGACGCCACCGGCCCAGGCCAACGGCTCGATCTATCAGGCGCGGTTCGGTTTCCAGCCGCTGTTCGAGGATCGGCGTCCGCGTCAGGTCGGCGATATCATCACCATCGTGCTCGACGAGCAGGTGAGCGCCAGCAAGAGCTCCGCGGCGCAAGCCTCGCGTGACGGCACCATTGGCCTTACGGTGAATCAGGTGCCGAGCCCGCTCAGCGTGCTCGAGGACTATGGCACCGACGTGGAGGGCAGCAATGTCTTCAATGGCTCGGGTGGCGCCAACGCCAACAACACCTTTACCGGCACTATCACTGTGACGGTCTACGATCTGCTCGCCAACGGCAATCTCAAGGTGCGCGGCGAGAAGCAGATCGCGATCAATCAGGGCACGGAGTACATCCGCTTCTCCGGGGTGGTCAATCCACGTTCGATCAGCGGCTCCAACACCGTGCGTTCGACTCAGGTCGCCGACGCCCGCATCGAGTATATCGGTGACGGCTACATCAACGAGGCGCAGACCATGGGCTGGTTGCAGCGTTTCTTCCTCAACATCGCGCCGTTCTGATGCTTATGACACTGCTCTGCCGCTGCCGTACCCGTCTTTCCCGCTGGCTGCTCCTCGTCGTGACGCTGGCAGCCACTGCCGGCGTCCAGGCGCAGCCGATTCAGGATCTGGCCAACTTCGCCGGCGTGCGAGACAACCCGCTGGTGGGTTACGGCCTGGTGGTCGGCCTCGATGGGACGGGTGACCAGACCACCCAGGCACCGTTCACCGGGCAGAGTATCGTCAACCTGCTGTCGCAGCTCGGTGTGACCATTCCGGCCGGCACCAACATGCAGTTGCGCAACGTGGCGGCGGTCATGGTCACCGCCCAGTTGCCGCCGTTCTCGCGCCAGGGGCAGGAGATCGACGTCACCGTCTCATCGGTGGGCAACGCCAATAGCCTGCGGGGTGGCACCCTGTTGATGACGCCGTTGAAAGGGGCCGATGGCCGCGTCTACGCCCTGGCTCAGGGCAACGTCTACGTCGGCGGCGTTGGGGCCCAGGCGGGTGGCAGCAGCGTGGCGATCAACCATCAGGCAGCGGGGCGCATCCCGGGCGGTGGCCTCGTCGAGCAGGAGGTGCCGGTACGGCTGGGTGGCGTCGATGGCTCCCTCGACATGTTTCTCAAGCGCTCCGATTTCGAGAATGCTCGGCGCGTGGTGGCGGCGATCAACCAGGAGTTCGGCGCGCCGGTCGCGTCTGCCCTTGACGGTCGTACCGTGCGGCTGCAGTTGCCGGCGGATCCCAATGCCCGGGTCAACTTCCTGGCGCGGGTTCAGGGAGTCGATGTAACCGCCGATCGCGGGCCGGCCAAGGTGATCGTCAACTCGCGTACCGGCTCGGTGGTGCTGTCGGATACGGTGACACTCAATCGTGCGGCGGTCGCCCACGGCAACCTCTCGGTCGTGATCGACTCCAACCCGCAGGTCAGCCAGCCCAACGCACTCTCCGGCGGGACCACGGCGGTCGTGCCCAATGCCAACATCAATGTGCAGCAAGAGGGTGGTGCATTGCAGATGGTGGAGACCAGTGCCGACCTGATGGACGTGGTCAATGCGCTGAATGCGCTGGGTGCCTCGCCACAGGACCTGATGTCGATCCTGCAGGCACTCAAGGCCGCCGGCTCGCTGAACGCTGAACTGGAGATCATCTGATGACCGGTAACGACCTCTCGTCGCAGTTCGCGCTGGATGTCCAGGGCATTCAGAAGCTCAAGTACAGCGCCGGGCACTCGCCTCAAGGCAGCCTGAAGGAGGCCGCCAAGCAGTTCGAAGCGGTCTTCCTGCAGATGATGCTCAAGAGCATGCGTGAAGCCACCCCCAAGTCGGACCTGCTGCACAGCCAGCAGGGCGACATGCTTCAGTCGATGCAGGATCAGCAGTGGGCCCAGCATCTCGCCGGCAAGGGCTTCGGTCTGGCCGAACAGCTGGTAACGCAGCTCGAGAGCAGCGGGCTGCCTGGCACCCAGCGGGCCCAGCCGCAGCAGGAGGATATCGACAAGCTGATCGCCGGCATTCCGCGCGGTATCCCGACACCCTTGACCAATACGCTGCGTACGCCGGTGGCAGGGGCGCAGGAGAGCGATGTCGTGGCACCTGGATCATCCACTGATCAGATCGTGCCGTCGGCGGCCAGCCTGGCCGGTGCCGCGACCCAATTCGCCGGGCGCGCCGCGCATGTTGCCGATTTCCTTACCAAGCTGGCGGAGCCGGCCAAGCGCGCCGAGCAGGCCTCCGGCGTGCCCGCCGAGCTGATTCTGGCGCAGGCTGCGCTGGAGACTGGCTGGGGCAAACGGGAAATCCCCACCGAAGCCGGCGGCAACAGTCATAACCTGTTCGGGATCAAGGCGGGTAGCGCCTGGCAGGGCAAGACCACCGACATCGCCACTACCGAGTACGTCAATGGCCGGCCGATCCAGACCGTGGATCGTTTCCGTGTCTATGACTCCTACGCCGATGCCTTTGCCGACTACGCTGCGCTGATCGGTGACAATCCGCGCTATCGCAACGTGCTTGCCGCCACCTCCCCACAGCAGGCAGCCCACGCCATCCAGCGCGCCGGCTATGCCACCGATCCCAACTATGCCGACAAGCTCAATCGGATCATCGGCCAGTTGGGCGATCTGGCGTCGGTGTCGTCTCAGCCGAGTCTCGTTGCGGCCTCCGACCCCTACTCGCTGGCGCGGGCGCCGACAACGCTGTTCTGAGCCGCAGGTTTTACGCTCTGCGTCGGCGAGACGAATTACAAAACATTGCGAAATCAATAGCCGAATCGTTCAAGCACGCCGCGATATCGCCGATAAAGTCTTCAACGTGATTGCAACTCGCCATGTGGTATGGCGTCTGACAGGGATTCGACATGAGCCTGTTCTCGATTGGATTGAGCGGTCTGGGCGCGGCGCAATCCGCGCTCTCCACCACCAGTAACAACATCACCAATGTCTATACCGATGGCTACAATCGCCAGCTGATCCAGCTCGGTGAGAGCAGCAGTGGCGGCGAAATGGGCAACGGTGTCAAGGTGAATGGCGTTCAACGCCAGTACAACGCCTATATCAGTGGTCAGCTCAACCAGGCCAACAGCCGCGAAACAGCGCTCGAGACCTATCAGAAGCAGATCAACCAGGTCGATGACCTGCTCGCTGACGGCGACTCCGGACTCACCACGCTGATGCAGAAGTTCTTCTCCAGCCTGGAGGATCTCTCCGGCTCGCCGTCGGATGCAGCGGCGCGTGAGGGCGTGCTGGGGACGGCGCAGAGCATGGTCGCGCAGTTCCGTGCCTTCGATACGTATCTTCAGGACATGCGCGATGGCGTCAACGGCCAGATCGGCAGTGTCGTCTCCCAGGTCAACGATCTCAGCGGTCAGGTTGCCGATCTCAATAAGCAGATCTCCCTGGCGCGAGCCAGATCGGGTGAAGAGCCCAATGCGCTGCTGGACCAGCGTGACAAGCTGGTCGGCGATATGAGCAAGCTGGTGGATGTCGATGTTGCCGTACAGGATGGCTCCACTTATCAGATATCGCTCTCCAATGGCCTGCCGCTCGTGGCCGGCAATAAAAGCTTCCAGCTCCGCGCCATTAACGGCGATGAAGATGGCGCCAACAAGACCGTTGGATATCGCGATTCATCGGGCGGTGTACGTGAGCTCAATGCCTCGGTGGTGCAGGGTGGCGAGCTCGGTGGCCTGCTGCGTTTCCGCAATGACACGCTGGACGGGGCGCAGAACAAGCTCGGCCAACTCGCTGCCAGCCTGGCGGGCAGCTTCAATGCGGTGCAGGAGCAAGGGTTCGATCTCGATGGTGATCCTGGCCAGGCGTTTTTCTCGATCGGTTCGCCTAATGTACAGGCTAATGAGCGTAACGCGTCTAACGTTAGCATGAGCGCCAGCTATAGTGACGATGCGCCGGTGAGTGCCGACGACTATCGGCTGACCTACCAGAGCGCCAGTGACGACTATCAGCTGCAGAACCTGACCAGCGGCGAGACCTCGACCATCGCGACCAACGCCGACGGCGATCTGGTCTTCGGCGGCGTCTCGGTGACGCCCAGCGGCACGCCGGCCGATGGCGATACATTCCTGGTGCAGCCGACGCGCAATGCCGCGGCGGGCTTCGACATCGCCTTCACCGATACCAGCCTCTTCGCGGCGGCAGCCAGCGCCAATGGTGGCAGCGGTGACAACGGCAATGCGCTCAAACTACTGGATCTGCAGAACCAGAAACAGGTGGGAGGGCAGGCCACGTTCAGCGGTGCCTACGCGGCGTTGGTCAGCGACGTGGGCAACCAGTCGGCGATCGTCAATGCCAACCTCACCACCCAACAGGGACTGGCGGATCAACTCTACAGTTATCAGCAGGCCGACTCCGGGGTGAACCTGGATGAAGAGTACGCCAATCTGCTGCGCTATCAGCAGTACTACACCGCCAACGCCAAGATCATCGATGCCGGCACCTCGGTGCTGGACACGATTCTCGGCCTGAGAAGTTAAGTTTTGGCCTTCGCCCCTCCGGGTGAAGGCCGCGTATCGAATCGACCAAGCGCGTGCCCGCTGCGGGCACCCAGTCAGGAGAGTGTCATGCGCGTCAGCACCGTCATCATGTTCGAGCGCAGCGTCAGTTCGATGAACCGGCAGCAAGGCCAGTTCATGGAGATCGGCGAGAAGATCGCCTCCGGCAAGCGCGTCGTGCGTCCGTCGGACGATCCCCAGGCGGCGGCGCGCGCGGTCGGCGTCTCGCAGTCGATGGCGAGCAATAATCAGCAGTCAGATAGCCGTATCACCGCGCGCAACGCGTTGAGCCAGGAAGAGAGTGCACTCAACAGCGTCACCGATGCGCTGAGCCGAGCCAAGGAGCTGTTGGTTCAGGGCGGTAACGGTACGCTGAACGATGCCGCTCGCCAGTCCATGGCCACCGAGCTGCGCGGTGTTTACGAAGCGCTGGTGGGGCAGGCCAATGCCACCGATGGCAGCGGCAACTATCTCTTCGGCGGCTACAAGGATGGTGCGGCGCCCTTTGTCGAGACCAACGGCGGCATCAGTTACCAGGGTGCCACCGAAGGGCGTGAGCAGAAGGTCGGGCCGTCACGCCTGATGTCGGTAGGCAACACCGGCGACGAAGTCTTCCAGCGCGTGGCCACCGGCGCCGGCTATCTGGCGCGGGCGGGGGACGGCAATGGCGGCTCGCTCACCTTTACCGGCCCCGAGACCATCGACAGCACGGCGAACGGTTATGGCAGCACCTTCGACATCAGCTTCAGTGACAACGGTGACGGCACTTACGACTACAACGTGAGTGGCGGCCCGGGCGGCAGCGGCACCTACGACGGCAAGAGCGGTGCGATCGAGGTCGGGGGCGTGCGCCTCAAGCTTGAGGGCCGTCCGGCGGACGGTGATACTCTCTCCATGGGCCGCGCGAAGGAGATGAATCCGGACGTCTTCGGCGCTCTTGAGAAGATGCTGGGCGCGCTGGAAACACCGATCGACTCCGATCAGGCTCAGGCGGCCTTCACCAATGCGCTCTCCACCACCAGTCGTGAGATGGACAACGCACTGGACAACGTGCTGACTGTGCGCGCCTCGGTGGGTGCACGTCTCAACGAGCTCGACGTGCTGGATACCGTGGGTAACGATCGCAACGTTAGCTACACCCAGACCAAGAGCGATCTGATCGACCTCGATTACAACTCGGCGGTCTCCGAGTACGTGCTGCGTCAGGTGGGTCTGCAGGCGGCGCAGAAGTCGTTCATGAACCTCCAGGGCACCTCGCTGTTCGACCTGGTGTAACGGACGACCTGGTGTAACGGATGAGCGAGAGGGGGCCCATGCCCCCTCGCCCGACGCGCTGGCGTCGGGCGAGGAGACACGACACACGACGGCCGCGGCACTTCCCGAGCTATCTGTGAACGATTCGAGCTGAACAGACCATCATGACGCCCGGTCGCGATACCCTCGCCGCCGGGCGTTCTTGTCTTCAGGGCTCGTGGCCTTCAGACGTCGCCGCGGGGGTCAGGTGGCGCCGGCCATCTGCTCGATCATGCCCTGCATGAATTGCAGCTGATGCTCGAACAGGTCGCTCAGAAAGCCACCCAGATTGGGGGTCAGCGCGAGGATCATCGCCAGGCCGGCGGTGAGGGTCATGGGGAAACCGATGGAGAAGATTGTCAACTGCGGCGAGGCGCGGTTGAGAATCCCCAGCGACAGATTGATCAGCAAAAGCGAGGCGACCACGGGCAGGGCCAACAGCAGGCCCGAGGTGAAGATGGTGCCGCCCCAGCGGGCCAGGGTCTCGGCGAAGCTCGAGTCGATCGAGGTGGCGCCCACCGGGAGTACCTCGAAGGTCCAGGCCAGGATCTGGAGGGTGATCAGGTGGCCATTCATGGCCAGGAACATCAGCAGCGTGATCATCTCCAGAAAGCGTGACAGCACCATGGTGTTGGTGCCCGAGTCGGGCGAGAAGAAGGTCGCGAAGCCGAGACCCATCTGCATGCTGATGTATTCGCCGGCGTTGATCACCACTGCGATCATGATGCGTAGCACCAGGCCCATGGCGGCGCCGATCAGAATCTGCTGCAGCATGATACCGACGCTCTCCAGCGAGAACAGTGGCACGCTGGGCATTGGCGGTAACGACGGCGCGATGGCGAAGGCCATGGCCACGCCGAACAGCAGCTTGAACTGGCGTGGCACGCTGGACCAGCTCCAGATCGGTGAGGCGCTCAGGAACGCCAGAATGCGCACGCTGGGCCAGCCGAAGAGCTGGAGCCACGCCTGCCACTGGGCGCTGGTGATATCGATCATGCGAGTGTCAGTTGACCATCTGCGGGATATTCGTCAGCAGCTCGATGGTGAAATTGCTCAGCAGTTGGATCAACCACGACCCGGAAAGGATCAGCGCGGTGAAGACCCCGAGGATCTTGGGGATGAACGACAGCGTCATCTCGTTGATCTGGGTCGCGGCCTGAAACAGGCTTACCAGTAGACCGATCAGCAGGGCCGTGAGCAGCAGGGGGCCGGCCATCATCAGTGTCAGCTTCATCCCCTGGTAGGCCAGGCTCATTACCATTTCGGGCGTCATTGCACACCTCCGGACCGGCCACCGCGGTGACCGTGCGTGTCAGCTCATGTAGAAGCTCTGGGTCAGCGAACCGATCAGCAGCTGCCAGCCATCCACCAGTACGAACAGCATCAGCTTGAATGGCAGCGAGATCGTTGCCGGCGGTACCATCATCATGCCCAGCGACATCAGGACACTGGCCACCACCAGGTCGATGATCAGGAAGGGTATGAAAATGGTGAACCCGATCTGGAACGCCGTCTTCAGCTCACTGGTGGCGTAGGCGGGGACCAGGATCCGCATCGGTACGTCCTCCGGCCCCTGCATCTCACCGACCTTGGCGATCCGCGCGAACATTGCCAGATCGCTCTTGCGGGTCTGCGCCAGCATGAATTCGCGAATCGGCTGACTGCCGCGCTCGAGCGCCTGGTCCAGCGAGATCTGTTCCGCCGCGTAGGGCTGCCAGGCGTCCTGGTAGACGCGGTCGAGTACTGGCGACATCACGAAGAAGGTCAGGAATAGCGCCAGGCCGATCAGCACCTGAGTCGGTGGCGACGACTGGGTGCTCATGGCGGTTCGCAGCAGCCCCAGCACGATGATGATGCGGGTGAAGCAGGTCATCATCAGCAGCAGGGCGGGCAGGAACGCCAGCGACGACAGGAACAGCAGCGTCTGCAGGCTGAGCGACCAGCGCTGTCCGCCGTCGCCCATCGGCTCGCTGACGATACCCGGCAGGGCCTGGGCCAGCGCTTGAGTCGCTGGTGCCAGCAGCAGGGCGGCAGTGATCAGGGCGAGGGCCACACCACGGGGGCGGGGACGGACACTCACGGTTCGTCCTCCCGGCGTTGGCGAGGCTTGAGCGACTGGCGCAGGTTGTGCTGCATCGCCTGGCGCAGGCGGCTGGCAAAGCTGCCCGTGAGCGGCGGACCTGCTGGCCTCTCGGGGGCGGGCGGTGGCATTGGCGGTGAGTCCAGGGTGTCGAGCTTGGTCACTTGACCGCCACCCACACCGAGCACCAGCCAGCGATTCTCGACCTCGACGATGACTACACGCTCGCGCTGTCCCACCGAGGTGCTGGCGACCAGGCGCAGATGCTTGCCGCCGCCCCTGCGCTGGGTGCCGAGGCGTTTCAGTAGCCAGGTGCAGAGCAGGATGATGGCGATGACCACCAGCAGCGAGACGGCGGTCTTGCCCATCATCAGCAGGCCGATGTCATTGCTGGTGCCACCGACCAGCGGCTCGGCCTGGCGTACGACGTCTTCCTTCATCGGTTGAGTTTCTGCACGCGCTCGGAGGGGGTGATGATCTCGGTGATACGGATGCCGTATTTGTCGTCGACCACTACGACCTCGCCCTGGGCGATCAAGTAGCCGTTGATCAGGATGTCCATTGGCTCTCCGGCCAGACCGTCGAGCTCCACCACCGAGCCCTGGGCGAGCTCCAGCAACTGCTTGATGGTGATACGAGTACGCCCGAGCTCGACCGAGAGCTTCACCGGGATATCCATGATCACGCCGAGGTCGCGGGTCGAGTGTGACGGGCTGCCTTCGTCGAAGGACTGGAACATGCTGCGTTCGTCGGCGGCGCTGACGAACGCAGCATCGTCGCTGTCCTGCTTGTTCGGCTTGGGTTCCGGTTTTGGCTCCTGCTTGGGCGCCGGCTTGGCGGCAGGTTCGGGCTCGGGGTCCGGCTCCGGCTCGACACCCTGCTCGGCCATGGCGGCGGCCCACAGATCCTCGGCATCCTCCTGCGCGCTGCTCTCCGCCTGGGACTGATCGTCCTGCGGCTTGGCGTCGTCGGCCGGTGAGCTGGGTTTGTTATCGTCACTCATTGTCGAAATCCTTCATGGCGGAATAGGTACCATGGTCGATCAGATGCTTGACGCGCAGGGCGCGCTGGCCCTGGCGCGTGCCGTATTCGCAGGCCATGACCGGCACGCCGTCGACCCGTACGTCGAGGATCTGCGGCAGGTCGATGGGCAGGACGTCGCCGACTTCCAGCGCCATGACCTCGCCGAGGGTGGCATCGATCTCGGTGAAGTCGGCGATCAGCTCGACCTCCGTCTGGCGAATCTCGCCGGCCATGCGCGACTCCCACTGGGCGTCGTTGCTGCCGTAGACGCCGATCGGGCTCGACAGCACGTCACGGATCGGCTCGATCATCGAGAACGGAATACAGATATTGAAGTCGCTGGCCAGGTTGCCCACTTCGAGATGGAAGGTGCTGTTCACCACGATCTCGTTGGGCGAGTTGGTGATGTTGGCGAAGCGCACCTGCATCTCCGAGCGCATGTACTCGACCTCCAGCGGATAGACCGACTTCCATGCCTCCCCGTAGCCGTCCAGTGCCAGCGACATCAGACGTTGGATGATGCGTTGCTCGGTGGCGGTGAACTCGCGTCCGTCGGACTTGGTCGGGAAGCGGCCATCGCCGCCGAACAGGTTGTCGACCACCATGAACACCAGGCTCGGCGGAAAGACCAGCAGGGCGGTTCCCTTGAGCGGCTTGAGGCTGATCAGGTTGAGGTTGGTCGGTACCGGCAGGTTGCGCGCGAACTGGCTGTAGCTCTGGTAGCGTACGCCGGACACAGTGATATCGGCGCTGCGCCGGATCAGGTTGAACAGCGCCACGCGAAACAGGCGTGCGAAACGCTCGTTGATGATGTCCAGCGATTGCAGGCGCTCGCGGATGATCCGGTGCTGATTGGCCGGATCGAACGGACGCGTGCGCTTCTCGCCGGACGTCTCCTCGGCTTGCTTGTCGTCGTCGCCGCTGACGCCGTTGAGGAGGGCGTCGATCTCTTCCTGCGACAGCAAATCGTCTTGGGACATGGGTAACCTGGCGCCGCTTACTGCACGATGAAGTCGGAGAACAGCACGTCGTCGATCGACAGCTCGGGCTGCGGCGTAGTGATCGGCTTGTCGAACAGACCCAGGATCTCCTGCTTCAGTTCGACCTTGCCCTGCGGCTTGATCAGCTCCTCGGCGCTCTTGCCCGACAGCAGCATCAACAGTCGGCTGCGAATCTCGGGCATGTGCTGGACCAGAAAGTCGCTGGTCGCCTGGTCACCGACACGCAGAGACAAGCCCACGTAGAGCAGACGGTCGCCGTAGTCGCTCTGCAGGTTGACAGTGAACGGGGCGATGGTGACGAAGATCGGCGTCGGCGGCTCGGCCGGCTTCTCCTCGACGGCGGCGGTCTGCTCGGCATCACCACGCGAGTGAAGAAAGAAATAGATCGCGGCGGAGCTGGCGGCGGCCAGCAGCACGATCAAGAGCCCGATGATCAGGCGCGAGCGCTTCTTGCGCGGCGCGGCTTGAGGTGCAGCCATTGCTTCTGCCATGAATAGAAACCCTGGGAAGTTGCAGCGGATTATGCGCTGTCGTGGCGTCCGGTCATTGCCGGAAAAGGACCCCATCCTCTGCGCTAACTGCGCCTTTCAGACGACGGCCGGGGCCCCTCGTCGCCTGCGCGACAGCAAGGGGGCGCCGGCGAGTGCCGGCCCCTGTGTTATCGGCAGCGCGGATCAGGCATAAAGGTTGATGTTGCCGCGGCCGCCCAGCAGCGTGTTCAGCGCTGCGGTGGCGGCGTCGGCCGGCTCGTCGAGGGCGGCCAAGCCGGTAGCGCTACGCGTGCCACCCGGGGCGCCGCGGCCGTCGTTCTCCTGCTGTTCGCGCTGGAACTGGCCTTGATCGCCGACCATCGCTTCGCCGAGGGCAATGCCGCTCTGTGCCAGCGCCTCACGCAGCTGCGGCAGGGCGGCTTCGACGGCGGCGCGTACAGGTGCGTGGGCGGAGAGGATCTGCAGTTGGGCTTGATTGTCGTGCACATTCAGGCTGACGCTCAGAGCGCCGAGCTCGCGGGGGTGCAGCTTCAGCTCCATCTGGTTGTCGCCGCGCTGCTGCATCTGCAGTACCTGCTGGCCCAGCGAGGCTGGCCACTGGGGCGACTGCACCGCGACGGGCAGGGAGTGACTCGGCATGGCCGCGGGCGATGCGTTTGCTGTCATCGCCATCGGGGCACCGCTCTGCTGGAGCTGGCCGGCAAAGCCTGCATTGGCCTCGGTGGCGGCGCCGTGACCGCGGGTCAGCGCAGATAGGTCTGTCCCCTGTGCCGTAGCCTGGGTGCGCGCGGCCAGTTGCTCCGCGGTCAAGGGCGCGTCCTTGCCGGCGGCTGCCTGAGCCTGAGCTGCGGCCTGTTGCCCTGATGCCGCGCGCGTGAGCAGGGCGGCAAGTGGCGACTCGGCTCGGGCCTGCGGGTCGCGTTGGGCCAGGGTGTCGCTATGACGCTGAGCCGCCGCCGAGTCCAGTGCAGACGACAGCGCGCGGGCGCCGGCGCGTGACGCTTCGCCATCGTCGGCGGGCGCCTGGCCTGCGAGATCGCGGGTGGCGAGACCGATGGCCGAGGCCAGAACGTTGGCGGAAGTCGGCGTCTTGGCCGAGCCTGCGAGGCCATTCGTTGCCAGGGCTTGCCCGGCGCGGTTTTCCGTTGGCGCGCGGGGATCGGCGCTGGCGCTCAGGGGCTGCAGGCCGGCGAACAGCGCGGCCAGTGTCAGTGCGTCGGTCTGCTCATTGGCCGCTGCTTTTTTACCGTCTGCGCCGATCAGCGCCTCGCTAACGCCATCTTCACCGGCGCCGGCGGCCTGCGTGCGCAGTGCGCCCAGCGCCTCGGCAACGCCATCTTCACTGGCGCCGACGGCCTTCGCGAGGGCGCTCAGTGCCTCGGCAATGTCGTCGCCACTGGCGTTGGCCGAGTCTGCCAGCGCCAGCTTGGCGAGGCCATCTGCCTGCTCGGCCGGTAGCTGGCAGATGGTATCGGCGGTCAGGCGGGCGGCATCGGTTGCGGGGCGTGCCTCGCGGCTGCCGGAGGCATCGGTGTCCGACGGCGAGCGCGGCTGCGCACCGGCTTGGGTCAGCGCCGCGGCGAAGCTCGTCGACGGCGACGCATCGCCGCTCGACTTGGCACTCGCTGCCTTGTCGCCTGCAGCGGTCATACGGGGAATCGGTGTCACGTCCATGCGCGTCGTCATCTCGCTGTGAGTGTCGGGGCAGGTGCCCCGCTACCGCCTGACTACTGCCCGCTACTGGTCGACTACCTGCTATCGACTACTTGCTAGTAGGGACGGCCGTTATCCTGCTGACGCCGACGCAGCTGGGCTGCCATCTCGTCGCTATGTCGTTGTTCTGCGCGCGCGTGGCGCTGCAGCTGATCACGCTCGCCGCGCGCGTAGAGCGTGTCGTAGGCGTTGAGCTTGCGCTGCTCACCACGCCAGCGGGTGACGCCGCTCTCGACCCTGGACTCCTGCTCGCTGAGCAGCCGCCGCTGCTGGGCAATGGCGCTGTCGAGCGAGGCGAGGAACTGCTGGAAGTCTCGCCACTGGGTCGAGGAGACGCCCTCGGTCAGACTGGCGTGGAGCTTATGCTGATACTCCTCGCGATACTGCAAGAGCTGCTCCAGGCGCGTCTCGGCCTCCTGGCGCTGGCGCTGCAGCTGACCCAGATCCTTGACCGCCTTGTCGCTGCTGTCTCGTGCGAGATCTCGCAGCATCGCCATGGCTTGCATGTTGGCCAAAATCGTACCTCCATGATCCGGACGTCACGCGATGAGAGAGCCGTGACCGAGTGCCATTGTGGGTCACGTCTGGCCAGGGCAAAGCACCGATTAGCGTGCGCCGAGGGCGGTTATTCGGCGTGCGATGAGGGCGTCTCGGGTCGAATCCTGGCCTAGTCGGTCTCAGGTCTAGTCGGTCTCGGGCAGCAGGCGGTCCAGCTCGGCCAGGGTATGCGCCATATCGGAGATTTCGTCCATGCCCTGCTGGAGAAAGGCCTCCAGACGTGGGTAGAGGGCCACCGCCCGATCGAGCTGCGGATCCTGGCCGCTGACATAGGCCCCCACGTTGATCAGGTCGCGATTGCGCTGATAGCGCGAGATCAGCTGCTTGAAGCGCTGCGCCTGACGTAGCCGCTTGCCGCTGACCACCGCGGGCATGGCGCGGCTGATCGAGGCTTCGATATCGATCGCCGGGTAGTGGCCGCTCTCGGCGAGGGCGCGGGAAAGCACGATATGGCCGTCGAGGATGGCGCGCGCCGAATCGGCGATGGGGTCCTGCTGGTCGTCGCCCTCGGTGAGTACGGTATAGAAAGCGGTGATCGAGCCGCCGCCGCGCTTGCCGTTGCCGGCGCGCTCCACCAGCCCTGGCAGCTTGGCGAACACCGACGGCGGATAGCCCTTGGTCGCCGGTGGCTCACCGATTGCCAGGGCGATCTCGCGTGCGGCCATGGCGTAGCGGGTGAGGGAGTCCATGATCAGCAGCACATTGCGCCCCTGGTCGCGGAAATCCTCGGCCAGGCGGGTGGCGTAGGCGGCCCCCTGCATGCGCTGCAAGGGTGAGGTGTCCGCCGGTGCGGCGACCACGACCGCGCGTGCCAACCCCTCTTCGCCGAGAATGTTCTCGATGAAGTCCTGCACCTCGCGCCCACGCTCGCCGATCAGGCCGACCACGATGACATCGGCATTGGTGAAGCGCGCCATCATGCCCAGCAGGACGCTCTTGCCCACCCCGGAACCGGCGAACAGCCCCATGCGCTGACCGCGGCCGACGCTCAGCAGGCCGTTGATGGCGCGGATGCCGACGTCGATGGCGGTGTCGATCGGTGCCCGGGCCAAGGGGTTGATCGGTGGCGTCTCCAGCGGCGCATGCGGAGTGAGGTCGAGGGGGCCGCGGGTATCGAGCGGGCGCCCGTTGCCATCGACGATACGTCCCAGCAGCCCTTCACCGAGTGGGAAGCGGCGTGCGCTGGCGACATCCAGCCGGTTGCCGCTCAGCGCCAGGACCCGAGCGCCGGGCAGCAGTCCACTGGTATCCGCCAGTGGCATCAAGAACAGCTTGTCGCCGGCAAAGCCGACCACTTCGGCTTCGGCGAAGCGCTCATCGCCCTGGCCCGAGAGTTCGATCAGGCAGGCGCTCCCCAGCGGCAGGCGCAGGCCAACCGCCTCCAGTACCAGCCCGGTGGCACGGATGATGCGTCCTTCGTGGCGATAGTGTGACAGCGCCTCGACGCGGTGGCGCACTTTCTCCAGCGTCTGCTGCCAGTGATGCCGGTGACGCGTCACGCTGTCGGGGGTGACCTCGTCGGCAGTGACGTTGGGCTCACGCATCGGGATCTGCGGCATCTTTAGGCGTGGGCGTGTCGGAGTCGTCAGCGGTGTCCGGCGCGGCGGGTTGGCGCCGCCGACGCTGGTCGAGGATCGCCTTCCACTGGGTGCCCAGGCTGGCGTCCAGCCCGCCGCTGGCGCTGGTCACGCGACAGCCGCCGCGCTCGAGCGAATGGTCGGCGCAGCACTCCCAGCCGCTGGCGCTGAGGGTGTCGCCGATCGCCGCGCTGACCAGGGTGAGATCGTCCGGATGCAGCCACAGACGCGACTTGCCGTTGAGGCTATGGTCAGCCTCGAGCAGCTCGCGCACGACGCTCAGGATGTGTTCGGGGTTGGCAGCCAGCGATTCGCCGGCCAGCTGACGGCCGGTGATCAGCGCCAGCTCCACCAACTGATTGGCGGTTTCGTCATCGAGCTGCGCCAGCGCTTGGCGGAAGCTCTCGGCGAGACCGGCGAGCGGCGTCAGATGCAGCGACACACGCTTGTGAAATTCGAGTGCTGCGGCTGCGTTGGCGGCCGCCTGACCTTCGGCATAGCCGTCACGGTAGCCCGCGGCGTGCCCTTCGGCGTAACCCGATTCGTAGCCTTGGTTGCGCGCCAGCTCCGCCTCGGCACGCAGCGCCGCCGCCTTGGCTTGCTGCTGCTGCGGATCGGCGGCCTCGGCGCGGCCGCTGTCACTGCGCGATGCCGGTCGCTGGCGCTCGAGGTCGCCCATCTGCCAGCGGTGCCAGTGCTCGCCGTCTGCAGCCAGGCGCTGACCGCGGCGCCGATCAGACGTAGCCATCGTCGCCACCGCTCAGCGCGATCTCGCCGGAGTCGGCCAGGCGCCGTACCACACCGAGAATCGTTTTCTGCTCGTTCTCCACCTGGGAGAGGCGCACCGGACCGCGGTTCTCCATGTCCTCGCGCATGAGCTGGGCCGCGCGCTGGGACATGTTGCGGGTAAACTTGTCGACCAGCGCCTCTTCCGCTCCGCGCAGGGCGATGACCAGAGAGTTGGTCTCGACCTCGCGCAGGATGAGCTGAATGCCGCGGTCGTCGATGTCGAGCAGGTTCTCGAACAGGAACATCTCGTCGATGATCTTCTGGGCCAGATCTTCGCTGTGCGAGCGGACCACGTCGATGGCCTGCTCCTCCTGGGAGGAGTTCATCAGGTTGAGGATCTCGGCGGCGGTTCTCACGCCACCCATCTTGCTGCGCTTGAGATTGGTACCGTCGAGCATCGAGCTGAGCACCTCGGTCAGTTCCTGCAGGGCTGCCGGCTGCACGCCGCTGAAGGTGGCGATGCGTAGCATCACATCATTGCGCAGCTTGTCGTCGAACAGCTCCAGGATATCGGCGGCCTGACCGCGCTCGAGGTGGACCATGATGGTGGCGATGATCTGCGGGTGCTCGTCGCGGATCAGCTCGGACACCATCGAAGCTTCCATCAGATTGAGCGAATCGATACCGGAGGCCGTGTTGGAGCTCTCCAGGATGTCCTCGATCAGGCTGCTGGCGCGCTCGCTGCCGAGCGCCTTGGTCAGCACCGAGCGGATGTGGTCGTTGGTGTGCAGGTTCATGGCCGTGAACTGCTCGGCCTCGTTGTGAAAATCGCGCAGCACATCGGCCATGTCCTGGTGCGACACCTGGCCGAGCTGAGCCATCTCCTGACTGATCTCCTGCACCTCGCGCGAGGAGAGGTACTTGAACACCTCGGCCGCACTGTCCTCGTCGAGCGAGAGCAGGAGGATCGCACCGCGCCGGGCACCGTTCATTTCCGTCATGACTTATCCATCCAGCTTCTGACCACCATCGCTACCAGGCGCGGATCCTCCTGAGCAATCTCACGCGCATCCTTGAGGTCCTGCTCGTAGCCGGAGGAGCGACGCCGGCTGCGTTCGCGGGTGGCGTTGACGGGTGAGGGTTCGTCCTTCTCGCTGCCGTCGCCGGCCTCGCTCACCTGCTGGTAGCTGGCGGCGCCCGCCGCGCCCGAGACGCCCGACGGTGCGTTGAAGGCGGCGGGCTGGGCGTCGCGGGTCTGACGCCGTACCAGCGGCTTGACCACCTTGAACCACAGGAACATGGCGACCAGCGCGACCAGCAGATACTTCAGCACGCTCTTGCCCAGGCTCCAGATTTCCGGCGTCTGCCACCAGGGCAGCGGGGTGAAGCTGGGCTCGCTGGTCTGGAAGGGGCTGTTGACCACGGCCAGATCGTCGCCGCGGGTCTGGGAGTAGCCCATGGCCTGACGAACCAGGCCGCGGATCTGATCCATTTCAGCGTCGCTCAGGGCGACCGCCTTGGGCTGCCCATCATCCCCGGTGGTCTCGCGGTAGTTGACCACCACCGCCACCGACAGGCGCTCGATGGCACCGCTGTGCTGCTTGACGTGTTCGACGGTGCGATCCACCTCGTAGTTGATGGTGCTGTCGCGCCGCATCTGCCCTGTCTGGGCGTTGGTATCCTGTGTGGTCTGGCCCTGGCCTGCGTTATTGGCCCCATTATTGTTGCCGTTGTTGTTGGCATTGTTGTTATTGGCGTTGTTGCCCGCGTTGGCGCCGTTATTGCCCGCATTGCCATTGGCCTGGGTGCCCGGTGCGTTGATCGGCGATGCCGCCGTGCCCGGGGGCTGGTTGCTCAGGGCGCCGGGGATGCCCATGGCGAGATCGGCGTCGCTCTGATAGGAGGCGCTGTTCTGCTCGCTGCGTACCGCGGCTTCGTTGGGGGCCTGGTTCGGCGCGTAGCGCTCCGCGGTCTGTTCACGCTGGGCGAAGTCGACCTGGGCGGTTACCTGAGCCTTGACGTTCTTGGCGCCGACGATCGGGGCGAGGATCGCTTCGATACGCTTGGCGTAGGTTTTCTCGAGATTTTGCACGTAGTCGAGCTGGGTGCCGTCGAGCCGCGTGCCGTCGCCCTGATCCTGGGTCAGCAGGTCGCCGTTCTGGTCGATCACGGTGACCGCATTGGTGGCCAGCTCGGGCACGCTGCTCGAGACCATGTGTACGATGGCGTTGACCTGGCCGGGACTGAGCACGCGCCCGGGCTGCAGATCGATCACCACGGAGGCGCTGGCAGGCTGGCTTTCGCGCACGAATACCGACGGCTTGGCCATGGCCAGGTGCACCCGTGCACGGTCGACGCTGCCGAGAGTAGCGATGGTTCGGGCGAGTTCGCCCTCCAGGGCGCGCTGGTAGTTGACCTGTTCGGCGAACTGGCTGATCCCGAAAGCCTGGTTGTCCATCAGCTCGAAGCCGACGCCACTGGCCTGGGGTAGCCCCTGCTCGGCGAGCTTGAGGCGTAGCGGACGTACCTGGTCAGCCGGTACCAGCAGTGCCTGGCCGCCGTCGCTGAAGCGGTAGGGTACCCCCATGGTGTCGAGCTGGGTAATGATCCGGCCGCCGTCGGCGTCAGTGAGGGTGGAATAGAGCACGCGGTAGTCGGGCGAACGCGCCCACAGCAGCAACGCGACGACGATCGCCAGCGCGGCGGCGCCGCCGACGATCAGTGGGATACGCGGGTTGCTCTGCAGCTTGCCCAGCCAGTCGCGACCGGGCTTCTGCGCGGCGCCAGCGCGTGCTGACTGCGCGCCGGCTGCCTGAGTGTCGTTGGGCGACGTGGCCGTGCTCATGCCGCGCCCCGCTCAGCGACCGTGATTTGACTCGACGACATACGGTTTTTCCGTTCCCTGCATCGCGGACTGCTCATCCCGCACCGGGGCCCGGCTGGCGAGCACCGGATGGCCCCGGTTCGGGGGCATATGTGTGATGGCAGCCATTATGTGTTTGAACGTAAACCGCGAAGACGGGAAAAGCCGCTGTTTTCGCGCGCATTTAGCGCGATGGCATGGCGGCGCCGGCTGCTAGTCTGCGAGCGTCCCATCCATCGTATGGCGTCATGACGCTATCGATCAGGCAACCTTGTTACAGGAAACCCGCATGAGTGTTCCCGCCATTCAGGCTGCGCTGCAGCAGATGCAGGCGCTGTCTAACCAGGCCGCCGGGCAGAGTGCCGGCGCTGCGGCCGTTCCCGATCAGCCCGGTAGTTTTGCCGGTGAGCTTCAGGCCTCGCTCGGGCGGATCAATCAGATGCAGCAGAGCGCCAAGCAGCAGTCGATGGCGTTCCAGGCTGGTGATCCCGACGTCGCCCTGAACGATGTCATGATCGATATGCAGAAGGCCAGTGTCTCCTTCGAGATGGGCGTTCAGGTGCGTAACCGCCTGGTGACGGCCTACAAGGATGTCATGAGCATGCAGATCTAGCACCGTTTGGCGCTGCCCGGGTTCTGCCATGGCGCCCGCCGCTGTTTTCAGCGGCGGGCGCTTTGCGTTGGCGATGCAGCCTTGGCTGGGCGAAGAAGTGGGCCAGACAGATGGGCCGTGCCGGGGGCGGCGGGGGTCAGCGTGCGCGATGCCCTTGCCAGGCATCGAGCGAATAGCAGGCCAGCCCCAGCCAGATCAGCACGAAGGTGATCAACTGAGTCAGCGACAAGGGCTCGTCGAATACCCACAGCGCCAGCGCGAACTGCAGCGTCGGATTGATATACATCAGAAAGCCCACGGTGGAGAGGCGCAGACGCCGGGCGGCACCGGCGAAGGCCAGCAGCGGCAGGGTGGTGAGCACGCCGCTGATCACCAGCAGAGCGGTGTTGGGCAGTGCCATGCCGAAGTGCGAGGCGTCCCGGGACACCAGCCAGGCCAGGGCGGCGAGGCTGAAGGGCAGTAGTAGGGTGGTCTCGGCAAACAGACCCGACAGGCCGTCGAGAGGCACCTGCTTGCGCAGCAGCCCGTAAGTGCCGAAACTGGCCGCTAGCGCCAGACTGATCCAGGGCAGACGGCCCAGCACCACGAGCTGGATCAGAATCGCGATCAGGGCCAGGGCGATCGCCACCCCCTGCCAGCGGCTAAGCCGCTCCTTGAGTATCAGCATACCGAGGGCAACGTTGATCAGCGGGGTGATGAAGTAGCCCAGGCTGGCCTGAAGCACGTGCTGACTCTCGACCGCATAGATGTAAAGCCCCCAGTTGAGCCCGATCAGCAGCGCGCAACCCAATACCGGCAGCAGTCGGCGCGGCTGGCGGAAAGCCGCCTGCACTGGCCCCCAGCGCCGCATCAGGGTGATCACCAGCGCCAGGAACAGGCACGACCACAGAATTCGGTGGATCAGTATCTCTCCCGCTGGCACACCGTCGAACAGGGCGAAGAACAGCGGAAAGCAGCCCCAGATGCCGTAGGCGGCAAGCCCGAAGCCGACCCCGCGACGCGCCTCGCGACGTGGCGCGTCAGCGCTCCCCGTCGGCGTCGCGGGTGGTGTGGCAGGGCGGTTGGCGGCTGACATGGCGGTGAGTCTCTGGCTGTTCGATGTGGCGACCCGGTAATCTATCATGTCCGCAGCGCGCTTCGGGTGCGAAAATGATCCCAGAATTCCGGCACGAACAAGGAGATACCCATGAGCGACCTGCGCGTCACGCTGATACAGACGGAGCTTCATTGGGAGGATCCGGCGGCCAACCGAGCGCTGCTCGAAACGCGGATGGGGGCGCTGGACTCGACGCAGACCGACCTGATCGTGCTGCCCGAGATGTTCGCGACCGGCTTCACCATGAACGCCGAGGCGCTGGCCGAGCCCGCCGAGTCTAGCGCCTCGCTGGCCTGGCTCGAGCAGCAGGCGCGCGCTCGCGGCTGCGCCATCACCGGCAGCCTGGCGATCACCGAAGGGGGGCGAGCCTACAACCGCATGGTATGGGCCGAGCCCGAGGGGCTGACCCTGACCTACGACAAGCGCCATCTCTTTCGGATGGGGGAGGAGCCGCGTCACTACGCCGCCGGCGGCCAGCGGCGGGTGATCGAGTATCGCGGCTTCCGGGTTCTGCTCGCGGTCTGCTACGACCTGCGCTTTCCGGTCTGGCTGCGCCAGCAGCCGCCCCAGGGCGAGGCGTTCGACTATGATCTGCTGCTGTGCGTGGCCAACTGGCCAGCGCCCCGGCGGCGGCCATGGCGTACACTACTAAAGGCCCGGGCGGTGGAGAACTTGAGCTACGTGGTCGGCGTCAATCGTATCGGCGAGGATGGCAACGGCCTGAGCTACAGCGGCGACTCCCTGGCCGTGGACTTCAAGGGCGATCCGCTGGTGGATCACCCACCCGAGACACCCTTCGTCGAGACGGTGACCCTGTCGGCAGCGTCACTGTCATCGTTTCGCGATACCTTTCCCGCCTGGAGAGACGCAGATGCCTTTGCGTTGACCGACTTCGACGATGACCTGCATGAGTAAGGATGGGCAATGATCCGAACCTTTCGCCTCGAACAGAACGATTTCCAAGAGCTCAGCGAGGGCCCCATCGCCGAACGCCTGCTGGAGGCCAACTGGATCGATGCCTACGACCTCGATGATGAGGACCGCGAGGCGTTGAAGCCGTTTCTCGCCGACGAACTGCCGGCCAACACCGATATCGAGGAGATCGAATCCTCGGCGCGGTTCTTCACCGATACCGACGGCCTGCATGTGCACTCGCTGTTTCTGTCACGCAACGAGGGCAAGCATCAGACCAACACCGTGGTGTTCATTCTCCAGTCGCAGCGGTTGCTGTCGCTGCGCGAGGACGACCTGGCCGATTTTCGCCTGTTCAGGCTGCGCGCCCGGCGTGGCCAGACCGAGGCGCACTCGCCGCAGTCGCTGATCGTCACGCTGTTCGAGCAGAAAGTCGAGAACCTCGCCGACAGCATCGAAGACATGCACCGCGATCTCGAGCAGGTCAGCCACATGGTGCTGGAGATCGAGGACGCGGATCTGGAAGAGGCGATCGATCGGCTGGCCAAGGTCGAGGATAGCGTGGGCAAGATCCGCCTGTGTCTGATGGATACCCAGCGCTCGCTCTACTTCCTCATTCGCCACCTGCGCTATCACGCCGAGCTGCAGGAGCAGGCCAAGGAGGCGCTGCAGGATGTCGAGGTGCTGATGTCGCACAGCACGTTTCTGTCCGACAAGGTCAACTTCCTGATGGATACCACCCAGGGGTTCATCAATATCGAGCAGAACCAGATCATCAAGATCTTCTCGATCGCCTCGGTGGTGTTTCTGCCACCGACCATGATCGCCAGTATCTACGGGATGAACTTCCAAGTGATGCCGGAGCTCGACTGGAGCTTCGGCTATCCGATGGCGATCGGGCTGATGGTGCTGTCGGGGGTCTCGCCCTATCTCTACTTCAAATATCGCGGTTGGCTCTAAGCTCGCCGCCTCAAGGAATATTTCGAATACATGCGGTTGGACAGATTTCTCAGTGAAGCCACCGAACTGACGCGCAGCCAGGCCAAGCGTGCGCTGCGCCAGCTGGAGGTCAGTGTCGATGGCGAAACCGTACGCGATGCCTCGCGTCAGGTCTCGGATACCCAGGACGTTCGTTGGCAGGGGGAGCCGCTGGCCCGCGTCGGCTGGCGCTATCTGATGCTGCACAAGCCGGTCGGGGTGGAGTGCTCGCTGCGCCCGGCCCACTACCCCTCGGTGATGAGCCTGATCGAGATCGAGCAGATCGAGCGCCTGCACCCGGTAGGGCGGCTGGATGTCGATACCTCGGGGCTTTTGCTGATCAGCGATGATGGTCAGTGGACCCATCGGGTGACCTCGCCCAACCGAGCCTGTGTCAAGCGCTACCGCGGCGAGATCGCCGAGGCGATGTCGGAAAGTGTCGCCGCCAGGGTGGTGCAGCAGTTCGAGAAGGGCATCACGCTGCAGGGCGAAGAGAAACCGACCCGGCCGGCGACGTTCGAGCGGGTGGGCCCTCACGAGGTGCTGATCGGTGTGACCGAAGGGCGCTATCACCAGGTGCGGCGGATGATGACGGCGGTGGGCTATCCGCTGACGTCGCTGCATCGCGAGGCGATCGGCCCGCTCAGCCTCGACCCGATGCTCGAACCTGGAGAGTGCCGGCATTTGCGCCCCGAGGAGATTGCGGCGTTCTAGGCTGTTTCTTCCTGTGCCCAGCGAACTAGATAACATGTTTATACCGTTATCTTGTCTGTTTGCCATAGCCTCCTCTCAGCGTCATTCAGATCGCGTCGCCCTCGAATCAATCGAGGGCGGCCGCAGCGATTAGCGCGCGAGTGTAGTCGCTGGTCGGGGCATCGAGCACCCGGATGCACTCGCCGCTCTCCACCACCTGACCCTCCTTGAGCACCATGATCTGGTGCGCCATGGCGCGTACTACGGCGAGATCGTGGCTGATGAACAGATAGCTGATGTGATGGCGCGCCTGGACCGCGCGCAGCAGCTCGATCAGCTGTTTCTGCACGCTGCGGTCCAGCGCCGAGGTGGGCTCATCCAGCACCAGCAGGCGTGGCTTGAGAATCAGCGCTCGGGCGATCGCAATGCGCTGGCGCTGGCCGCCAGAAAACTCATGGGGATAGCGCTGGGCACAGTCCGCTGGCAGATTGACCTCGGCCAGCGCCTCGGCGACACGTGCCGCCAGCGTGGCCTCGTCCAGTGCCGGGTGGTGGAAGCGTAGACCCTCGCTGACGATATCGGCGACCGGCATGCGCGGCGACAGCGAGCCGTAGGGGTCCTGGAACACGATCTGGAACTGCGGGCGGCGCTGGCGCAGGGCATTGCCCTTGAGGCGGTCGAGACGTTCACCGTCGAAGTCGATCTCGCCGTGGGCAGGTAGTAGCCGGATCAGGGCCGCGGCGAGGGTGCTCTTGCCCGAGCCGGACTCGCCCACCAGGCCCAGTGTCTCGCCCTGACGCAGGTTGAGCGAGAGCGGTTCCAGGGCGACGAAGGCCGGCGGCCGCGGCCGCAGCAGGGGTTTCGGGCGCAGGAACTCGACCCCGAGGCGGCGCGCCGCCAGCAGCGTGGGCGCGTCGGCGGGCAGCGCCGCCGGCGTGCCGTCTGGGATGGCGTCGAGCAGTGCACGCGTGTAGTCCGCTGCGGGCGCACTGAATACCCGGGGCGTCGGGCCGCTTTCGACCACCCGGCCGCGGTGCATGACCACCACTCGGTCGGCGTGGCGGCGCACCAGGTTGAGATCGTGGCTGATCAGCAGGATTCCCATGCCGTGTTCCCGGCGCAGCTCGTCGAGTAGGGCGAGGATCTCCTGCTGTACGGTGACGTCGAGTGCGGTGGTCGGTTCGTCGGCGATCAGCAGCTGCGGGTCGTTGGCGATTGCCATGGCGATCATTACCCGCTGGCGCTGGCCACCGGAGAGCTGATGCGGGCGCGTCTTCAAGAGTTCTTCGACCCGCGGCAAGTGTACCTGTTCGAGTAGCTGGCGGCAGCGCTGCGTGGCGCGCTGACCGCGCAGGCCCTGATGCAAGCGCAGACTCTCACGTAGCTGTTTGCCCACCGTGTGCAGTGGGTTGAGGGAGGTCATCGGCTCCTGGAACACGAAGCCGATACGGCCGCCGCGCAGAGCATTCCACTGGCGCGTGGTGAGGCGCGCCAGATCCTCGCCGGCGAAATGGCGCTGCCCGCCGACCTCGCTGCCGGGCGGCAGCAGCCCCAGCGCGCCGAGGGCACTGACCGACTTGCCCGAGCCGGACTCGCCGACCACGGCGACGGTCTCTCCGCGCGCCACCTCCAGATCGAGGCGGGTCACGGCCTGGTAGCCGCCGACACGAACCGTCACTCCCTCGAGCGACAGCAGCGGTGGGTGGTTCATGGCAAGGCCCTCGTGCTGCTGGCGGTGGCGGCACTGGCACCGACGATATGCCGTGGATCGAAGGCGTCGCGCAGGCCCTCACCGATGAACACCAGGAGTGACAGCATCACGCTGAGAGAGAGAAAGGCAGTGATGCCGAGCCACGGCGCCTGCAGGTTGTTCTTGCCCTGGGCCACCAGCTCGCCGAGCGAGGGCGAACCGGGGGGCAGGCCGAAGCCGAGGAAGTCCAGCGCGGTGAGCGTGGTGATGGCGCCGGTGAACAGAAACGGGATGAAGGTGAGGGTGGCGACCATGGCGTTGGGCAGTACGTGGCGCCACATGATCAGCCGCGAGGGTAGACCCAGAGCCCGTGCTGCGCGCACGTATTCCAGGTTGCGCGCGCGCAGGAACTCGGCGCGCACGATATCGACCAGCCCCAGCCACGAGAACAGCAGCATGATGCCCAGCAGCCACCAGACGTTGGGTTCGACCAGGCTGGCGAGGATGATCAGCAGGAACAGCACCGGCAGGCCCGACCAGATTTCGATCAGTCGCTGGCCGAACAGATCCACCTTGCCGCCGTAGTAGCCCTGCACGCCGCCGATCAGTACCCCGAGCACGATCGAGCCGACGGTCAGGGCGAGGGCAAAGGCGACCGAGAGGCGGAAGCCGTAGAGCACTCGGGCGAAGACATCGCGGCCCTGGTCGTCGGTGCCGAGCCAGTGCCGGAGGCTGGGCGGCGAGGGTACCGGGCCCTGGATATCGCGATCCAGGGTCTGGTAGGAGAACGGTACCGGTGGCCACAGTGCCCAGCCGTGACGCTCGATCTGCTTGCGCACGAAGGGATCTCGGTAGTCGGTGGTGGTGGGCAGGAAGCCGCCGAAATCGGTCTCCGGATAGTCCACCAGCAGAGGCACGTACCAATCGCCCTGGTACTGCATCACCAGCGGTTTGTCATTGGCGATCAGCTCGGCGCCCAGGCTCACCACGAACAGGAGTGTGAACAACCATAGCGAAACGTGCGCGCGACGGCTGGCGCGGAAGATCTGCAGCCGTCGGCGCGCGATCGGGGAGAGCCACGGGCGGCGCTGGCGCGGCGTCTCGGCGCTCACTGTTGGGGTCACGTCGCTCATCACGCCTCTCGGGTAGCGAAATCGATACGCGGATCCACCCAGACATAGGTGAGATCCGAGATCAGCTTGAGCAGCAGGCCGATCAGGGTATACAGGTAGAGGGTGCCGAAGATCAGCGGATAGTCGCGCTGCATCACCGCTTCGAAGCCCAGCAGACCCAGACCGTTGAGCGAGAAGATCACTTCGATCAGCAGCGAGCCGGTGAAGAAGATGCCGATCAGTGCCGCCGGCATGCCGGCGATGATGATCAGCATGGCGTTGCGGAAGACGTGGCCGTAGAGCACCCGGCGTTCGGAAGCACCCTTGGCGCGAGCGGTGAGCACGTACTGCTTGTGGATCTCGTCGAGGAAGCTGTTCTTGGTCAGCATGGTGAGGGTGGCGAAGCTGCCGATCGCCGAGGCGGTCACTGGCAGGGTGATGTGCCAGAAGTAATCCTGCACCTTGCCGAGCAGGGAGAGCTCGTCGAAATTGGCCGAGGTCAGCCCGCGCAAGGGGAACCAGTTGAGATAGCTGCCGCCGGCAAAGACCACGATCAACAGGATCGCGAACAGAAAGCCGGGAATCGCGTAGCCGACGATCACCACCCCCGACGACCAGACGTCGAAGGCGCTGCCGTGGCGTAGCGCCTTGCGAATCCCCAGCGGGATCGAGATCAGGTAGACCAGCAGCGTGGTCCACAGTCCCAGCGAGATCGACACCGGCAGGCGATCGAGGATCAGGTCGAGTACCGGTCGCCCGCGGAACAGGCTGTCGCCGAGATCGAAGGTGGCGTAGTCGCGCAGCATCAGGGCGAAACGTTCCCAGGCCGGCTTGTCGAAGCCGAACTCCCGGCTCAGCTGCTGGCGCAGCTGGTCATCGATCCCCGCCGCACGCATACCGCGCTGGCCGCCGACGCTATCCCCGCCGCCGCCCTCCAGCCCGGTGCTGGCGTTACTGCTCAGCCCCTCGAAGCGCGCCATCATCTGGTCGATGGGGCCGCCGGGCGCCGCCTGGACGATCACGAAATTGAGCAGCAGGATTCCCAGCAGGGTGGGAATCATCAGCAGCAGGCGACGCAGGACATAGCTGGCCATGGGTTCGCCTACTCCTGCCCGCGCTGACGCGCGGTGATCGCCGGGGCGCGCTGGGGATCGACCCACCACACGCTGAAATCCGGGGTGTAGCGCGGGAACGGCTGCGGATAGCCGAACTTGTCCCACAGCGCTACCCGGGTGCCGTCGAAATTCCACTGCGGTACCACATAGAAGCCCCAGCGCAGCACCCGATCGAGGGCGCGGGCGGCGGTATCCAGTGCGCTGCGGCTGTTGGCTCGAATCAGATCGTCGACCAGTGCGTCGACCACCGGATCGCTGACCCCGGCAAGATTGCGGCTCTGCGGCGTCTCGGCGTAGGCGCTGGTCCAGAAGTCACGCTGTTCGTTGCCCGGATTGGCCGACTGCGGATAGCTGCCGACGATCAGGTCGAACTGGAACTGGCGCAGCCGGCTCAGGTACTGGTTGACGTCGACCACACGGATACGGCTCTGGATGCCGAGCCGGGCCAGATTGTGCACGAAGGGCTGGGTGATGCGTTCGAACTGGCTGTCGTAGAGCAGGAACTCCAGCCTCAGCGGCCGTCCGCTCTGGCGCTCGACCATGACCCCGTCGCGCACCTCGTAGCCCGCCTCACGCAGCAGCTCGAGGGCCTGGCGCAAGCGTGGGCGCAGCCCCTGGGGCTGTGCGATCGGCAGCGGCTGGTCGAACACCGCTGCGGGGAGCTGGTCGCGGTAGGGGGCCAGCAGCTTCAGCTCAGCCGGGCCGGGCAGGCCGCTGGCGGCCATCTCGGAGTTCTGGAAGTAGCTCTGGGTGCGGCGGTAGGCGCCATAGAAGATGTGCTGGTTGAGCCAGTCGAAATCGAAGGCCAGATTGAGCGCGTGGCGCACGCGGGGATCGGAGAGTGCCGGGCGGCGGGTATTGATGATATAGCCCTGCATGCCGGCGGGTTGGCCGTCGGGGACGATCACCCGGCGGATCGCGCCGTCCTTGACTGCCGGGGTGTCGTAGGCGGTAGCCCAGTTCTTGGCACTGCTCTCCAGGCGCAGATCGAGCGCCCCGGCGAGAAAGGCCTCCAGCGCCACCGACTGGTCGCGGTAGTAGTCGTAGACCAGCCGGTCGATATTGTAGCGGCCGCGGTTGATCGGTAGATCGCGCCCCCAGTAGTCGTCGACCCGCCGATAGACGATGCGCCGGCCGGGATCGATATCGGCGATGGCGTAGGGGCCGGAGCCGAGCAGCTTGTCGAGGGTGGGACGAGTGAAATCGCGCCCCTGCCAGTAGTGCTCGGGCAGCACCGGTAGCTGGCCCAGGATCAGCGGCAGTTCGCGGGAGTCGTTGTCGGGGAAGTCGAAGCGCACGCGATGCGCGTCGAGCGCGGTGACCGAGTCGACGCTGGCATAGTAGGCGCGATAGAAGGGCGAGCCCTTGTCGCGCAGTAGGCGAAAGCTGAATACCACGTCGGCGGCGGTGACCGGGGTGCCGTCGTGGAAGCGTGCCTCCGGGCGCAGGTCGAACTCGATCCAGTGGCGGTCGGGATCGAGACGCACCCCCGCGGCGAGCAGCCCGTACATGGTGAAGGGTTCGTCGGCGCTCGAGGCCATCAGGGTGTCGTAGATCTGCTCGAGCCCGCTGGCGGGGGTGCCCTGGATGATGAACGGATTGGTCGAATCGAAGCTGCCGTTGGCGGCGCGGCGCAGGGTGCCGCCCTTGGGTGCATCAGGATTGGCGTAGGGCAGGTGGTCGAAGTCCGCCGGCAGCGCTGGATCGTCGTAGAGCGCCAGTGCATGTACGGTGGGCACCGGCGTGGCATTGGCCACGCCGCCGGCCGCCATCATCAGCGCCACGCCCAGCGCCAGGACGCTTCTCCAGCCCCTGCCTCGCAGCCGCTCCCCTCGCATGCGTGCTCCCGTACTCGTCGTTGTCTGGCCGTGCTTTATACCCGAATCCCAGGTCTTTGTACGCAAACGGCGTATTCGCGTCGACGCCGGTTGCAGCACCCAATGCCCGTTACGGGCCGGCCAGCCGCCTCAGCGCGAATTGCTGGCGAGCGCGCGGGCCGGCACCGAGAGCGCCTGGCCGATACGGATGGTGCTCCCGTGGAGCCCATTCTCGCGCCGGAGGTCGCTGACGCTGGTGGCGAAACGCGCGGCGATGCCGGAAAGGGTATCGCCGCGCCTGACCACATAGCGCTCGAGCACCGTTCGCTTGGAGTCCGGCAGCTCGGCCAGGTTGGCCAGGAAACGCTGCTTGGCTGCCACCGGCACCAGAATGCTGGCATCCTCGCGGGGCCGGGTCGACGCGCGCTTGAAGCCGGGATTGAGCTGGCGCAGGGTCTGAGGGTCGACCCCCGACAGCTCGGCGGCCAGGGAGAGCGTCAGCGGGCCGTCGGTGGCTACCTTGACGAACGGTGTGCGGTTGGGGATCGATGGCAGCGCGACGTCGTACGCCGCAGGCTTGGCGATCACCTCCGCCAGTGCCAGCAGCCGCGGAATGTAATTCATGGTCTCGTTCGGCAGGCGCAGGTGCCAGTAGTCGATCGGCTCGCCGCGATTGGCGGCGGCGTCACGCGCCGCATTGACGGTGCCGGCGCCGGCATTGTAGGCGGCCAGTGCCAGCAGTAGATCGCCGTCATACCAGCGGTCGGCGAGCTGACGCAGGTAGCGCATGGCCGCATTGGTGGCGGCGACCACATCGCGCCGGCCGTCGTACCAGGCGGTACGCGACAGCCCCATGGCGTCGCCGGTGGCGGGCATGAACTGCCACAGCCCAGCGGCCCCACCGGGGTTGGTGGCGATCGGGTTGTAGCCGCTCTCGATGAACGGCAGCAGGGCGATCTCGGTGGGCAGATGGTTGGCGGTCAGGCGCTGGGTCACCCAGTGCAGCCAAGGGCGCGCCTGCTCGGCGATCAACTCGACATGGTGCGGGTGCTGACGGTACCACGCCAACCAGTGCGCCACGCGCGGATTGTCGGTCTCGTGAGAGAGCGCGAAGCCCCGGCGCAGGGTGTCCCAGGCGTCGGCCGCCGGTCTTTCGGTCAGACGCAGCGCCGACCAGAAGGTGGCTTGGCGCGGCTGGGCGGACTGGCGCTGGCCGGGGTCGGTCCAGGCCGCCGCCGGCAGCGCCGAGCAGAGCAGGCTGCCGGCCAGGCCGATGACCAGATAGCGGCGTCTCGAGCGGGCATTCATGCAGCAGACATCCTCGGGTGTAAATCGCCGCCCGTAGCGCCGGTCGAGGCGCCGCGTCGGCGGACAGCGTTCAAAAGCGATCCTTCCAGCCGCGCAGCGTAGCGAAGGCCTCCGCCGTGCTGGCGCTGGGGCCTTGCTCGCTCAGCGTCTGGCGCAGCGCGGGCTGGTCGAGGCGCAGGAACGGATTGATCTGGCGCTCGCGGCCCAGCGTGGTGGGTAGCGTCGGCCGCTCCAGCCGGCGCGCCTGCTCGCACTCCTGGCGGTAGGCGTCGCGGGCGGTGTTGTCGGGCTCGGCAGCGCTGGCGAAGGCGAGATTGGCCAGGGTGTACTCGTGTGCCGGAAATACCAGCGTGTCGTCGGGCAGGGTGTCGAACTTGGCCAGCGAGTGGCGCATCTGTTCCGGCGAACCCTCGAACAGGCGCCCGCAGCCAGCGGAAAACAGCGTGTCGCCGGCGAACAGCAGGCCCGGCGTGCCGGGGGCGTAGAAGGCAATATGGTCGAGGGTGTGCCCGGGGACGCTCGATACCTCGAAGCGGCGTCCCAGCACGCGGCACTCGTCACCCTCGCCGAGGCGCTGGCCAATGCCCTCGATACGCGGATTCTCGGGTCCGAAGACCTGCGGCGCGTAGCGTTCGATCAGCTCGCGCAGACCGCCGGTATGGTCATGATGGTGGTGGGTGATCAGCACGCTCTCGAGCCGTAGCTGTTCGCGCTCGAGCCAGTCGATCACCGGTGCCGCGTCGCCCGGGTCGACCACGGCAACCGCATCGGTGGTGTCCTGACGCAGGAGCCAGATATAGTTGTCATCCAGCGCGGGAATCGGCTTCACGCTCAGCATGTGTCATCCTCTTGCGACGATGGAGCGGTTGTCGACGATGAAGACGTTGTCGACGCGGGGCGGTCGAGGGTGCACGACCGATCGACCTCGCTGAGACCCGGATCGACCCGGCCGGTTCCACCGCATGCTGCCTTCGGCGCCGCCGAGGGTGGCGCCGCGCACCGCTCAAAAAGCGATAACCTTGGGGAGTTAAGGCGCCCGTGTCAATCACGTCTACGCAGCAACGGCTCGCCGATGCGGTCCGGCGCGGCCGCCAATTCTGGGATAGCGGGCCCGGTGCCGCGCTATGGCGCGCCGAGCGAGCTTGCCTCGGCCCCCACTGCGAGCATCGCCATGGCGTGCTCAGCCTGCAGCTCGGGATGGCGCCACTGATCAGCGACATGAGCCCGATTCGCCACACACTGGAGTGGGCGCCCAGCGCGGCCTTGGCACGCCAGTCCAATACCCTGGTCTGCGCGCCGGAACGTTTGCCGCTGGCTGATGACAGCCTCGATCTGACCGTGGTCCACCATCTGCTCGAGGCGGTCGAGCGCCCCCACCAGGTGTTGCAGGAGGCCGCCCGGGTGACCCGCGCCGATGGCCGGCTGGTAGTCTTCGGCTGGCACCCCTACGCGCCGGCGGGCGGTGCCCCACGCCGGCATCAGCCGCCGTGGCAGCAGCCCTGGCGCACACCGCGGCGGCTGCGCGACTGGCTCGAGTTTGTCGACTTCGAGATCGAGCGAGTAGACTACTGCGGCTTCCGGCTGCCCTGGCGCTCGGCACGCAACCGGTGCCTGGAGACGTTCGGCCGGCGCTACAACGTGCCGCTGGGCCAGGCCTATCTGCTGATCGCCCGGCGCCGGGCGCTGCCGGTGCAGCCGATCACGCTGCGCGAGCCCAAACTGGTGGGGGCCAAGTCCGGTGCCTGGCTGGGATTGGCGCGGCACCATCCCCAGGCGCCGACGCGGGACGTTGCCAGGGCCGGTGATCCCCCTTCGGCGCGGCCGTTGCAAGAGGCCGCCACGCGACGAGTGGAGAGCTCGCGCAGTGCCTGATCCCGTCAATGCCAGGGCGCTCGCCAGGCGCCGATACCTGAACGCCCGCCGCCATTGGCGTGGCCGAACTGCCCATCGATGCGTGCCGCCGATGGGTCAATACGCCAGAGAGAATTCACGTTTTGCCAGCTTCCTCTTCATCGGCTTCCACCGCGGACGCCACACCCCAGGCCAAGCTGCCTCAGGTCACCATCTACACCGACGGCGGCTGCCGCGGTAACCCCGGCCCCGGCGGTTGGGGTGCGCTGCTGGTCTCGGGGCAGCACCAGAAGTCGCTCAAGGGCGGCGAGCGTCACACCACCAACAACCGCATGGAGCTGATGGCGGCGATCCAGGCGCTACGGGCCCTGGATCGTCCCTGCGAGGTGGCGCTGTGGACAGACTCCCAGTATCTGCGCAAGGGGATCACCGAGTGGATCCACGGCTGGCAGAAGCGTGGCTGGAAGACCGCCTCGAAAGAGCCGGTGAAAAATGCCGAGCTTTGGCGTGAGCTGCTGGCGGAGACCCAGCGTCATCGCATCGAGTGGCACTGGGTCAAGGGCCACAGCGGCCATGCCGGCAACGAGACGGCCGATCGTCTGGCCAACGAGGCGATCGATGCGGTGATCGCCGGCGACTGACGTGCGCCAACCCTGGCCCCCGGCGTGTGGGCGCCGGAGCTATTGCAGATCGAGTGTTTGAGAGTTGAGGAGAGCCGCATGCGCCAAATCGTCATGGATACGGAAACCACCGGGATCGACCCGCGCGAAGGGCACCGTATCATCGAGATCGGTGGGATCGAGCTGATCAACCGTCGCTTCACCGGCCGTACCTACCATCAGTACATCAATCCCGAGCGCCATATCGAGGCCGAGGCGATCGAGATCCACGGTATTACCAACGAGCGGGTAGCCAACGAGCCGGTCTTCGCCCAGATCGCCGACGAGCTGTGGGCGTTCATGCGCGGCGCCCAGCTGGTGATCCACAATGCGCCGTTCGACGTCGGCTTCTTCGACCACGAGTTCCGCCTGCTCGAGGCCGCCCGCGGCGGGCCGGTGCTGGGGCCCGTGGCCGAGCACTGCAGCGTGCTCGACACGCTCAAGATGGCGCGGCAGATGCATCCGGGGCAGCGCAACAGCCTGGATGCACTGTGCAAGCGCTACGATATCGACAACGGCCAGCGCGTGCTGCACGGCGCACTGCTCGACTCGGAGATTCTGGCCGAGGTCTATCTCGCCATGACCGGTGGCCAGACGGCGCTGTCGCTGGCCGGTAGCGAAGAGAACGAGAGCCGCAGCGACAGCGGCGCCGGGGCCCATCTCCAGCTCGACCGGGCGACCACGCCGCTGGTCGTGGCACAACCCAGTGATGCCGAATGGCAGGCGCACCGCGAGCGCCTGGCGCAGATCCGTCAAGCTGCCGGCCAGTGTCGCTGGGATGCGCTGGACGGTGATGGAGCTGCCTCCTGATGCTGCGTCGCGAGCTGCCCCCTGCCGATGTGCGGCGGGGCTGGCTTATCCGCCTGAATGCCCAGGGCGTGGCGCCGAGCAGCGATGGTCAGGGCGTGCTCGAACGTGACGTGGCGTGGCCGCCGCAGGCACTGCGCCTGGGCTTCTGGCACGACGAGCCGGTGGCGCTGTCGATCGAAGCAGGCGGCGAGGCATGGCCCCCGGCACGCGACTGGCTGGCGCAGATATCACCGGCCGAGAGCGAGGTTCTGGCGACCGCGCTGCAGGTCAGCCATTGGGAGCGCGACCACCGCTTCTGCGGTCGCTGTGGCCATCCCACCCAGCGTCTGGCACATGAGTTCGCGATGAGCTGCGAGCAGTGTGGACTGCGCGCCTATCCGCGTATTTCCCCCTGCATCATCACCCTGGTGACCTTCGGCCGCGATATGCTGCTGGCACGCAGCCCGCGCTTTCCGCCACGGCGCTACTCGACCCTGGCGGGCTTCATCGAGCCCGGCGAGGCGGTGGAGTCGGCGGTGCGCCGCGAGGTGATGGAAGAGGTCGGCGTCGAGGTGGGGCGGGTCAGCTTCTTCAAGAGCCAGTCATGGCCTTTCCCGCACTCGCTGATGATGGGCTTCTTTGCCGAGGCGACCAGCCGGCGCATTCGTATCGACGGTCACGAGATTGCCGATGCCGCCTGGTTCACGCCGGAGAATCCGCCGGAGCTGCCGCCGAGCTATTCGATCTCGCGCCAGTTGATCGACACCCACCGGCGCGCGGTGGCGACACGCTGAGGCCCGTTCAGTCGTTACGCTTGCCGAACAGCTTGGGCAGCCGCGCGGCCAGGCCGATGTCGCCCTTGACCTTGACCCGGCCACCGAGTAGCGCCTGCATGGCGTTGAGCTCTTTCTTGATCAGAGCGATGAGGGTGGCCGTGTCACTCTCGATGGTCACATCAGGAGCAGCGTGGTGGCCGGTATGGATGCTAAGGCTGCCACCTTCGATCACCAGATGATGATCGTCGGCGTCGTGCAGTAAAAACTGATAGGTCGCGTTGAGATCGCCCGCGGCCGCGGAATCGAAGCGGTGTTGCAGCTTGGCGATCAGTTGCTCGTCATCCATGATGGCCCTCCATTAGCGTTCGGATAAGCAAACCACTGCGCTGTGCGTTATGCAAGTTGCGGTTTCTCAAGCCGATTCTCGCCTGCCCGCGAAGGTCTCCGGCGTTTGATAAGCAATCCTATTCGCGCCGGCTCGCGGCGAGGGCCAGATGGGTAATGGATTAGACATAAATGATGTAAGGAGCAGGGCATGATCGAATGGCTGGCGGAGTACGGTATGTTCCTGGCCAAGACCGCGACACTGGTGGTCGCGCTGGCTTTGGTCCTGGCTCTGATGGCGCGTGGCCGCCGCCGTGGCGGTGACAGCGGTAGCACCGGCCAGCTGCGGGTGACCTCGCTGGATGCGCGATTCTCCGGCCGTCAGCGCCAGCTGCAGCTGGCGGCGACACCCAAGTCGGGACGACGCCAACTGGCCAAGCGGCTCAAGCGTGAAGAGAAGCAGGCGGCCAAGGCAGCGGTGAACGAGCGGGTCTGGGTGCTGGATTTCGAGGGCGATCTCAAGGCCTCGGCGACGCCTGCACTGTCCGAACTGATATCGCTGCTGATAGCGCAGCTCGAATCGGGTGACGAAGTGGTGCTGCGGCTGACCTCCGGCGGCGGGTTGGTCCACAGCTACGGTCTGGCGGCCGCGCAGCTCGACCGCCTGCGTGACGCCGGCGCGCGGCTTACGGTGTGCGTGGACAAGGTCGCGGCCAGCGGCGGTTACATGATGGCGTGCTGTGCCCATCACCTGATCGCGGCGCCCTTTGCGGTGATCGGTTCGATCGGCGTGGTGGCGCAGATCCCCAACGTACACCGGCTGCTCAAGAAGCATGACGTCGACGTCGAGCTGCTGACGGCGGGACGCTACAAGCGCACCCTGACCGTGCTGGGCGAGAATAGCGAGGAGGGCAGGGCCAAGTTTCTCGAGGATCTGCAGTCGACCCACGACCTGTTCAAGCAGTATGTGGGCGAGCGCCGCCCGCAGCTCGACCTCGAGCAGGTGGCGACCGGGGAGATCTGGTACGGTAGCGAAGCGCTGTCCCAGGGGCTGATCGATGCCGTCGGCACCAGCGACGCCTACCTACTGGAGAAGCTCTCCAGCCAGGCGCGGGTCCTGCACGTCTCGCTGACGAGTCGCCGCGGTCTCGCCGGCCGTCTGGCCAAGGGGGCCGAAGCGGGAGTGGAGCGGACGCTGGATCGGGTGCTGGAGCGGCTAGGCCGTCTGGGGTGGGAGCGTCATTAGACCCCGGCGCGAACATACCGCCTGCCCGCAGGGGAGTCGGCACAGGCTCGGCCGCCTTTCAGACAGGCCCCAGAGGCTCCCCCGGCGTGCCCGGGGGCAGGAGGAGGCGCTGCGGGTGGGGCCGCTGCCCCGGCCTGCCCACTTCTGGCACGTGCCGCGTGCGCCTAGCCCAGATCTAGATTGGCGAGGGTGGCGATCAGCTGCCCGGCGGTATCGCCGTTGAGCGAGTAGTAGATGATCTGCGAGCTGCGCCGCGTGGTGACCAGCCTCTCCTGGCGCAGCACAGCAAGATGCTGCGATAGCGCTGACTGGCTCAGCGCCATCTGCTGGTTGATCTGGGTCACCGAGCGTTCCCCGGCCATCAGCAGGCACAGAATGCGTAGCCGACTTTCGTTGGCCATCGCCTTCAGGGTCGCGGTGGCGGGCCCGAACTGAGTTTCCGAGAGTGTCTGTTCCGTCATATGTGAAGTCCGCATTCGCAGGGCCGGCGCTGAACAATCTGTTACATTCATTTCTTATATTAACCTTTGTAACGTTAAGTTACAAAGTTTTTTTAGTGGTCCATCTGGTCTGGTATCGAGAGGGTACCTATAATGCCGCCCCCGTCGACGCTCGCCGGAGGCGACGCCAGGTGGCGCGCTGAGAGGCGGCAGCGAGCGGGACGTTGTCACTGAGGGTTCCCTTACCCCTCGGCCGACCGGCAGACGAAAAAGGTTCTTTCATGCTCAAGCTCGACGAGAGTCAGATTCGCCAGGCGCTGCTGTGGCTGGTCGCTTTTCACGTGGCGGTGATCACCGCCAGTAACTATCTGGTGCAGCTGCCGTTCACGCTGTGGGGCCTGCATACCACCTGGGGCGCGTTCAGCTTCCCGTTCATCTTCCTGGCAACGGATCTCACCGTGCGGCTGTTCGGCAAGTCGGCCGCGCGCCGTATCATCGCCGGGGTGATGGTGCCGGCGCTGATGATCTCCTATGGGGTGTCGGTGCTGTTCCAGCAGGGCCGATTCCAGGGCTTCGAGGCACTGGGGCAGTGGAACCTGTTCGTCGGTCGCATCGCGCTGGCCAGCTTCATGGCCTATGTGCTGGGGCAACTGCTCGACATCCATGTCTTCGATCGCCTGCGCCGGCTGCGCGCCTGGTGGGTGGCGCCGACGCTCTCCACCATCCTCGGTAACCTGGCCGACACCTTCGCATTCTTTGCGATCGCCTTCTGGCACGGTCCCGACGCCTTCATGCGTGAGCACTGGGTGGATATCGCCTGGTTCGACTACGCGGTGAAGCTGACCATCAGCCTGCTGTTCTTCCTGCCGCTCTACGGGGTCCTGCTGGCCTGGCTGGGGCGGTTCCTGCTGAGCGGACGGGACGAGTCACTGCCGGGCCTGCCGCGGCGCTGAGATCCTGGGCTGGCAGGCCGGACACGGGTCGAGCGATGCTCTGTTATTCTTACTGCCGGCGCCACGACAAAGGCGGCCAGCGCCGTGGCTGAAAGACAAGCCCCTGGTCGAAAGGCGTGCCCACCGCCGAAAGGCGAGTCCGAAGTTGGAAGAAGAGCAAGAGGAGAGCCAGGTTGCAACTGCACTGTATCGATACCGGCGTCGTCGATGCCGATGACGCCACACGCCCCCTTGTCGTGCTGCATGGCCTGTTCGGAAGCGCCGATAACTGGCGCTCGCCTATCAAGCAGTGGCAGCAGACGCGCCGCGTGGTGGCGGTCGATCTGCGCAATCACGGGCGTTCGCCGCATGCGCCGGGGATGCGCTACGCGCAGATGGCGGATGATGTCGCCGAGTCGCTCGACGCGCTCGAGATCACTCAGTTCGATCTGCTGGGTCACTCGATGGGCGGCAAGGTGGCGATCACCCTGGCCCGCCAGCAGCCCCAGGCGGTGGCCAGCCTGATCGTCGCCGACATTGCCCCGGTAGCCTATGACCACGGTCATGACGAGATCTTTGCCGCCATGCGTCGGGTCGCCGAGGGTGAGCCGGAGTCGCGCCGCGAGGCCGATGCGCTGATGGCTGAAAGCGTGGAGGTCGCTGCCACGCGCCAGTTCCTGGCGACCAATCTGGTACGGGACGATGCCGGGATCCTGCGCTGGCGGGTGGGGCTCGACGAGATCGCCGACGGCTATGCGGATATCATCGCCGCGCCGGACGGCGAGGGCGCCTATCCGGGGCCAGCGCTGCTGCTGCGCGGTGGTGATTCTCCCTATGTGCGTGACGCTCATCGTGATGCAGTGGCGGCAGTGATGCCCGAAGCGACCTGGCAGACGCTGGAAGGCGCGGGGCACTGGCTCCACGCCGAGCAGCCGGAAGCGTTCCTGCAGGCGCTGTCGCGCTTTTTCGCCTCTCTCTGAGTCGCGCCTATCCGAGAGTCGAACCGCCACCGTTTGAGCCCTGGACCGCCACTGTCTGCTTCGCCGTTGACGTGGACGCGGCGATGCTCCATTCGGTGGCGCTCAATCGCTGCCGTCCGTCTCGCCTTCGTCGATCATCTCGCCCTCCACGGGAATGACGTCGAGATTGTCGGGTTGGGCGGCGAGGAAGCGGTTGAGAATCCGGTAGGTGTCGATATCGAAACCGCGGTTGTCGGGTAGTACCTCGAGCTGGTGCAGATCGCTGACACTGCCCTGGTAGTGCCAATGGTCGACCACGTGCAGCGCGACGTTGCCGCTGTCACTGTGTTCGCGAAATGCGACTCGACCCGGCCACGGCCAGTTCTCGATCCGCAGCCGTTCCATCGCCGCCTTGGCCCGTCGAGCATGGCTCTCCAGACTCTCTTCCCCGCAGCAGGCGCCGTGACAGCGTCCCAGCTGATAGCCGAAGCAGCGCCCGCGCCCCCTCTCCAGCCCCAGGACCTGCAGGCACAGACCCTGCTCGGTGGCGATATCCTTGAGTGTACTGCGTGCGGTATGGCGATTGCGGAACAGCCCATAGAAGCGCGAGCGCGCGGTGACCACCCACTGGCCATCGCTCAGCTCGGGGCGTGCATCACCTTCCGGCCAGTCCCAACTGATCAGCCTGACACGGCGACGCAGCTGGCGGTTGTAGAGCGGCACCCAGCGCTTGATCAGATCCGCCTCGAGCAGCTGTGCACCGAGGTCTCCGCTGGTCAGAATCCAGGCGATGCGCCGGGTCTGCTCGATCATGTGGCGGTGACGCCCGGAAGCGGGGTCGCGCACGTGGGTGCGCACACGGGTACGGATGTCGAGACTCTTGCCCACATAGAGCGGCAGGTCGTTTTGACCGAAAAAGACGTAGACGCCGGTATGTGACGGCAGGGCATCGAGGGCGCCGACACCGGTGCTGGGCAGCGACTCGGCCGGGTCGCGTCGCGGGTCGTAGAGAGGCATGGGGGAGCTCATGCTCCCCACAGTAGCCGATTCTGACTCAGGGTGCGTTGAGATCGACCGCCAGGCGCGAGATCGGGCTCTGGCTTTTGATCTGGCCGCGCTCGAGCAGGAAGGCCTCGAAGTCGCGGTAGCGCTTGACGTCCAGTGCTGCCGGGCGCAGCGCGAAACGCGGTAGGGTGGCGTTCCAGGCCGCCTTGTTGAGCGGAGTATCCAGCGACGGGTCATAGGCGATGAAGTGCTGCCAGCCCTCATCCGGATGGTTGATGATCCAGGCGGTGGCCTCGCCGATCGCGTCCATGAAGCGGCGGTAGGCGTCGCGATGCTGGTTCAGGGTGTCGCGATTGCCGACGAAGATCAGCTCGTCGTAGGTGGGAACGCCTTCCTCCTCGATATAGAAGGGCTTGCCCTCGACCCCTTCCTGCTTCATCTGCGCCGGCTCGAAGTTGCGGAAGGCGCCGGTGACCGCATCCACCTTCTGGCTGATCAGCGCCGGCGTCAGCGAGAAGTTGACGTTGACCATCTCGACGTCGTCCAGCGTCAGCCCGTGGTGCTCGAGCATCGCCGCCAACAGCACCTCTTCGACGCCGCCCACCGAGTAGCCGATCTTCTTGCCGGCGAGCTGGGAGAGGTCGTCGATACCTCTGTCGGCGCGCACCAGCAGCGCATTGAGCGGGGTGGCGATCAGCGTGCCGATGCGCACCACCGGCAGCCCCTGGTCGACCTGCAGATGCAACTGCGGCTGATAGCTGATGGCCAGGTCGATGCGCCCGGCGGCGACCAGCTTGGGCGGCACGCTGGGGTCCGCCGGCGACTGAATGTCGACATCCAGCCCGCGCTTGGCGAACAGCCCGAGCTGCTTGGCCACCAGGATCGGCGCATGGACCGGATTCGGGTACCAGTCGAGCATCACGCTCAGCGGAATCATCTGGGGTGGTGCCAGCGCCTCGTCATCGGCCAGGGCGCGGAGTGGCAGCAGCGCGGCTAATATCAGCAGGATCATGCCGGCCAGCGCCGGGCGACGTGGTCCGAGTGTGGCAGGGGTGGTTCGAGATAGCGTGGACATACGCAGGTTCCCTCTGGGTGTGGTTATTGTCGGCGTGTGATCGTCATCCAGGAGCGTCACGCACTGGCCTCCAGGCGATCGCGATGCCAGGGCATCGCCGCGCGAATCGCGGCGTCGATACCGAAATAGAGCGCCAGCGCGAAGGCCACCAGGACCACCAGGGCCGCGAACATCACATCGATCTGCAGGCGGGCGTTGGCGTTGAGCATCAGATAGCCCAAGCCCTGGCTGGCGCCGACCCATTCCCCGATTACCGCGCCGATCGGTGCCGCGCTGGCGGCCATGCGCAGTCCCGAGGCGAGTGACGGCAGCGCCGCCGGCAGTTGAACCCGCAGCAGCGTCTGGCGCCGCGACAGACCGAAGGTGGTGGCCAGGTCTAGCCACCCCTGGGGAGTCTGACGCAGGCCATCGTAGCCGGTGGAGGCGACCGGAAAGTAGATGATCAGCATCGCCATCAGGATCTTGGGCCACAGGCCGTAGCCCAGCCATAGCATCAGGATCGGCGCCAGCGCGAACAGCGGTATCGCCTGGCTGATCAGCAGCAGTGGCAGCAGGGTGCGGCGCAGGGGGCGGAAGCGTGCCAGTGACAGGGCCGTGGCCAGCCCCAGCAGCACGCCGCCGATGAAGCCGCCGAGGATTTCGGTCGCGGTGACCAGGGCATTGTGGGCCAGCAGTGCGCGCTGTTCGACCAGCGCCCGTGCCACCGCCAGCGGCGAAGGCAGAATGTAGCGCGGCACCCCGGTGAGGGTGATGACCGCCTGCCAGGCGGCGATCAGCAGTATCAGTGCCAGCAGCGCCCGGGTGGAGCCGTGGAGTTTGCCCAGGAGACCGGGCCGGGCCGCGTGCAGTGCGGTCGAGTCAGACATGTGCCGGCTCCCGCAGCAGGGCCACCAGCTCGGCCTGATGCGCCAGCAGCTGCGGATCATCCAGCGCCCGCGGCCGCCGACCTGTCGGTGCCGCCATCGGCACTGCGCGGGCTGGCTCGCCCTGCAGCACCAGCAGGTGGTCGGCGAGCCGCAGCGCCTCCAGCGGGTCGTGGGTGACCATGATCACGGTGCGCGAGGCGAGCAGTTCGCTGGCCAGGTCGTGGAGCTCTAGCCGGGTGATGGCGTCGACCGCGGAGAAGGGCTCATCCATCAGCACCACCCCGGCATCCTCGTATAGCGTACGTGCCAGCGCCACACGCTGGCGCTGGCCGCCGGAGAGTGCCGCCGGCCAGGCATCGGCCTTGTCTGCCAGGCCCACACGTGACAGCAGCGCCAGCGCCCGCTCACGCGCTTCCGATGCCGTCGGGCCGGCCCATCTGCCGCGCCACCTGGTGCCCAGCATCACGTTGCCGATGACCCGCAGCCACGGCACCAGCAGGTCCTGCTGTGACATCCACGCCAGGCGCCCCTGCAGCGGCAGCCCGTCGCTGGTCGTGCACTCGATGCGGTGGCGGTCGGGCAGGGCGAGGCCAGCAATCATGCGCAGCAGCGAACTCTTGCCGCAGCCGCTGCGCCCGAGCAGGCAGGTCCAGCTGCCGGCGTCGAATTCGACGGCGAGATCGTGGAACAATGGGCGGGCGCCGAAGGTGAGCGAGGCGCGGCGAATGTCCAGCCCGGGTGGTGACATGACCACTCCCATGAAGGTGGCTGCAACGGCGGGGGCGTCATGCGCGGGCAGGCTGGCCTTTCCTCCGCCGGTGCTAACCGGTTCAGGTTCCAGGGTTGTGCGCTGCACTCTCAGCCCGGCCGGCGGGCACCCCTATCCAGTGAGCGCCGATTGTACGCCGCCTGGGCGCCGCTGCCCACCTTCGGTCCGATACTCTGAACCCGACGGGGAGTCGCGATCTTGTCAGATGTTCCGCCCATCGCCGATGCCGAACTGACGCGCCGCGTGTCGCTCTACGCCGGCGTACCGCTGACGCCGCTGCCGCTGCGCTTTGCCGATAGCGCCAACTGGCTGTGGCGCAGTGAGGAGCTCTCGCCCAAGCTCTACAAGCTGGCCCGTACCGGTGCCGAAGACGATCCGTTCTGGCGCGGCATGCGTGATCTGTTCGGTGTCGACCGCTGGCGCCATGCCCATGAACTGCCGGCGCTGGCAGGTTCGTTGCCCCAGCACCTGCCGCTGGCGCCGCTGCCGCTGACCTGGCTGGGCCGGCTCCAGGGCGCGCCACTGTGGAGTCTGCCCTGGCGCCAGGCGCCGGCGGCGCGGATGGATACTGCCTTCGCAGGCCAGTTGGGTCGGCAACTACGGCGACTGCATCGCGACACGCTACCGGGATGGGGGCACCCGGCTGGCGAGGTCCATCCTCTCGACGCCTGGCCGCAGGCGGCATGGGCCTTCGTCTCCAGCCACGGCGGCCTCGACGCCGCAAAGCTGGCCGATCTCGCCTGGCCGCTGCCCAGCCGTGCGGTCTGGAGTCTGCCCGACCTGCGCCCGGACCAGTTCCTGCGCGGCGGACTGGATGGCTACTGGGCCGACTGGGAGGCACTGGTATGGGCGCCACTGGAGTTCGATCTGTGTCTGCTCGAGCTGATACTCGAGAGCGCGGCACAGCGTGAGGCCTTCGTCGACGCCTACGGCGCCGAGCATCTGCCGCCGCTCGACCGCTATCGCGCCGGCATGCGCGCGGTCATCCTGGCCCTCGGCGTGCAGGGGCCACAGAGCGTGACGCTCCAGGCACATCCCCATTGGCTCTAGGCATATGAAAAGGATAAAAAATTCAGTGCGCTTCCCCGCGCAATCGGGTAACGACATGGCATACTGAATCTTTGGGAACGGATACCGACGATAGTCTCGTGGACTCGATCAATAGCTTGTTTCTCGTTTGCGGCGCGCTGATCGCGCTGAGCATTCTCGCCAGCCGGGTCTCCTCCCGGATCGGCGTGCCGCTGCTGTTGCTTTTCCTCGGGCTGGGCATGCTCGCGGGAGAGGAGGGCGTGCTCGGCCTGCATTTCGACGACTACTCGCAAGCCTTTCTGATCGGCCATCTGGCGCTCGCCATGATCCTGTTGGATGGTGGCCTGCGCACGCGCTTCCAGACCTTCCGCGTAGGTCTCAAACCGGCGTTGTCGCTGGCCACCATCGGGGTGTTTCTCACCAGTGGCATCATTGGCCTGCTGGCAATGTGGCTGCTCGACCTCACTCCAATCGAAGGGCTGCTGGTCGGTGCGATCGTCGGCTCCACCGACGCCGCCGCGGTCTTCTCGATGCTCAAGGGGCAGGGCGTCAATCTCAACGAGCGTGTCGGTGCCACCCTGGAGATCGAGTCGGGGACCAACGACCCGATGGCGATCTTTCTCACCATCACCCTGGCGGAGATGCTGACCGGTGGTGTGAGCGGGATCAGCGAGACGCTGATGCGTTTCGTGCTGCAGTTTGGCGTGGGGTTGGCGATCGGCCTCGGCGGCGGCTGGGTCTCGGCCAAGCTGCTGCGCTGGCTCGATCTGGCGCCGGGGCTCTACTCGCTGCTGGCCCTGGCGCTGGGGTTCTGCATCTTCGGTGCTACCAGCATCATCGGTGGCAGCGGCTTCCTCGCGATCTATCTCACCGGGCTGATGATCGGTAACCAGCCCGGACGTCATCTGACGCACATCCTGCCGGTCCATGACGGTCTCGCCTGGCTGAGTCAGATCGGGCTGTTCCTGGTACTGGGCATGCTGGTTACCCCATCGGAGATGATCAACTACGCCGTGCCTAGCATGATCCTGGGGATTGCGCTGATTCTGGTGGCGCGTCCGGTCGCGGTGCTCGTGTCGCTGGTACCGTTCTTCAACTTCCGCTGGCGCGAACTGTGCTTCATCTCCTGGGTCGGCCTGCGCGGCGCCGTGCCCATCGTACTGGCGATCTTCCCGGTGATCAGCGGTGTCGAGAACTCGGCGCTCTACTTCAACGTGGCCTTCTTCGTGGTCCTGATCTCTCTGCTGCTGCAGGGGTCGACCCTGGCGCGATTCGCCCACTGGATGCGCGTGGCGCTACCCGAGACCACGACGCCGGACCGTCGTGGCCAGCTCGGCGTGTTGCCGGAGAACGACTACGAGATGTTCGTCTACAAGGTCGAGAACGAGTCACTGGACGATGCGCCCATTCGGCTGCTGCGACTGCCCTCGGGCACCTTGATCTCGGCCATCTTCCGCCAGCACGCCATGCTCCATCCCAAGGGCAGTACCCGGCTGCGACTGGGGGACGTGATCTGCCTGATCGGGCGCACCGGCGATCTGCCTTCCCTGAATCGGCTGTTCAATGGCGAGTCCAAACTCAAACGCGAGCGCGCCTTCTTCGGGACCTTCTCGCTCGACGGCGAGGCGTTGATGCAGGACGTGGCCAACGCCTACGGTCTCACCCTCAGTCCTGGCGAACAGGAGATGACGCTGGGCGAGTTCGTGGCGCTGCGTGTCGGTGGTCACCCGGTGGTGGGCGACGACGTCGATTGGCACGGCTTTCACTGGGTGGTCAGCGAGATGGAGGGTAACCGGGTGACCCGAGTCGGCCTCAGGCTCTATCAATGACCGCCAGGCACGCCATCAGGGAAAGCCAGACAGACGAAGACCCGGNNCCGGGTCTTCGTCTGGTAAGCGCTTGTTGAATGAATGGGGCTGGCGGCGGCCTACTCGACCTCGGCATCCAGCGACGGGCGGTTCAGCCGCTTGCCGGTCTCGCGCTCGATCATGCCGTTCATGCGCGCAGCGCGATGCTGGGCCTGTGACTCCTCGTCAAAGTAGCCCAGGCTGCCGCCGGTATCGCCGTCGAAGACTTCGTAGGAGACCTGATTGTGGCTCCCCGGCTTGAGGGTCTTTCGCACTTCGATGAAAGGCTCGGCCATGATGGAATCCTCGCGCAAGAGATGGACGTTCAGCGTAGCTCACTCGATTTCGCTGTATAGGGGGCGATTTCGCGGTATGGGGACGTACTTTCCGCCATTGGGCAGGCTTGCCCCATGTCAGCCTAACGCCTGCAGATGACCGTTTGGCGTCATGGCCGGTGGTGATCAACTGGCGGCATATGCCACGGCCCTAGTCGGGATCGAGATCCCACTGCAACCCGAACTGTAACCCGTTGACCGCCTCGTTGAGCAAGTCCTGGTCGCGATTGGCGTTGCTGAGGTCGCTCTGGATTCGCGCACTCTGGGTCTGTGGGTCCGGCCAGCCCAGCCGGCCCATGCACGCCTGGTACTCTGGCTCGCCGGCGATCTGATGCGTCTGGCGCTCACAGGTACGGCTGTCTCTGAGGAAATTCGTCGCACTCACGCGCGGCACCGCCGACACGCAGCCGGCCAGCAGGCAGCAGATCAGAATGAGGGATAGCAGACGGCACATGGAGGCTTCACCGGGAACTGCTCAGAAGCGTAGCACTCTTGGCGCGCTTTGTTACCAGAATTCACGAGTCAAGCGCTTGTTCGTAAAGCGACTCGTGACGTCTGGGACGCGCTGGGTCGCTTTGTCCACGAAGCCGTGACCCGCAACGGCCACCTGCTGGGACTCGCTGGCTATCGCGAGATGCTGGAGCAGGATTTCGCGACCATTCCGGATCTGTATTTCACCATCGAGCTGCTGGTGGTCGAACCACCGCGCATCGCTGCCCGGTTGGCATTCGACTGCACTCCACAAGGCACCTTCCTTGGCCTGGCGGTCGATGGCCGGCGGGTTCGCTTCGCCGAGAACGTCTTCTACACCTTCCGCGATGGCAAGATCGTCAGTGTTCAGTCGGTGATCGACAAGAGCGCGATCGAAGCGCAACTCGGGTAGGGGGAAAGTCACCCGTCGCAGGCACAGCCCGGCGGCCGATGGCAGGTGTAGTTTCTGCTGATGCAGCTGTTGCCACAGGCTTTACTCTTGCGGCACACCTTGCAGCAGCCCTGTGCCAGCAGTTGCCCATCGTCCGCGCTGAGCGTGGAGAATTCTGGGGCGACGGCTGGGCACGTGCCCTCGAAGGCAACCTCTTGGGTGAATATCTGAGGGGGCTCTGTGCTGGGCTCTGCGGCAAAAGCCGTGATGGCCACGACCATGCTCACCAGGATGGCGATCATTAGCGGTTTCATGTTGCTTCCCTGCGTGTAGGTTTTATAGCGCCTCTTCTGGGCGATTCTGGAGCATTACACTGGGATTTTGCGCTGCCAATAGCACGTTGGTCTTTTGTCGCACAGCCCCGCCCCCGATCCCCCGCGTATCGTCAATCGGCGGCTCAGTTGTTGGCCGAATCAGGCGGGGCGCCCGAGCATCGGCAGCCGCGATGTTTGTCTCGGCGCTGTACGGTTACATCGCTCGCATCTACTGGCCGGGCTGCACCGCGGAAGGGGGCTAGGCGATGGCAGATGCGATGGTCAAGGAGGCGGCCTGATGGTCGCCCAGCGTCGAGCCATCCACCGCGACCTTTTCAAAGGCGAGCAGGGTAAGCGAGACAGCACCTACGTCGTCGCCCAGCTCGGCCCCAAGTCAATCGCCCGTTCGGTCGATCGCTGGCAGGAGCTGGAACGGCAAGTCTCTCAGCCGCCCCACCCTCAGAGACCGCAGGCCTTGGCTGAAGCGGCGCCCGAGGTGGCGTTCGCCAACCGGGTCTAAGTTTGCGCCGGATGCAATCACCGTCGGCGAGGCATCCAAAACGCTAGGCACTTGCAGGGCCCGCTTTTTTGTCGCCGGAGCGGCCGGAGCAATTAGGGGTACGAGACCTTGGCGGCGGCAACGCCACCAAGGAAGATTGCACCGAATAGCAGCATCGGCAGGTTCACAGCCAATGCCACCACGATCAGAAACCCGGGGATACCGATGAAGCTGATTAGCAGCCAGCCCTGGATGTTCTGCCATGACGGCGGAACGACAGTCATGACTAGCAGGGCAAGCAACGGCAGGCCGAATATCAATCCGAAGGCGACATCGGGTGGCGGCATTGGCATTGTATGTGCCTCTTTGTTGTTTAGGCTAAGCCCTATCTACTAGTTTCAGCCCTTTTCTCAGCCTCTTATAATGTGATGAGGGATGAAGTATCTAGCCCCTGCTTGTACTTTTTCGCTGTCTCGATTGCATCTGGGTCTCTTTTGCCGGATATAATGTCTGCCGCTATGTCCGATATGGCTCTATCAGCATATTCATAAAATTGCTTGTTCAGGGTGGCTCCTGAAGAAAATATTTTTTGAACCCTGTAATAGAACGTATCTACCACAAAGACTGTTTCCCCGGCGTACCTGCCTCCAGCGTCTGAGATGGTGACTCCGATCGAGCCTATGCAGGCATTTGGGCCTTCAATTTTATATCTCATGCCTCTTGTAACCACTCTTTCTACTACTTGGAAACCCTAGTCAACGACTCTTGGTATACAGGAGTTTCATTGCTTTTGTTTCGTGGTAATGGGGTGGGTGTGTTTCAAATCTCAATTATCGGTGAGTCGCTCAAAGATTCGTTTAGCTGTTTATGAATCCTGCTGTAGTCTCGATCAATCATCGCTTCGACTTGTTTTATTCTTTCTCCTTCACTGCCGTGCAACAAATAGCTGGTTTCAGGCGCTACGTACCGCAAAACAATTAGAACCAATGGCCAGCTGACACCCAATGGATTCTTTGTGACTGCGATCTTACCAATGTTTATAAGCCCAGCCGTCCCATGAGCAATAATTAACTGTCTGCGTAAGCGGGGGTCGGAAGCTGCGGGGATGGCCTCCTTCACTGATTTTCCATCACGAAGCTTCCGTATCATGTATCCCGCTCGAATAATGAGCTCACTGATTGCGACGGGGATCGAAGCAGCGATGAAGTGGCGGAAATCGTAACCACTTCGATACATCATTCGTGATAGCTCAGCAATGGAGTAATTTTTGTCACCAATTTTGCCAAACTGAAGAAAGGAAAGTAGTGGCATGAGAGGCGCGGGCAATCCGGCAGGCGTGGCGACATCAGACAACAAATGCCCGGCAACCCGTTTTAGAGCTTTTAACACACGAGCGATAAACCATTCACCTTCTAACAATGGAATGGCTGTCTGCTGGACAATGATGTTGCCGAATTTGTCAATCGTCGTGAATTCACCCATTAATATGTCTTTGACCCCAAATATGAAACCTAATATGGGATCGTGGCCTAGTGATTGGTATCTGTGGGTGCGAGGTGAAAGACCTTCCACATTGATATTAAGCTTCGCATTTGACGCTGGATCGAAAGAGACGTTGTATAGCTTCTCCAACGATTTAATTCTCTCAGGCGAGAGAATCTTGCCAAATGAATCATTGACTTTATTTGAAAGCCAGCCGCCATCGGCACCTTGGCTGCCTAGGAAACCACTATGTGAAGGAACCCTTACAAGGAATATGTCAATTAATCCTGATAAAATCCCTGCTGAGACAGCTAGAGCGAAGTCGTAGCGATCGAGGCTACGAAGCCACCCAAAGTCTTTTTCGATCCCGCCATGTTTGCGTATAACTTGATTGATTTCCGAAGCGGAGAGTATTTCAGAGAAAGATAAAGATCCCGTAACAGTAGCTTCCGCCTCGGCTATGACCTCAGCCCAGCTGTTGGCTTTTATAGCATGTGTCGTAAGCTTATTAATGCCTGTGGGCTGGGCTTTCGGAAGGTCCTTGCCGTATTTAAGAATCAATTCTTCAGATGAGTTGATTCTGTCATTCAGAATCTGGCGCTCGTCCGACAGGTTTGACTCGATTTCTCGAGACTGCCTCGCGTGATAAATCGCAACGCGTTTACCATCTTCAAGATAGCCCCTTCTTTTCCCAGTCACGTGGCTTTTCCGTTTAAGTCGCTTTCAAGGTCTTTAATGATCGTCTGTAAGACAATATTGAGGCGCTCAAGGTAATCAGCCCGTTCTTTGTTTTCTCCGAATTTAGCTTTCAGCTCGGAGATGATTTTGTTCTGCTTCTCCACCGCACTCTGAAGGAGCATCTCTTTCTTTTCATGTAGCTTTCGTTTGTTTCTTTTCGAAATGAAGGCGTATGCCCCTACGCCCAGTAGTGCGGCGGGAGCGGCAACAACGCCAATTCCAGCGACCATGCCGCCACCGACCAGAGACCCTGCCGTAGCGAGTCCAGAAGTTATCCCCGCGGCTGAGAGTCCTGTTACCCCCCCAAAGTAGAGCCCAGCAAAACCTATGCCTGCACCAGTTCCAATTCCACCAGCAGCAGCTAGGACTTCATTGACATCACCGTCATGAGAGCTCTCACGAGTTGGATCATTGATAGCAGCAGAGGCTTCATCGAGGACTTTCTGTACGGGAGCAAGTGCTTTTTCATTCTGATATAATGGTTTGTCAGACATTGCAGTACCAAGAGGTTGGGGGTAGACACTTACGTGATATCGGCTGACCTCGCCATAAGTTTAGCCTCATCTACTCAACCGAAGCCTTGTAAAAGATCCAACAACCCCATCTGTACCGGTCTGACTCAGGCCGGTAGGGCGTCCTTCCACTTCCAGGGAAGCAGTACGTCGAGGTCGTACGCGTCGCCTAGAGTGGGCGGTTCAGTTCAGGTGCGGTTTGAACAGCCGCTCGCAGCTCACGTAGAACGAGTTGCAGTCGACGATGGCGATCATACGCAGAACTCGGCATGCCCGGAGCGGACCACACCCCAGATCTGGGTCTCGACATCTGTCATGGGAATCGGTGGATAGCGATTGCCGCCGGAGCACAGCAGTTACCACTCCTCGCGGGTGACCCACTTCTTAACAGTCAGCTCGCTCTCGACCAGTGCGACGACGATATGCCCGGGGCTGGGCGTAATCGAGCGATCGACGACCAAAGAAGTCGCCTTCGTAGATGCGGTACTCCTCCATCGAGTCGCCCGAGACCTGGAAGATGAACGTTGCGGCTTGGTGCTTGATGAAGCGCTCGTTGAGGTCGAAGGAGCGCCCGGCGTAATCCTCCGCGGGGCTAGCAAAACCGGCAATGCCGGCGCGGGCCAGCACCTCAGCGCAGGGGATGTCGAGGCGGGGCGGGCTACTCGGCGCCTGGCCGATGAGTTGGATGCGGGACATGATTCATGGCCTTCCCTAATAAACTGTATGTAAATACAGTATTCAGAGAAAGCCCCGGAGAGGCAAATGATTCTTTGGGGGGCCGGTGGACGAAAACGGAACTGGGGCAGGCAACAGCCCGGCTCGTGGCGATCATGAGAATATTGCATGCCTGCAGGAGAGCCGGCGAGGGGGAGTGCGACTTTCGTATAGCAACAAGCGTTTAAGCACCGGTCCGGCGCAAGCTCTATAACGGTGATCGTTATAGGCGTTATAGAAACGGCGTTTCCAAAAGGCTTCAGGCAAGAAAAAGGGCCAGCTAAGTAGCTGACCCTTAAGAAAAAAGTGGCGGAGGGACAGGGATTCGAACCCTGGAAGGGCATTAACCCTTGCCGGTTTTCAAGACCGGTGCATTCAACCGCTCTGCCATCCCTCCGGCTTACGGCGGGAGATAGTACCAGCTCTCCCTCGGTCGTCAACAGGTTCTTTAGCTTTCAAAGGGTTATTTCACTTCCGACGGTGCCATTTACGCTTGTCAGGGGAACTTTGCAAGGGCATTCTGGTCCATGGGTGTAATCGACATAACCGAGGGGATACGTATGGACTACCGCACATCGCACGACGTCACTGAGCGTCGATCGAGCGTGGCCAGCACCAACAAGGTGTTACGCAACACCTACATGCTGCTGGCCATGACCCTGATGTTCTCTGCCGTGACCGCGGGCGTCGCGATGGCGCTGGGCGTCACTCAGATCAACATCTTCATTTTCTTCATCGGTGCCTATGGCCTGATGTTCCTGGTGCACAAGACTGCCAACTCGGCCGCCGGCATTCTGACGACGTTCGCGTTCACCGGGTTCATGGGCTTTACCCTGGGGCCGATCATCGATCTCTACCTTTCCATCCCCAACGGTGCGCAGTTGGTGATGACCGCGCTGGGCATGACCGCGGCCACCTTCCTGGGGCTGTCGGCGGTGGCGCTGATCACGCGCAAGGATTTCAGCTTCCTTGGCAACTTCATGGTGGCTGGTGCCATCGTGCTGGTGCTGGCAATGGTCGCGGCGATGATCTTCAACATCCCGGGGCTTGCGTTGGCAGTATCCGCAGGTTTCGTGCTGTTCTCGTCGGCGGCGATCCTGTTCCAGACCAGTGAGATCATTCACCGGGCGGGCGAGACCAACTACATTCTCGCCACCATCACGCTCTATGTGTCGATCTACAATCTGTTCATCAGCCTGCTGTCCATTCTGGGCGTGATGTCCGACGATTGATCCACACGCAGGGCGCTGACCGCCCAACCGCTGAACGGAAACCCCACCTCGGTGGGGTTTTCTGCGTTTGGGTGCCACGTTTTGGCGGGGTGGCCGGCTTTGGTAAGATGCGAGCCTTCCCATGATCGATAGGCCATATGACGTGTTGAGCTATGCGCTGCTGGTTCACGCCGCGCCCTACAGCGAGCAGGGCGCGCTCTCGGCGCTGCGTTTCGCCCAGGCGGCGGTGGCGCAGGGCCATCGGGTGTCGAGCGTGTTCTTCTATCGTGACGGCGTGCACAACGCTTCGATGCTGATGGCGCCGCCGCAGGACGAGGTCCACCTGGCCGAGGGCTGGCGATCACTGGCGCAGGAACATGGCACTGAGCTGCTGGTCTGCGTGGCGGCGGGTCTGCGTCGCGGTCTGATGAGCGCCGAGGAGAGTGCGCGTCACGGTCGCGAGGCGCACAACGTCGAGCCGCCGTTCGTGTTGACCGGGCTGGGGCAACTGGTCGATGCCATGCTGGGCAATGATCGCGTGATCACCTTTGCCCCCTGAGAGCCGATTCACGAGTGAGTGTCAGAGTGAGTGCCATGACAGACGATGAAACGGCGCCAGCCGCCGACACCCAGCCGATATCGCTCGACCTGCTGGTCATACTGCGCCATCCGCCGCACGGCAGCAGCTGGCTGCGCGAGGGCGTCGATGTCGCCCTGGTGGCCGCGGCCTTCGGTCAAGCGGTCGGTCTGCTGTTCCAGGGAGATGGTGTCTTTGCCCTGGTCGAGGGCCAGGGGGCTGGGCCGCTAGGGCAGAAGGGGACCCATGCGCAGTTGGCGATGCTGGAGATGTACGACATCGAGCGGCTCTGGGTCAGCGCGAGCGCCCTGCGCGCCCGCGGCCTCACGCTGGCGGATCTTGCGCTACCGGCCTTGGCCCTGGAGGCCGATGAGATCGACCATCTTGTCCATGCGCAGCCACGCACGCTGCTCTTCTGAGCGAGGAGATTTCGATGATGCTGCATCTGCTCAACCGCTCGCCCCAGTTCGATGGCATCTACTGGGATCTGAGCGAGGCCTTTGGCGCCGAGGATCATCTGCTGCTGATCGAGGACGCCTGCTACGCCGCGCTGCCCGCGGCGGCACCCAGCCTGGCGGCTTTCGGTGGGCGTGTCTCGGTGCTCTCTGAAGACGCCGCATCCCGTGGTCTGCTGGAGCGACTGAGTGACGGCGTCACGGTGGTCGACATGGCTGGATTCGTCGCGTTGACGGCAACCTTTCCCCGTAGTTTGAGCTGGTTCTGATGACGACGATGGCACGCACGATAACGGTCGAAGGTCGCGAGATCGGTCTCGACCCCGAGGGATACCTGGTCTCCCTCGCCGACTGGACGCCGGCGGTGGCGGAAGCACTGGCGAACGAGGAGGGACGTGAACTGAGCGCGGCGCACTGGGAGGTTTTGACGCTGCTGCGCGACTTCTACCAGCGCTACGAGGCGGCGCCGGCAATGCGTCCGCTGGTCAAGGCGGTGCGCCAGGCGCTGGGCGAGGAGAAAGGCAGCTCGATCTATCTGATGCGGCTGTTTCCGGAAAGCCCTGCGAAGGTTGGGGCGCGTCTGGCCGGCCTACCCAAGCCAACCAACTGCCTGTGACGCCGCATGAGCGAGCGTATATGAGCGCCAGCCGATGAACTTTCTCGCCCACGCCGAGCTTGCTCGCCACGGCAGCGACGACTTCCTACGGGGCAATCTAATTGCCGATGGGGTCAAGGGCCAGCAGCTGGGAGACTGGCCGGCAGCGGTGGCCGAGGGTATTCGTCACCATCGACAGGTGGATGCCGCCATCGATCGCCATCCCGAGGTACTCGCCCTGCGTGCCAGCGCCCCGGCCGCACAGCGGCGTTTCGTGGGTATCGCACTGGATCTGGTGTGGGATCACTTTCTGGCTGCCCGCCATCACGATCGTCAACTGGTGGCGCGCTGTTACCGCGTACTGGGCGGCGCCCCGGCACCGGATCGGCTGGGGCGTCTGGTGCCGGCGATGATCGAAGGCGACTGGCTGGCGCGCTATGCCGATTTCGGTTTCACCTGCCGGGCCATCGCCGGCATCGGTAGCCGGCTCCGTGGTCCTAACCGGCTGGCCGAGTTGACCCCCTGGCTGGACGACGAGTACCCGCGACTCGAGGCGGCATTCGTGCGGCTGTGGCCGGAAATGCAGGCGCGCTTTGCCGGCTGACCGGTGATCGCCGAGCCGGGAGCTGCCACCGCCGAGTCGGTAGGTACCATGAACCAGTGCCAGCGAACCCAGCGGCTCGCCGGCTATCTCCGAGCTGTTTCTGCGCCTGCGTCACGCTTCCAGCCAGAGGCACTCGACGCGATCACCAGGAGAGATGTCGCTGTGGGGCGGAATTACCGCGAAGGCGTTGGTGGCCGCGCAGGAGGTGAGCACGGCGGAGCTCTGCTCCGGGTGGGCCCGGGCCACGATGCGCTCGCCCTCGAATGCCAGGGTGGCGCGCAGATAGTGGCGGCGCCCCTCGGTGCGGGTGCTGAAGTCCGCCTCGGCTGGCACCCGGGGCAGTTCCAGTTGATCCGTGCATCCCATCAATGCCCCCAACAGCGGGCGTAGATAGAGCCAGGCGCCGACGTAGCTGGAGACCGGGTTGCCCGGCAGGCCGACCACCCGCGTGGTGCCGATGGTCCCCAGTGCCAGCGGCTTGCCGGGGCGCATGGCCAGGCGCCATAGGGTCAACTGGCCGAGCTGCTCCAGGGCTGGCTTGACGTGATCCTCTTCGCCGACGCTGACGCCGCCGGTGGTGACGATCACGTCGGCCAGTGCGGCCGCCTCGGCGAGCCGGGCGCGGGTGGTGTCGAAGCTGTCGGCGACCCGCACCTGGGCCACCAGTTCGCCGCCGAAGCGGGCGACCAGGCTGGCCAGCATCGCCCCGTTGCTGTTGTAGATCTGCCCCGGCGTCAGCGGCTGCCCCGGTTCGACGATCTCGTCGCCGGTCAGCAGCAGTGCCACCCGCGGGCGCCTCACCACCGCGATCGTCTCCAGCCCCTGGCCGGCGAGCAGACCCAGGGCGGCGCCGCCCAGGCGGGTGCCTGCCGCGAGCAGGCGGCTGCCCACGCTGACGTCGAGCCCGCGGCGGCGCACGTTCTGGCCCGGCTGGGTCGGTGGTATGCGTGCCAGCCCATCCTCCAGCGTGACGTTCTCCTGGATCGCCACGCAGTCGGCGCCGGGCGGTATCTCGCTGCCGGTGAACAGCCGCGCGCAGGTGCCGGGTGCCAGCGGCTGCGGCGCCTGGCCGGCAGCGATGCGCTGCGAGATCGTCAGTACGCCGCCGGAGTCGGCGCTGGCCAGGGCATAGCCATCCATGGCGCTGTTGTCGGCGGGGGGCACATCGAGCGCCGCGGAAACGTCCTGCGCCAGCACACGGCCAGCCGCCTCGGCGCAGGCGATGCGCTCGGGCTCGAGCGGGGCCACGCCGTCGAGCAGGGCTTCCCGCGCGCGCTCCACGCTCTCGAGCGGGGGAGTGGTTTCAGCCATGCGTGTGGGTGCCTCGTTCCGGAATCACCAGATTGGCGAAGTTGCACGGGCGGTGGCGGCTGTCGAGCTGCTCGCCGAGAATCCGATCCCAACCGGTGCGGCAGGCGCCGGTGGAGCCGGGCAGGGCGAAGATCACGGTGTGATTGGCCAGACCGCCGAGACAGCGGCTCTGCACCGTGGAGCTGCCGATCTCCTCGAACGAGACCTGGCGGAACAGCTCGCCGAAACCTTCGATGTGCTTGTCGAGCAGTGGCGCTATCGCCTCCGGGGTCGAATCGCGTCCGGTGAAGCCAGTGCCCCCGGTGGTCAGGATCACCTGCACGTCGGGATCGGCGATCCAGTTGGCGACGACCGCCCGGATACGATAGACATCATCCGGCACGATACGCTTGTCGGCCAGGCGGTGGCCGGCCCCTTCGAGCCGCTCGACCAGAGTCTGGCCGGAGCGGTCGCTCTGCTCGTCACGGCTGTCGGAGACGGTCAGTACCGCGATCGATAGCGGGATCAGCGCCTCGCTCATGCGTCCGCTCCACCATTGGCCTTGCGCTGCTGGCGGGCCTCCAGGGCGGCCAGCTGCGCATCGCTGGCCGGCGCCTGGTGGTTGGCCTTCCACGCCGAGTAGGGCATACCGTAGACGTATTCGCGCGCGGCTTCATAGTCGAGTGTCTCGCCGCGCTCTTCGGCGGCGGTCACCAGCCACTTGGAGAGGCAGTTGCGGCAGAAGTCGGCAAGGATCATCAGATCGATGTTCTGCACGTCCTTGTTGGCATCCAGGTGGCGCAGCAGGCGGCGGAAAGCGGCCGCCTCGAGTTCGGTACGCGTGGCGTCGTCGAGATGTTGCATCGGTAGTGGGCTCCTCGGATCGGGAAGATGGGGTCCCATGGTCGGCATGGGCGGGCGAAGAAGGGGCCAGACAATCGGTGTCGCCTGACTAGTCACCTTCACCGGGCGTGCAGACCGACAGCACCACGGCATCGGTGTCGCTGGTGGAGACCAGCGCATGCCCCATGTCGCTATCGAAGTAGAGTGAATCACCGGTGGCCATGGCGAGCGGTTCGTAGAATTCGGTGTAGATCAGGATCTCCCCCTCCAGCACCATCAGGAACTCTTCGCCGGCGTGGCGCACCCACTCCTGGAATTCGTCGAAGCGGCGTGCCCGCACGATGGTCTTGAACGGCACCATGCGTTTCTGCGCCAGCTGCCAAGAGAGTAGCTCATGTTCGTAGGTGGGCGTGGGGTGCTGCTTGCCGTCGCCACTGGGTGTGAGATCGCGCCGCCCTCGGGCGTGGGAGCGTGACTTGGCCGGGGTCAGCAGTTGCGGGAGATCGATGCCCAGCCCGGTGATCAGCTTCTGTACCGCGCTGAAGGTGGGTGAGATCTGGTCGTTCTCGATCTTGGACAGGGTCGAGCGGGCCAGCCCCGTGCGCGCACTGACGTCGCCCAGGGTCCACTGATTGGAGAGGCGAATCTGCTTCAGCCGTTCACCCAGGCGCAGGGGCTCGACGAAGGGCTTGCGGCCCGAGGCGATGCGCAGCGCGGCATCCTGATCGTTGCTGGCGGCCATGAAAATCTCTGTCTGGGTCGGTGTGGGCCCAGAATATCACAGCGCCGCGGGCCGGCTCTGCCACATGACGACGTCGCGCGTGACGAAAGCGTCGCGGGAGTGGCTGTCGGGCTAGCCAGGATAGGGCTGGCCGAGCAGGGCGGTGAGGTGCGCTTCGACACTCAACGGCAGTGCCTTGGGGTGATAGCCGCCCTCGAGTACCGAGACCAACTGCCCCCCGGCATGGCGGCGGGCGACATCCATCGCCAGGTGGGTGATCCAGTAGAAGTCGCCGTGCTCCAGCGCCAGTTCACCCAGCGGATCGTCGCGATGAGCGTCGAAGCCGCTGGAGAGCAGCACCAGTTGCGGGCGGTGGTGCTCCAGCGCCGGCAGCCAGTCATGTTCGATCGCCAGGCGGAAGTCGCGGCTGGCGGTGCCGGCCGGCAGCGGCGTATTGACCACGTTGGGCCAGTCGCCCTCGAGATAGCGCCAGGGGTAGAACGCCTCCTGGTAGCTGCTGCAGACCAGCACGCTCGGGTCGTCGTGGAAGATATCCAGGGTGCCATTGCCCTGGTGGACGTCGAAATCGAGGATGGCGATGCGCTCCAGACCGTGCACGGCCCGCGCATGCGCCGCGGCGACGGCGACGTTGTTGTAGAAGCAGAATCCCATCGCCAGTGCGCGTTCGGCGTGATGCCCGGGTGGGCGCACGGCACAGAAGACGTTGTCGGCGCGGTTGCCGCAGACCAGGTCGACTCCCTTGATCGCGGCACCGGCGGCGAGGGCTGCGGCCTCGAGTGTCCAGGGCCCCATGCGCGTGTCGTTATCCAGTGTCTGCAAGCCGTTTTGGGGACGCTGGCGCGCGAGCGTTTCCAGGTAGTCTGGTGTATGTACGCGGGCCAGTGCCAACTGACTCGCTGGCGGCGCCTCCGATTGCATCGTCTGCTGCAGCAGGCCGCTCAGCATCAGGCGCTTGCGGATCGCCTCGAGACGCACGGGAGCTTCCGGGTGCGAGTCGCCCATGTCGTGCCGAACGAGGTCAGGATGCGTGAGGTACGACGTGATCATCGGCGGTTTCGACCCTCCGGGGCGCTGGCGTACTGGGGCGGGGCCACCGCGCCCATGGGTTCGAGGCGGTATGGCTAAATCCCGACCGGGGCTCAACGCAGAGGCGCTGAGCGTGTAGGGTTGAAATAACCATAACCCGAGCCGTGAGGTCCACCGTGGCCACGCAATTCCTGCGTCGTTTTTTCGCGCCCCAGTCACTGGTCGTGATCGGAGCGTCCCCCAAGCCTGAGTCGCTGGGAGGAGTGGTATTGCGCAATCTGCTGGAAGGGCAGTTCGACAAGCCGCTCTGGGCGGTCAACCCGCGCGGTTATGCCGACGTGCATGGTGTCGAGTGCCTGCGCCGCATTGCCGATCTGCCACGCCCACCCGATCTGGCCGTGATCTGCTCGCCGCTACGCAGCCTACCCAAGGTGATCGATGACCTGAGTGCGATCGGCGTACGTGCCGCACTCATTCTATCCGGAGGCGCCTCGCTCGAAAGCGAGGCGCCTTTGCGTGGGCGCCTGCAAAAGGCGATCCGGCGTTCGGGCATGCGTGTGCTGGGGCCGGAGTGTCTGGGGGTGGCGGTGCCCTCCCGGCGGCTCAACGCCACCTATGCCGCGCAGCCGATCGCCGATGGCAGCGTCGCCTACCTGGGGCAGTCGGGCATGCTCGGCAATGCCATGATCGACTGGGCGGCGGGGCGCGAGGTGGGGTTCTCGCACCTGGTCACCCTCGGCGACAGCCTCGACGTGCGCCTGCCCGATGTCATCGACTATCTCAACCTCTCCAGCAAGTGCCGGGCGCTGCTCCTGCACCTGGAGAGCATTCGCAATGCGCGCCACTTCATGACCGCCCTGCGCGACGCCTCGCGCAACCGCCTGGTGCTGGCGATCAAGAGCGGGCGTACCCCCCAGGCCACCCTCGACAGTCTCCCGGAAACACCCGGGATCGAACGCCGTGATGCGGTGATCGAGGCCGCGCTGGCGCGAGCCGGGGTGGTCCGAGTGGAGGACTCCGATGAGCTGTTCGATGCGCTGGAGACCCTCTCCCGACTCAAGCCGCCGCGGGGTGATCGGCTGGCGATCGTCTCCAACGGCGTGGGGCCGGCGCTATTGGCGATCGACAAGCTGATCGATGGCGGTGGCCAGCTGGCGGAGTTCGGCGAGACCACGGTGACGGCGCTGCTCGAGGCGGGGCTCGACGTCAGCCGGCCGGGGCGCAACCCGATCGATCTCGGTGGCTCGGCGACCCCTGCGGACTATCTGGCTGCGCTCGACATCGTCACCCGCGACGCTCAGGTGGATGCGGTTCTGGTGCTTCATGCGCCGACCCGGCTGGCTCCCGCGCAAGCTACCGCCGAGGCACTGATCGCCGCACGGGAGCGCTATCGCCACCGACTGCTGGTGAGTTGGATGGGTCTCAAGGAGGCGCTGGTGGCGCGGGCTGCCTTCAATCGCGCCGGGATTCCCAGCTACCTGTCGCCGGAGAAGGCGGTGCGCGCCTTCCTGCACCTGGTGCGCTATCGCCGAGTACAGGCGCTGCTGCACGAGACACCGCCCTCGCTGCCGTTCGACTCTAGCCCCGAGATCCGCAAGCGTTGCCATGCGCTGATCGAAGAGTCACTGCGGCGTGGGCGTGATCGCCTGACCCACGAGGAGACCGCCCAGGTACTCGCCGCCTACGGTATCGAGAGTGCGCCCAGTCGCTATGTGGCGGACTTCGAGGAGGCCGAGCGTGCCACCCAGGCGCTGCCGGGGCCGTGGGCGGTCAAGGTGGTGCATCGCGACAACTGCGAGCCATTTCGCTACTGGCGGGAAGCCTCGCGTCAGACCGGCTCACTGGCCCAGGATCTGGAGCAGCCCGGCAGTGTGGTCGACGCAGTGGTGCGGCTGGGCGAACGGATTGCCGAGACCCTGCCGCAGAGCCCCATCTACAGCTACTGTCTGCAGACCATGCAGCGCGGCAAGGGCTCATGGCAGTTGAGTGCCGGTATCACTCGCGACGCCGAGCTGGGCCCGGTCATCGTCTTCGGCAGCGGCGGCTACAAGATCGACGTGATGGCGGATCGTCAGATCGCGCTGCCGCCGCTCAACATGCGCCTGGCCGAGGAGCTGATCGATCGTACCCGCGCGGGTCGGCTGATTCGCGCCCACAGCGAGGATGCCGCGGCGGAGATCACTCAGGTCGCGCAGCTGCTGGTCAAGCTGTCGCAGATGGCGGCGGATCTGCCGCGGTTGAAGGGCCTCGAGCTCAACCCCTTGCTGCTCAACCGCGATGGGCTCACCGCGGTCGATTTCGCCCTCGATCTGGGCGAGCGTGCGGTGCAGGCGATCATGCCTTACCCCGAAGAGTTGCGCGAGACGGTGACGCTGGCGGGGGATGAGGTCGAGGTGCGACCGATCCGTGGCGAAGACGCGCCCTTGATCACCCAGTTCCATACCCGGCTCTCGGAGCAGAGCATTCGCTACCGCTATTTCCACCACAAGGCGGTGCTGTCGATGCGCGAGCTGGCCCAGCTCAGCCAGATCAATTACGACCGCCAGATGGCGTTCATTGCGATCCGGCGTGTGCCGGACGAAGCGGCCGAGCCCGGGCAGGAGACACACCGGGAAGAGATGCTCGGCGTGGTCAGAGTCTGGAACGATCCCGATAATATCCGTACCGAATTCTCGATCATCGTGCGTGATGACCTCCACGGAATCGGGCTCGGGCGGCTACTGATGGAGAAGATGATTCGCTACAGCCGGCAGGTGGGCACCCTGGTCATGGTCGGCACCGTGCTGACCGACAATCTGCCCATGCGGCGTCTGCTCAAGCAGCTGGGGTTCACGCTCGTCACCAACCTGGAGGAGGGGGTGATCGAGGCGACGCTGAAGCTCAATACGCCGCAGAGCGAATGGCAGCGCCACCGTCTGGAGGCGGCGCTGGATTGACGTCGGTTGATTCCCGATCCATTGGGTCCATGCCGGCGCTGTTGCTACCGAGGAGGATACCGCAGACGAGGGGAGGGACCGAGCGCCACTGGATTGTGCGCCAGTAGAGATGACGCCTTGAATGAGTTTTCAATTACAAATCATCGTCGTTTGAAGGGTTTTCTATAATTTCGTATGATGCGACCGGGCCGAGCGCGTGTAAGCCATCAGAAACACTGCGTATCCAAAGCCATACAGTGTGTCTTCGACGGACTTTTGGTGACACTCGCGCGGGACCTTTTTGCTCAGCCACACCAGGCCACAAAATGACAAATGCACAGCAAACCAAGATTCAAGTTCGTAACTTGAGCAAGGTGTTTGGTAGCGACACCAAGAAAGCGCTCCAGCTACGTGACCAGGGACTCAACCGATCCCAGATTCTGGAGCAAACGGGGCAGACACTCGGCCTTTCCAACATCGATTTCGACGTCCGCGAGGGCGAGCTCCTGGTCATCATGGGGCTTTCGGGATCCGGTAAGTCCACCCTCATCCGCTGTCTCAACCGTCTCATCGAGCCCACCGAGGGCGACATCATCATCGACGGGGAGAACATTCCCCAACTGAGCGAGAAGGCACTGCTGCAGTGCCGTCGTCGGCACTTTTCGATGGTGTTCCAGAACTTTGCCCTCTTTCCCCACCGTACGGTTCGCATGAACGCCGAGTATGGGCTCGAGATTCGCGGCATACCCAAGGAAGAGCGGGCCAAGAAGGCGGCCGATGCGCTCAAGCAGGTCGGTCTCGAAGGGTGGGAGGACTCCTATCCCAACCAGCTATCGGGCGGTATGCAGCAGCGCGTCGGCCTGGCACGGGCACTGGCCAACGACTCCAGCGTGCTGCTGATGGACGAAGCCTTTTCGGCACTGGACCCGCTGATTCGGCGTGACATGCAGCAGGAGCTGATCGAGCTGCAGCACCGCATGCAGAAGACCACCATCTTCATCACCCACGATCTCGACGAGGCGCTCAATATCGGCGATCGCATCATCCTGCTGCGCGATGGTGAAGTGGTGCAGATCGGCACCCCCGAAGAGATCCTCACCTCACCGGCCGACGACTACGTGGCGCGCTTCACCCAGGGGGTCGATAGATCGCGGGTGGTAACGGCACGTCGGGCGATGCGCCCGGTGAGGGCGACTGCCCGCGCCGAGGATGGTCCGCGAACCGTTCTGCGCAAGATGGTCGAGAGCAGTCTCGACTCGATCTATGTGATCGATCGTGAACGCAAGCTCCTCGGCATCATCGATGCCGAGCAGGCCGATGAAGCGGCCAAGGCCGGCGCAGAGTCCATTCGTGACCTGATCGATGACGACTATCCCTGTGTCGGACCGGACGAGTCGCTCTCCCGACTCTATTCGATGTTCACCAATCGGCACTGTCCGATCGCCGTGGTCGACGAGGAGAAGCGACTGCTCGGTGTAGTGGTCAAGGGCGCAGTACTCGAACAACTGGCGACAGCGGGAGAGGCATAAATGGACTTCGAGATTCCAAGAATTCCGCTCGGCAGTTGGATCGAGAGCGGCCTGAACTTTCTGACCACCGAGTTCTCCGGCGTGACGCGGGCCATCTCGCGTACCACCCAGGCGGGTATCAATCTGCTCAACGACGGCCTGATGTGGCTGCCGGAGTGGGCTTTGCTGGGGCTGATCGTGCTGCTGTGCTGGCGGCTGAGCGGGCACCGGCTCGCCATCGGTGGGGCACTGGGTCTGGCGCTGATCTGGAACCTGGGCCTGTGGAACCCGATGATCCAGACGTTGACCCTGGTGGTGATCGCCACCCTGGTGGCGGTGGTGATCGCGCTGCCGCTGGGGATTCTGGCCGCGGTCTCCGATCGCTTCTATCGTGTGATCATGCCGATACTGGATTTCATGCAGACGATGCCCGCCTTCGTCTATCTGATTCCGGCGATTCCGTTCTTCGGCATCGGTTCGGTCTCCGGCATCTTCGCCACGGTGATCTTCGCGATGCCGCCGGCGATCCGCTTCACCACGCTAGGGATCCGCCAGGTGCCCACGGAGCTGGTCGAGGCTGCCGATGCCTTCGGCTCGACGCGGACCCAGAAGCTGGTCAAGGTGCAACTGCCGCTGTCGCTGCCGACGCTGATGGGGGGGATCAACCAGACCATCATGCTGTCGCTGTCGATGGTGGTGATCGCCGCCATGATCGGTGCCAACGGTCTGGGCAGCGAAGTGTGGCGGGCGATCCAGCGCCTGCGCCCGGGTGATGGCTTCGAGGCGGGGCTCGCGGTGGTCATCATGGCCATGCTGCTGGACCGTCTGACGCAATCCTTCCGCGGACGCAAGCGGGCCAAATGACGGGGTGCCGCCGGCCCATCGCTGGCGGCGCTCCACTACCCGAGTTCGGCGCGTCGGCCCAGGTCGACGCGAATGCTGCCGCCCGCGGTAGCCTCGGGTCACGGCCTGGAGGTCGCGACCCGCGGTCGGTACCGAGCGTTAGTACGTCAAGTCAGTACGTCAAGCCAAATCAAGCACAAGAAGGGGAAGTCGATGACACGCAATCTACTGTCGCAGTCGGTTCGTTACACCATGCTGGCCATGGCCGCAGGGATCAGCCTGGGTGCCGGTACCGCCCAGGCCGAGGAGAGCAAGGGCACGATCAACCTCGCCTACGTGGAGTGGGCTTCGGAAGTCGCCTCCACCAACGTGGTGCGCGCGGTGCTCGAGCAGGAGGGCTACAAGGTCAACATGGATTCGCTCTCCGCCGCGGTGATGTGGCAGGCGCTGGGTACCGGCGATGCCGACGCGATTGTCGCCGCCTGGTTGCCGACCACGCATGCTGACTATCTGTCGAAGGTGAAGGACGAGGTCGTGGATCTCGGCCCCAATCTCGACGGCACCAAGCTTGGGCTGGTGGTCCCCGAGTACACCTATGAGAAGGTCCCGTCGATCGCCGATCTCAACGCCAATGCGGATCTCTTCGATGACAAGATCGTAGGGATCGATCCGGGCGCCGGCCTGATGTCGATGACCGAGAAAGCGATGAAAGAGTACGGGATCGATGACCTCTCGCTGCAGTCGAGCAGCGGCGCGGCGATGACCTCGGCCCTGGCCAACGCGATCCAGAATCACCAGGACATCGTGGTCACCGGCTGGACCCCGCACTGGATGTTCGCGCGCTGGGATCTGAAGTACCTCGAGGATCCCAAGAAGGCCTACGGTGATGCCGAGCACATCGATACGGTCGTTCACAAGGGGCTCAAGGAGCGTATGCCGCAAGCCTACGCGATCCTCGACAACTTCTACTGGACGCCGGAGCAGATGGGCGAAGTGATGCTGATGAACCAGAAGCCGGGCAGCGACCCGTACGAGAATGCCAAGAAGTGGGTCAGCGAGCATCCTGACGTGGTCAAGAAGTGGACCGAGGGCACTGCCGAGTAAGTTATCGGCCAGGCCGCCGCGTCGGCCACCACCCCCCGGAACGAGAACGCCCGGTCGTGACGACCGGGCGTTTCTGTGTCTGTCCCCAGGGCTATCTTTCTCTCTATTCTTTTCTGTTTCCGTCTTTGCCTGGCCGGGTCATCGAGCCCGGCCGGCATCGCCTCAAGGGGCCAGACGGGTACGGTGCCAGGTGACGTCGTGCTCATCGTGGCGTGAGTAGCGCACACGGTCGTGGAGACGGCTGCGCTGCCCCTGCCAGAACTCCATCGTGTGCGGCACCACGCGATAGCCACCCCAGTGCGGCGGGCGCTCGACCTCCTTGTCCGCATACACCTGCTCGAAACGGGCCAGACGCTCCTTGAGCCAGTCGCGTCCGGGGATCTCGACGCTCTGCTGGGAGACCCAGGCTGCCAACTGGCTCTTGCGCGGGCGGCTGGCGAAGTAGTCGTCCGAGCGTTCGGTGGCGACCTTCTCGACCCGCCCCTCGACGCGTACCTGGCGCTGCAGTTCCGGCCACCAGAACACCAGCGCGGCGTGGGCGACGTGGGCCAGCTCGTTGCCTTTCTGGCTCTGATAGTTGGTGTAGAACAGCAGGCCGTCCGGATCGACCCCCTTGAGCAGCACGATGCGCGCATGCGGGTAGCCGGCGCCGTCGATCGTGGCCAGGGTCATGGCATTGGCATCGAGCCCTTCGCTGGCGATCGCCTGTTCCAGCCAGTGGTCGAACAGGGCCATTGGGTCGTCGGGGGTGTGCTCGGGTGCCAGGGACTCGCCCTCGTAGTCGCGGCGCAGGCCGGACAGATCGCTCATGATGGTTCTCCGTTGGCGTGTCTTTGAATGTCATCATTGCAGCCCGGCGGCCGACGTCAAGCCGTTACTCATGCGGGCGGCATCATGCCGCGGCGGCGTGCAGCGCCAGGACTGCGCCGCAGGCAAACCAGCCACCTACAGCGTAGGCCAGATTCCAGCGCAGCATGTGCCGCACCTTGATGCCGTAACGTACACAGATCGCCAGGTTGCTGCCGGATAGCGGGCTGCTGCCGGTACCCAGCGCCCAGCTCATCAGAAACAGCATGCCGAGCAGCGTCGGGTCGGGGTGCAGCGGTGCTACCAGGGGGGCCAGAGTGGCGATGCCGATCAGCGGATGCACGCCGGTGAAGGCGATGGCCACGATCAGCCCCAGGGCAAACCAGGCCTGCCAGTGGCCGAAGTGCGACAGCGGCAGGTCGAGCCCGTCGGGCAGGCTCGCCAGCAGTGCCGCCAGCCCGGTGGAGATGACCCCAGCGGCGAGAAACAGCGCGAACTGCGGTGCCAACCCTTGCAGCCCCTGAGTGAAATGGCGTCGCAGACGCGTACGGCGGTCGTTGCGCGGCATCAGCAGCAGGGCGAAGGGCGGTGCCACCAGGGCTATGATCAGCGGGATCGAGAGCGTCGGCCAGAGCAGGTGGAGGGCGATCACCGCGACCGCCAGCAGGCACGGCAGCAGCAGGGCGCTGCGCTCGATCGGGTAGCCTTGGAATGGCTCATCCAGGCGTGCCACGTCGGCGAGGTTGACCAGCAACAGCGCCGCACCGGCCAGCAGACCCCAGGGCAACAGCGCCAGATAGTCGAGCCCGGGCGCATAGGTGAGCGCAACGCCCATGGCGACAAAGAAGGGTGACCAGGTCGCGGCGGCGGCGAAACTGCGGCCGAGAATCGATGCCTGGGTGCGGTTGAGACGGCCATCGCGCTGCATGCGTTCGCCGAACAGGAACACCACCGACAGATTGATCGCGGCGCCGAACAGGTGCGCCCCCAGTAGCGTCCCCAGGCGGCTGCCGCTGCTCGCCTCGCCACTACGCACGGTCGGAGTCGCCAGGGTCAGGAAGCTGACCCCGGCGAACATCATCAGCAGCGTCTGATTGGTGGTGAAGGCCTGCCATAGCGGGTACGGGGTGCCACGTAACAAGGCGACTGCCCACAGAAGTGCCCCGGCGGCCAGCAGCAGGCTTGCCTGGCGACGCGAGGCGCGTGGCAGGCCACGCAGCAGACGCAGGGTCGCCAGCCAGGCCAGGATTGCCGCCGGCCACAGCGGCCAGTCGAACAGGCTGGCGATCACGCTGAGCACCAGCATGGCCAGGATCAGCGCACCGGAGGGTCTCATGAAGGACGGCGTTGGCGCGGGCCCTGCCGGCGGAAGTAGCGGAAGGCGGAGACAGCCAGGGCCGCCGCGGCCAGCATCTCGGCGATCACCAGCGGCGAACTGCCGCCATTGGCCATGATCAGCCCGCCCTGGGCCAGATAGAGCAGCCCCACCGCGGTCAACCACAGATGGCCGCGCCGTCTGCGCAGCAGCAGCGTCGGCAGGAACAGCACCAGCGGCAGCGCCCGAACCACCAGGGCGGCGGCTTCGGCGTGGGCCTGTGAGTAGCGCCAGAGGCCGCCGACGATCAGTAGCGCCAGCAGCACCAGATAGGCCGCCCACACGCTGCGGCTTGCCTTGATCGAGGCCGCGGACGGGCCTTCGCCGGGGGGCTCGGCATCGAGTCGTTCACTCATCCACGCGCCTCCCGCATCCGTGCCAGACCCAGTGACAGCTCGGCGATCCGCCGGCCCTGGGCCCGCGCCAGGTGGCGCTCGTCGTCGTCGACCTCGCGGGAGCCATCGGCGCCGGCGACATGGCTGGTGCCATAGGGCGTGCCGCCACTACGGGTATGAATCAGGCGAGTCTCGCTGTAGGGCACGCCAGCATAGACCATGCCGTGGTGCAGCAGCGGAATCAGCATGGTCAGCAGCGTACTCTCCTGGCCACCGTGCAGGCTCGCGGTAGAGGTGAAGGCGGTGGCCGGGCGATCCACCAAGACACCGTTCATCCACAAACCGCTGGTGGTATCCAGAAAGTATTTGAGCGGTGCCGCCATATTGCCGAAGCGGGTAGGGCTACCGAGTGCCAGCCCGGCACACTGGCGTAGATCCTCCTCCTCGACGTAGATCGCCCCCTCATCGGGGATCTCCGGTGCGGTCGCTTCGCTGACCGGGGAGACCGCCGGGACAGTGCGCAGACGCGTCTCGATACCGGCCACGCTGTCGACGCCCTTAGCGATCTCGTCGGCCAGGGTCCGGGTAGCGCCGTGGCGCGAGTAGTAGAGAACCAGCACGTAGGGCATGTCGTTGCCCCGGGTCGCGGTATCAGAGCCCATCGGATCTCCTCAGAAGCGGGTAGCGTAGTGGGGTAGCGTCTTGGCATGACGCCAGGGGCCGGGCATCGAGTGGCGTTCAGATCAACTGCAGTACGGCTTGCGGAGGGCGCCCGATGACCGCGTACTCACCATCATCGACGATAGGGCGCTGCAGCAGCCGGGGATGGGCGGCGATGGCATCGAGAATTTGTGCCAGCGTGGGGTCGTCGATGCCCATCTGGCGCCACTCGGACTCATCACGGCGCAGCATCTGCGGCGCGTCGTCGCCCAGCCGACGCGCCAGCGAAGCGAGCTGTTCGCGATCGAGGGGATCATCCAGATAGCGGTGCAGGGTGACATTGATACGGCGTGATTCGAGCAGCGACAGTGCTTCGCGCGATTTGGAACAGCGCGGGTTGTGATAGAGCGTGAGCGTGGGCATGGCGCCTGCAGGTTCGGTCGAGGGAGAGAGTCTGCATTGTACGTTCGCCCCGGGCGAGGCTCAAACGAGAGACGTCTAGGGTGATCCTGTCACTACCAAATTTATACCGTTATCTAACATTTTTGATAATCGCCTCAAGGATCGATGAGTCTGTAGATCCAGACGATGCTGCCATCCTCGAGCTTGACGCTTTCGCGTTGGTAGCGCACACCGACGCGCTCATAGCGATCGAGTGCGCGCAGCTCATTTGGTGTGACGCTGATGATCTCACCCTCTACTTGACCACCGTCGTCCGGGATCACATCGAGATCCTGTTTACGATAGCCAGCCAGGGTGGCAGGGCGGCTATCGCCGGCGCGGCCGGTCACCAGCCAGCGAATCCCGCTATATCGCAGGGTGCCATAGACGAAGACATCCTGTCGTGGAATGCGCGTATCCACCATCGCAGGCTCGGCGGGGTGGTAGCCGTAAGGACTCTTGTAGGTGTACCAGAACCAGCCGGCGGCAGTGACGAGCAGCACGAACAGCGCAATGAAGATCCATTTCAGCGTACGTAGCATGGGCGTATCGATGTTCCTGAGCTTGAAGTTAGGGCCAGTCGGCACGGTGATCGTGACGGTGTGCCCTGGAGCATAGCGGTGCTTGCGCGATGGCGGGAGTCCGCAAGCGATGATTGAGGCAGTCGCCGATCCTCGTGCTAGCATTCGAAGAGGCTGATTCGTCTATCAGCCATGTGTCATCACGTCGCGTCACCACATCGCCCGCGGTGCGCGGTGCCCGAGCCGATCACAGGAGGAGCGCCATCATGAGTCATGCCACCAACGAGCATCAGGCCTTCCGACAAGCTTTGGGCAATGACGTTCGCCCGCTGACCAAGGGTGGCGACAAGGCCAGGGTAGAGCGGCGTCGCGGAACACCTTCGGAGGCACAGCTGGCTCGCCGCGAGAGCGCACAGCAGGGGCTCGCCGACGAGCGCGATTTCCTGTCCGACGAGTTCGTCGATCTGGTCGGTGCCCACGATCCGATCGAGTACCGCCGCGACGGTATTCAGATCGGCGTCCTCGAGCGCTTGCGTCATGGCGGTTACGCCGCCGAGGCGCGTCTGCATCTGCTGCGCATGCCGGTACTCGAGTGTCGCCGCGCCCTGTTCGGTTTTCTCAAGGATGCCTACGGCCACGACCTGCGCAGCGTACTGATCGTGCACGGGCGCTCCAGCGAGGACGACGGCCGTGCCAATGTCGTGCGCTCCTATCTCCATCACTGGCTGCAGCAGTTCGAGGAGGTGCAGGCGTTTGCCTCGGCGCCACCCCATCAGGGCGGGCTCGGCGCGACCTTCGTGATGCTGCGCAAGTCGGAGCGGGCCCGCGCCAACAACCGTGAAAGGCAGCAGAAGCGGCGCGGCTAGAGAGCGCGGGAGTCCGCGCCAAGCCCGGACAGAGGAGTAACGTACAGCCATAAAAAACCCCGGTGTGAACCGGGGTTTTTTCGTCGCTGAGCCGGGTTCACCCAGCTCGATGCTCACGCAGACGGCGGGCGAACAGCGGCTCGTGGAGATCCACCGCCGGCTGATAGCTGACGCTGAACGCCTTGAGCGCGCGCAGCGCCGCTTCGACATCTTGGTCCTCGCGCAGGGCCAGGGCATCGAAGCCACAGCGGCTCATGTAGTAGAGCTGATCGATGAGCACATCCCCGATGGCGCGAATCTCGCCAGCGTAGCCGAAGCGTTCGCGCAGCAGCCGGGCAAGAGTATAGCCGCGGCCGTCGGTGAAAGCGGGGAAGTCGATCGCGACCAGCGCTTCCCGCTCGAGGGTGGCAACCAGCGCCGACGTCAGCTCGGTATCGCTGGGCAGCCAGGGCGCCAGCTCGCTGTCGTCGGTGTGCTCTTGCCACAGCGCCAGCGGCACGATCGCCGGACGGCTCTCGGGCAGGCTCTCCGTATCGCGGGACAGCACCCAGGTATCCTCGACCTGCTGCCCCAGCTTGATCAGCGGCACACGGGTAGTGACCACCTCGCGCGATTCGAGTGAGGTATCCGATTCAGGCATAGACCCGCTCCTTGAAAGCCTGGTGACCGACACGACGATAGGTATCGAGGAAGCGCTCGTCGTCGAGGCGCTTTTCGACGTAGACCTTCAGAACCTTGTCGATGACGTCCGGGACATCCTCGCGATAGAAGGAGGGGCCTAGGATCTTGCCCAACGATACGTCGTCGTCGGCGTTGCCGCCCAGCGAAATCTGATAGTACTCCTCGCCTTTCTTGTCGACGCCGAGGATGCCGATATTGCCGACATGGTGATGCCCGCAGGCGTTCATGCAGCCGGAAATGTTGAGATCGATCGGACCCAGGTCATACAGGAAATCGAGGTCCTCGAAGCGCTCCTGAATCGCCTGGGCGATAGGGATCGAGACCGCGTTGGCCAACGAGCAGAAGTCACCGCCCGGGCAGCAGATGATGTCGTTCAAGGTGCCCACGGTGGGGTTGGCCATGCCCAGGGCATCGAGCTGCTGCCACAGGGTCTCGATCTCGTCCACCGGCACGTCGGAGAGCACCAGGTTCTGTTCGTGGGTAACACGTAGCTCGCCGAAGCCGAAGCTCTCCGCGAGATCCGCCACCGCGTCCATCTGATCGGCGGTAATATCGCCCGGGGCCGCCTCGCGACGTTTCAGCGACAGCGTGACCGCCTTGTAGCCAGGTACCTTGTGATCCATCACGTTGTTGGTCACGAAACGGGCAAAGGCGCGATTTTCCTGGCGAAGTGCCTCGTAGGCGACGATCGCGGATTCGGCGACCGGGCGACGCGCCGGCTCGGGGAAGTGCGTCTTGGCTTCGTCCACCGCACCTTCGTTCAAGGTCTGCGGGCCATCCTTGAGATGCGCCCACTCGGCCTCGACGCGGCGGGTGAACTCCTCGACGCCCAGGGCCTTGACCAGGATCTTGATGCGGGCCTTGAACTTGTTGTCGCGGCGGCCGAACTGGTTGTAGACGCGCACGATCGCTTCGAGGTAGGTGAGCAGGTGCTGCCAGGGCAGATCCTCACGCACGACTTCCCCGATCATCGGTGTACGACCCATGCCGCCCCCGGCGAGCACACGCACGCGCAGCTCGCCGGCATCGTCGAGCCACAGGCGCAGGCCAATGTCATGGACGTGAATCGCCGCGCGATCATCGGTGGCACCGGTCACCGCGATCTTGAACTTGCGCGGCAGGTAGGCGAACTCCGGGTGGAGGGTGGACCACTGCCGGATCAGTTCGCACCAGGGCCTTGGGTCGACCACTTCGTCCTTGGCGATCCCCGCGAACTGGTCGCTGGTGGTGTTGCGGATACAGTTGCCACTGGTCTGGATGGCGTGCATCTGCACCTTGGCCAGATCGGCCAGGATCTCGGGCACGTCTTCCAGCGCCGGCCAGTTGAGCTGCAGATTCTGGCGCGTGGTGAAGTGGCCATAGCCGCGGTCGTAGCGGCGGGTGATCGCCGCCAGGGCGCGCAGTTGCGCGCTGCTGAGCATGCCGTAGGGGATGGCGATGCGCAGCATCGGCGCATGGCGCTGAATATAGAGACCATTCTGGAGTCGAACGGGACGGAACTCTTCTTCGCCCAGCTTACCGGCGAGGTAGCGATCCATCTGGTCGCGAAACTGGTCTACGCGCTCGTCGACGAGCGTCTGGTCATAGGCATCGTAGCGATACATCGGGCCGAATCCTGCTAGTCATGGATTGCCAACACGGGCACCTTAGCGCCTCTGTTTTATTCTACAAAAGAATAAATGATCATAATTTGTTGCTTAAGCGTTATTAGCCGCCGGGTCGCGCTCAGGAAGCCTGGGCGGCGGGCGCTACCGTGTCGTCTGGGTCATAGGAGAGCACCGGCGCCAGCCAGCGCTCCATCTCGGGCAGGGCAAGTCCCTTGCGCGCAGCCAGCGCCTCGACCTGATCGCGGCCGATCTTGCCGGTGGAGAAGTACTTCGAGGCCGGATGCGCGAAGTACCAACCGGAGACCGCCGCCGCGGGCCACATGGCGAAGCTGTCAGTCAGAGTGAGCCCGCTGTGCTCGGTGGCATCCAGCAGCCGGAACAGGGTCGCCTTCTCGGTATGATCGGGGCATGCCGGGTAGCCCGGGGCAGGGCGGATACCCTGATATTTCTCCGCGATCAGGGCGTCGTTGTCCAGCGTCTCCTCGGGCACATAGCCCCAGAACTCCTTGCGCACGCGTTCGTGCAGGCGCTCGGCGAAGGCCTCGGCGAGGCGGTCGGCCAGCGCCTGGACCAGGATCGCATTGTAGTCGTCGCCGGCCGCCTCATAGCGCTTGGCCAGCTCGTCCGCGCCATGGCCGGTGGTGACGGCGAAACCGCCGATCCAGTCGAGCTGATCGCGCTCCTGGCCATCCGCGTCGTAGCGCGGGGCAATGAAGTCGGCCAGGCTGTAGCAGAGTCCGTCACGCCCCTTGGTGCTCTGCTGGCGCACATGGTGTAGCCGTTCGACGACCTGCGAGCGCTGCGGGTCGGCATAAACCTCGATGACATCGTCATCGACGCTATTGGCCGGCCATAGCCCGATCACCCCGCGGGCACGCAGATGCTTCTCGTCGATCAGCCGACGCAGCATCGCCTGGGCATCGCGGAACAGGTTGCGCGCGGCCTCGCCGACCACCTCGTCGTCGAGGATGCGCGGATACTTGCCCGCCAACTGCCAAGTCATGAAGAACGGCGTCCAGTCGATGCGCGGGACCAGCTCGTCGAGGTCGTAGTCGTCGAACACCGTCAGGCCGGGTTGCGCGGGCGTTACCGGCGCGAAGTTCTGCCAGTCCGCCTGGAATCGCCGCTGGCGCGCCTCGGCGTAGTCCAGATCGGCCGCCTTGGGCCGGCGCTTGGCGTTGCGCTCGCGCACCTGGTCGTACTCGCGCCGGATGTCGGCAACGTAGTCCGACTTGTGGGTGGGCGAGAGCAGGCGGCTGGCCACGCCCACCGCGCGCGAGGCGTCGCTGACGTAGATCACCGGCTCGGCATACTGCGGGGCGATCTTGACCGCGGTGTGCGCCTTGGAGGTGGTGGCACCGCCGATCAGCAGCGGCAGGGTGAAGCCCTGGCGCTGCATCTCCTTGGCCACGTGAACCATCTCGTCGAGTGAAGGGGTGATCAGCCCCGAGAGCCCGATGATGTCGGCGCCCTCGTCGCGAGCGGTCTTGAGTATCTTCTCGGTGGGGACCATCACGCCGAGATCGATCACCTCGTAGTTGTTGCACTGCAGCACCACGCCGACGATGTTCTTGCCGATATCGTGGACATCGCCCTTGACCGTGGCCATCACGATCTTGCCCTTGGACTGGCTCTCGCCGGACTTCTCCGCCTCGATATAGGGGATCAGATAGGCTACCGCCTGCTTCATGACGCGGGCCGACTTGACCACCTGGGGCAGGAACATCTTGCCGGCGCCAAAGAGATCGCCGACCACGTTCATGCCATCCATCAGCGGCCCCTCGATCACCTCGATGGGGCGCTCGGCCGCCGCCCGCGCGGCTTCGGTATCCTCTTCGATGTAGGCGGTGATGCCCTTGACCAGGGCGTGCTCGATGCGCTTGTCGACCGCCCAGCCGCGCCACTCGAGATCCTCCTTCTTCGGCCCACCGGTGGCGTCGCCACGATACTGCTCGGCGATCTCGAGCAGGCGCTCGGTGCCATCGCTGCGGCGGTTGAGCACGACATCCTCGACCGCCTCGCGCAGGGCCGTCGGGAGGTCGTCGTAGACCGCCAGCTGGCCGGCATTGACGATGCCCATGGTGAGGCCCGCCTTGACCGCGTGATAAAGGAAGACCGAGTGGATCGCCTCACGCACGGTATTGTTGCCGCGGAACGAGAACGACACGTTGGAGACGCCGCCCGAGATCATCGCGTGGGGCAGGTGGTCATGGATCCAGCGGGTGGCCTCGATGAAATCGACGGCGTAGTTGTCGTGCTCCTCGATCCCGGTGGCGATGGCGAAGATGTTGGGATCGAAGATGATGTCCTCGGCGGGGAAGCCGATGTCGTCCACCAGCAGCCGATAGGCGCGTTCACAGATCTCGGTCTTGCGCGTGAAGGTGTCGGCCTGGCCCTGCTCGTCGAACGCCATGACCACGATGGCGGCACCGTGACGCCGGCACTCGGTGGCCTGGTGGCGGAACGAGGCTTCGCCTTCCTTGAGCGAGATCGAGTTGACGATCGCCTTGCCCTGGATGCACTTGAGGCCGGCTTCGATGATCTCCCACTTGGAGGAGTCGACCATGATCGGCACCCGGGCGATGTCGGGCTCGCCGGCGATCAGGTTGAGGAAGCGCACCATCGCCTCCTGCGACTCCAGCATGCCCTCGTCCATGTTGATGTCGATCACCTGGGCACCGTTCTCGACCTGCTCCAGCGCCACTTCCAGGGCGGTGGTGTAATCCTCCTCCTGGATCAGCCGCTTGAAGCGCGCCGAGCCGGTGACGTTGGTGCGCTCGCCGACGTTGACGAACAGCGACTGCGCCTCGATGTTGAACGGTTCGAGGCCGGAGAGGCGACAGGCGGCAGGGCGCTCGGGGATGCGCCGCGGCGCCAGGCCGTCGACCGCCCGCCGGACCGCGGCGATATGCTCAGGCGTGGTGCCGCAGCAGCCGCCGATCACGTTGAGCATGCCGCTCTCGGCGAACTCGCGCACGATCGCGGCCATCTCCTCGGCGCTCTGGTCATACTCGCCGAACTCGTTGGGCAGGCCGGCATTGGGGTGAGCGGAGACGAAGGTGTCGGCCTTGTGGGAGAGCTCCTCGAGATAGGGGCGCAGCTCCTCCGCACCCAGGGCGCAGTTGAGCCCCACCGCCAGCGGTCGCGCGTGACGTACCGCGTTCCAGAACGCCTCGGTGGTCTGTCCCGACAGGGTGCGCCCGGAGGCATCGGTGATGGTGCCGGAGATCATCACCGGCAGCCGCTCGCCGCGGGCTTCGAACAGCGCCTCCAGGGCGTAGATCGCCGCCTTGGCGTTGAGGGTATCGAAGATGGTCTCGATCAGGATCAGATCGGCACCACCCTCAATCAGCGCGCTCGCGGCTTCGGTATAGTTGTCGCGCAGGGCGTCGAAGGTAACGTTACGCTTGGCTGGATCGTTGACATCGGGGGAGAGCGACGCCGTGCGCGAGGTCGGGCCGAGGACGCCGGCCACGTAACGCGGCACGCCGCTCTCGGCGGCCACCGCATCGCAGGCCTCACGGGCCAGGCGGGCAGCCTCGCGATTGAGTTCAGGCACCAGCGCCTCCATGCCGTAGTCCGACTGCGACAGACGGGTGGCGTTGAAGGTGTTGGTCTCGACGATATCGGCGCCCGCTTCCAGATAGGCGCGATGGATCGCGCCGACCACCGCTGGTTGGGTCAAGGTCAGCAGGTCGTTGTTACCCTTGAGTTCACTGGGCCAGTCGGCGAAGCGCTCGCCGCGGAAATCGGCCTCGTCGAGGCGGTACTCCTGAAGCATGGTGCCCATGCCGCCGTCGAGAATCACGATGCGCGCGTCGAGGGTCTGGGTCAGGGTCTCGATCGACGGTCTGCGGTGAGCGGCCATGCGGATCTCCTGCGGCGGAACGGCTCGGTAAAAGGATGCGTGGATGCACTCAGGCGGCCCCAGGCTCAGTCGAGCGCAGTGGGGGCCACAGAGTAGCAGAAAGCGCGGGCAGGCGAGACTCACCGGGACTGTCGGAGGGATACCGCCACTTTCCTGACTAAATCACTCGGGATTGTCTTGGAGGCCGCTTTTTTCTACCATGGTGACCATCCACGAGATCAGAGCCCCCTAGCGTCACGACATCTCGTTTCACCACTTCTCAAGCAGAGTTCGCAGCGACATGAGCCAACCGATTCAGATCACCGAAAGCGGACAGGAGTACCTGGCCGAACTGCTGGCCAAGCAGAACGTCGAGGGCATTGCGGTGCGGGTGTTCATCACCCAGCCGGGCACGCCCTATGCCGAGACCTGCCTGGCCTACTGCCGTCCGGGCGAAGAAGAGCCCAGCGACGAGCGCCTCACGCTGGAGAAGTTCGACGTCTTTCTGGACAAGAACAGCGTGCCGTTCCTGGAAGAGGCCGTGGTCGACTTCAACCCGGACCGCATGGGCGGGCAGCTGACAATCAAGGCGCCCAACGCCAAGATGCCCAAGGTCAACGCCGACAGCCCCTTGGAAGATCGTGTCAATTACATCCTTTACAGCGAGATCAACCCTGGGCTCGCCGCGCATGGTGGCGAAATCCGCCTGATCCAGCTCACCGACGAGCAGGTCGCCGTGCTGCAGTTCGGCGGCGGCTGCCAGGGATGTGCCGCAGTCGACCTGACGCTGAAAGAGGGTGTGGAGCGCACCCTGATGGAGCGTATCCCCGAACTCGCCGGCATCCGTGACGTCACCGATCACACCGACACCACCAACGCCTACTACTGATCGTAGGCGCCGGTGGTTGCCACCGGCCCGACTGCCCGTCTCGAAAAGCGCTCGCCCGAGCGCTTTTTTCATGCTCGTTTCCCCCTTGGGCCCGCTCGTTTCCCCCTGGACCCAGCGGCGGCAGCGCTGGCTCCGCGATCCCGACCGCCTATGACCTGACAATCTGTCAATTACCTCGGCATAATCTAATATTGCCCCAGGGCGCGGCGCGCCTTCCGCTGGGCAAGAGACAGGTAGTCATCCCATAACAACAGCAACAGGCGAACATGCGATCAGGGTTAGTAGGTGGAGTGGGGGGCCGGACGCTGGCCGGCTGGCTGGCAGCGGCGGCCGTGTGGACGGTGTCGATGCCGGCGCAGGCCGTCGGGGCGATCACCATCGGTACCGGCGATACCTACGGCGTCTACTGGCCCGCGGGTCAGGAGATCTGCCACTTGTATGAGGCGGCGACCGGGCAACGGTGTCAGGCGCGCATCACCGGCGGCTCGCAGTACAACGCCACCGCGGTGCGCAATGGGGATCTGACGTTCGGTATCGTGCAGTCGGACATCCAATACGCCGCGCTGAACGGTAGCGGCCTCTTCTACGACAGCGCCCCTGCGCCGGATCTGCGTGCACTCTTCTCGCTGCAATCGGAAGCCTTTACCGTGGTGGCGACGGACCCCGGAATTCAGCGCTTCAGCGATCTGCGCGAGCGGCAAGTCAATGTCGGCAACCCGGGCTCCGGCCACCGGGTCACCCTGGATGCGCTGCTCGCGGCCCGGGGCCAATCCGAGAACGTCTTCGCCCTGGCCGGTGAGTTGCGCCCGGAAGACATGCTGCAGGTATTCTGTGCAGGGCGCCTCGACGCCTTTGTCTACGTGGTGGGGTTTCCGGTACAGGCGATCGAGGCTGCGACCCGCGACTGCCACGGCCATCTGGTCAACGTCGAGGGTGTGGGCGTGGACCGGTTGCTCGAGCGCCATCCCTACTACACCCGGGTCACGATTCCCGGTGGCACCTATGCGCACACCCCCGAGGATATCCACACCTTCGGCGTGCGTGCGACGCTGATGACGCGCGCGGACGTCGACGAGGAGACCGTTCACGCCCTGGTCGCGGCGGTATTCGCGCACCTCGAGGCGCTGCGGTCACGGCACCCCTCACTGGCGACACTCGACCCCGAGGAGATGAGCAACGCGGGGTTGACCGCGCCACTGCATCAGGGGGCGCGGCGCTATTACGAGGAAGCCGGGCTGCCGCTTCCCGAACATGACGATCCGCGTTAGACCGTCAGTCGGGGCGGGGTCGCGCAGGAGCGGCGCTCAGACAGCGGTCGGGGGCAGGGCGGCGCGGGAGAGGCGATCATGCAGCTCGCGGTTGGAGGCGCGCAGATTTTTCAGCTCGGTCTCCAGGCGCTGTTTCTCCTGCTGCAGCGTCTGCTGACGGTCGTCGCTCAGGCGGCGCTCGCTCTCGAGCTGCTCGGTGTGCGCCTTGTCGGCGCGCAGTGACTCCTGCAGCTGGGTGTACTGCCGGCGCTGCTCGGAGAGATCGATCTGCAGTCGCTCGCTGCGCTGATCCAGCGTCGACAAGCGCTGCTCATACTGCTTTTCCTGCTTGAGTCGTTCCTGGCGCGCCTCGTCGAGCAGGGTCATCAGTCGGCTCTCGGCAGCCTCGTGGCGCTTCTCTTCCTGGGCCAGCTTGGTCTGATGGGTCTGCTGCTGCTTGGCCAGCGCCTCGCGGTGCTGCCGTTCGGCCTGTTCCAGCGCCTGCTGATGGCGCTGGCAGGTCTGCTCCAGCTGGGTCAGGCGTTTCTGCTGCTGCTGCTGCTGCGCCTGTAGCGCCTGCAGCTCCGCCTGTAGATGCGCCGCTTCATTGGTCTTTTTCTCGAGCCGCTCCTGGGCGTTGAGCATGTGCTCGTTGAGCGCTGCGAGTCGCTGTTCGGCATCCTCGCACTGGCGCTGCGCGGCCTGGCTGGCCTCGTTGGCGTCGAGAATCTGCTCGTCGGCCTGCTGACGATAGACCGCAAGCTTTTCGTAGGCCGCCTGCTGCGCCTTGTCCCAGATGTCGGCGACCCAGCCCTCGAGCAGCTCCGGGCGCTCTTGGGTGCGAGGAATGCTGCTGACGGCGCTGGTGTCCTGGCGCAGGCGCCATTCGCGCAGGTGGTCGCTGATGGTGGTGTAGCTGCCGGTGCCGAGGAAATCGCGGATCTTCTGCACGCTGACCGTTTCACCGCGGTGTTTCAAGGTCTCGATCGCGCGACAGACGTCGTCGTAGCGGATGCCGTTACGAGCCATGTGGTGCTCCCTGTGCTCTGATAACTTCGTATCTTGTTCACTTCTCGGAAGCGCTTCTGCGGCGCTTTCCTTCGTTCTGCCGTCGAGTCGGTGTAGGGAACCCTGACGGCCTCGCTGACAGCATAGGCCATTTACGTAAAAACGATACGTAAAATCGATTCGTCATGGGCATGCCACCGGTGTGGCTGGGGTAGGCCGCCAAGAGCCTCTATAATGGCGCGATCGCCAACCAAGGAGAGCCCATGAGCATCGCACAGGCCCAGGCCGAACTGCTCGACGAATTCTCGATGTTCGACAACTGGATGGATCGCTATCAGTACATCATCGACATGGGGCGTCAGTTGCCACCGTTCCCGGAAGCGGAGCGTACCCCGGCGCACAAGATAGAAGGGTGTCAGTCCAGCGTGTGGATGACCGCGACACCGGAAGCAGGGCGGTTACGTTTCCGCGCCACCTCGGATGCGGCCATCGTCAGCGGGCTGATCGCGATTCTGCTGCGCATTTACGACGCGCGGGAGCCGCAGGAGATTCTCGACAGCCAGCCGACCTTCCTCGCCGAACTGGGGCTCGACAAGCACCTGTCGCCCACGCGCAGCAACGGGCTGCACGCCATGCTGGAGCGCATCCACGCCACCGCACGTGACGCTCAGGCCGCCTGAACCGCCGCGCCGCGACATCGCCTGCACTAGTCAGCGCGAGTCGCGGTCTTTGTCGTGTTCGGAGGCGGACGTGGCGTCAGCTGTTCTCTGGCAACTGCCGTCGCGTGTGCCATCGTGGGTGTCGTGGACAGGAGTGTCGTGGATAGCGCCGTCGCGGGACGTCTCGCGAGCCGCGCAGCCGCAACGATGCTGTGGCTCGGGCACCGGGTCGACGCCACCCGGGTGCAGCGGATGGCACTTGCTCAACCGCTTGAGCGTCAGCCAGCCGCCACGCCACGGCCCGTGCAGCTTGATCGCCTCCAGCGCATAGCTGGAACAGGTCGGCCAAAAGCGGCAGCGGGGGCCGAGCAGGGGGCTGATCAGGTAACGATACCCCTGGATCATCCCGGTCATGAGTGTCGTGGCGAGGCGGCGCAGCATCGGATCAGCGCGGCGTGCCGTAGAGCTCCTCGGGCGCGATCAGCGGTTCGCGATCGACCTCGCCGGTCTCTTCGGAAAGACGAATGTAGAAGCAGTCGCGGCGCCCGGTGTGGCAGGCAGGGCCGGTCTGTTCGACCTTGAGCAGCAGGGTGTCGCCATCACAGTCGAGGCGCGCCTCGATCAGACGCTGGCGTTGACCCGAAGTCTCGCCCTTGCGCCAGAAGGTCTGGCGTGAACGTGACCAGTAACAGACCTGGCCGGTCTGCAGCGTTTCGCGCAGGGCAGCGGCGTTCATCCAGGCCATCATCAGCACTTCGCCGCTATCGTGCTGCTGCGCGATCGCCGGCATCAGACCGTCGGCGTTCCAGCGGGCATTCTCGATGAGCTCGGCCAGCGACACTTGCGTGCCGGCCGCAGCGTTCTCCAGATCGTGAAACAGGCGTGACATGGTGTCTCTCGTTGGCTGGGGAAAATAGGCTCTCGCCGGGTAGGTTCCGAGGGTTCTTCAGGCGCGCTCAGGCGCTATCGCGACAGGTGTCGCAAGTACCCAGCAGCTCGATGGTCTGGCGCTGGATGGTGAAGCCGCGTTCACGCGCCGTACTCGCCAGTAATTCGCCAACGGCTTCCTGATGCAGCTCCTCGACACGGCCGCAGTGACGACAGATCAATAGCTGGAAACGATGCACGTGCTCCGGGCACGGGCAGGCAATATAGGCGTTGAGCGATTCGATGCGGTGCACCAGACCCTGCTCGATGAGAAAGTCGAGCGCACGATAGACCGTTGGCGGACGCGCTGCGGCATGTTCGTCGGAGAGCCGGTCGAGTAGATCGTAAGCCTTGAGCCCACCGGGTGTGGTGGAGATCAGTTCGAGCACGCGGCGCCGGATCGGTGTGAAGCGCACACCGCGTTCCTGGCACTGTTGGTCTGCCTGTCTGAGCAGGGCATCCGAGTCGATCATCGACAATCCCGAGCCGTTGTTCAAAGAATTGGCCATTCTACGCGCTCACCGTAAGCAGAGCCACCAGACGACTGGCCGGGAACCGAGCGGCCACGCACGCGTGGCAAAGGTAAAGAAAGGAAGAAGGCTGGCTAGCGGGCTGCCTCGAGATACGCTGACGAGTGAAGGAGACAGGCCAGACAAGCGGCTGGCATATCGACTCGGGTCAGCCCAGGCTGTCTTGCATCGGTTCTCCGCACATCATATTTAACATAATATATATTATGCGAACTTTGGGCCGGTCGTTGGTCAGCCTGTCATCGTGTCATCCGGATCCGCCGTCCATGCGTCCATACCTTCTGTTCGGCCGCCCCGGGCTCTCTGATTCAGCCAGTCTGAGATGCTTGTCGATGCGCTTTTTCTCTCCTGAGATGCGCTTTCTCTTGGGATGTGCTGGCTGGATTGTGCCTCGGCACCGCAGGTCGCACCGAACCCCGGTCTGGCATGCGCTCCCGGGTATCAGCATGATGGGCGCCGTCGTTTTCAGTAGCGGACTCGCGTGACCATCACGTCGAAGGCGCTATGCCTTCAGAGCGCACACTGCAAGCCGATGAACTAGTCTGGATGGCGTCGTAACACGATCGCCAAGCGCCCGCGCGACGACCAACGTCAGAGGGTGCGACAGGCAGTGCGACAAATCGCCACACACGCGGCACTTTGCCGCCGCCGGCCTGCTGGGCAAGGTTTTTTTAGGTACAATGTCGTCCGCGAAATCCCTACTTCGTTGGCGACTTGTCGAGGCCGATCGCAACGGCGGTCCTCGTCATTCGAGTTGTCAGCCCTGGCGAGCGGCGTATGATGCAGGCCGCTAGCCGATGTTGCAGGGCCAAAAGCTTTCCTCCACTGGGGTCGTGAGATGAGAAAAAGGAACTCCCTCAAGTATTTGAGTGTGATGACGTGGCTGACCGTGCCACTGCTGTTGAGCGGTTGCGGTTCGGCACTGATGGACCCTAGCGGTCCTATCGGTCAGGGGCTCAAGTCGCTGATCATCACCGCTTTCGGTTTGATGCTGATCGTGGTCATTCCGGTCATCGTGATGACCATCCTGTTCGCCTGGAAGTATCGCGGCACCAACCTGGCGGCCAAGTACACGCCGAACTGGGAGCACTCCAACGTCATCGAGCTGTTCGTATGGGCCATCCCATGCGTCATCATCCTCTTCCTGGGGATTCTCACCTGGCAGACGTCGCACACTTACGATCCGCACAAGCCGATCGCCAGTGAAGATGAAACCATGACCATCGACGCGATCTCGCTCGACTGGAAATGGCTGTTCATCTATCCCGAACAGGGCATCGCCACGGTCAACGAGCTGGCCATGCCGGTCAACACGCCTGTGCATTTCCGGGTTACCTCGGGCACGGTGATGAACTCGTTCATGATTCCCAACCTTGGCAGCCAGATCTATGCCATGGCCGGGATGAACAACGACGTCTATCTCGAAGGCAGTGAGATCGGCACCTTCCGTGGTCGTTCGACCCACTACAGCGGCGAAGGTTTCTCGGAAATGCTGTTCGACGCCCATGTGACGTCGCAAGCCGATTTCCAGGCCTGGGTCGACAAGGTCAAGCAGTCGCCCAAGACGATGATGTTCCCGGCCGACTACGACAAGCTGGCACAGCCGAGCATCGGTGCGCCGGTGCAGTATTTCTCGCAGGTTTCGCCCGACTTCTACGGCGACCTGATCAGAAGCTACAAGTCTGGTCACGGTGGTCCGCAGAGTCATGGCGAGCACAACCAAGCACAGGAGCCTTCAATGCCCATGAGTGCGCAGGCAGCGGAGTAACGTCATGTTCGGAAAACTCAGCTTAGATTCGATTCCCTACCATGAGCCGATCATCATGGTCACGGCGACGGTCATCGGAATCGTCGGCGCCCTGGTTGTCGGGCTCATTACCTACTATCGCAAGTGGGGCTATCTGTGGCGCGACTGGATCACTTCCATCGACCACAAGAAGATCGGGATCATGTACTTCCTGGTCGCCCTGGTAATGCTGGTCCGCGGCTTTGCCGACGCGATCATGATGCGTACCCAGCAGGCCATAGCGGCTGGTGGCGCCGAGGGGTACCTACCGCCCCACCACTACGATCAGATCTTCACCGCTCACGGTGTGATCATGATCTTCTTCGTCGCCATGCCCATGGTCATCGGTCTGATGAACCTGGTGGTGCCGCTGCAGATCGGTGCTCGCGACGTTGCCTTCCCGTTCATGAACAACGTCAGCTTCTGGCTCTTCGCTGCCGGCGTCATTCTGGTCAACGTCTCGCTGGTCATCGGTGAATTCGCCAAGACCGGCTGGCTGGCCTACGCGCCACTATCGGAGTTGAAGTACAGTCCCGATGTCGGGGTCGACTACTGGATATGGTCACTGCAGATATCGGGTATCGGGACGACCCTGACCGGCATCAACTTCTTCGTGACCATCCTGAAGATGCGCACCAAGGGCATGTCGCTGTTCCGCATGCCGATCTTCACCTGGACGGCACTGTGCACCAACGTCCTGATCATCCTGTCGTTCCCGATCCTGACCGCGACCATCGCCCTGCTCACGCTGGATCGCTACCTGGGGATGCACTTCTTCACCAACGACATGGGCGGCAGCCAGATGATGTACGTCAACCTCATCTGGGCCTGGGGCCACCCTGAGGTGTACATCCTGATCCTGCCAGCGTTCGGTGTCTTCTCCGAGGTCATCTCGACCTTCACCAAGAAGCGTCTGTTCGGCTACAAGACCATGGTCTGGGCCACGGTGGCGATCACCTTCCTGTCGTTCATCGTCTGGCTGCACCACTTCTTCACCATGGGTGCCGGTGCCAACGTCAACGCCTTCTTCGGCATCACGACGATGATCATCGCGATACCCACGGGCGTGAAGATCTTCAACTGGCTGTTCACCATGTACCGCGGCCGTCTCGAGTTCACCGCCCCGGTGCTGTGGACCATCGGTTTCATCATCACCTTTACCCTGGGTGGTATGACCGGCGTCATGCTGGCGGTACCGGGTGCCAACTTCGTGCTGCACAACAGCCTGTTCGTCATTGCCCACTTCCACAACGTCATCATCGGCGGCGTGGTCTTCGGCATGATGGCCGGCTTCACCTACTGGTTCCCGAAAGCGTTCGGTTTCACCCTGAGCGAAAAATGGGGCAAGCGCTCCTTCTGGTGCTGGCTGGTCGGCTTCTACCTGGCCTTCATGCCGCTCTACGCGCTGAGCTTCTTCGGTGCCATGCGTCGCATGCAGTCCTACGAGCAGACCGAGTGGCAGCCGCTGATGATCGTCGCCTGGTTCGGCGCCGTGGTCATCGCCATGGGTATTGCCTGCATCGTGATCCAGCTGGTGGTGAGTATTCGCGACCGCGAGAAGAACCGCGACGTGACTGGCGATCCGTGGGATGCCCGTACCCTGGAGTGGTCCACTTCTTCGCCGCCCCCGAACTACAACTTCGCCCATCTGCCGACGGTGCACTCCATCGACAGCTACTGGGAGATGAAGCAGCAGCCGGGTGGCTTCAAGCGTGAGCTGTCGACCCACTTCGAAGACGTGCACATGCCCAAGAACACCAACGAAGGTCCGATCCTGGGGCTGTTCAGCCTGATCTTCGGCTTCGCTCTGGTGTGGCACATCTGGTGGCTGGTCGCGGTTGGCGCCATCGGGATGTTCGTGACCTTCATGGTGCGTATCCACAACGATGACGTGGACTACCACATCCCCGCTGCCGAGGTCGAAAAGACCGAGCGTGAATACCACAAACGGTTGGAGATGCAGGCGTAACCATGGCAACCGATACCCTGACTAACCACGACGCTCATGCCCACGACGGGCATGAGCACCACGACGCCGGCGCGATGAAGGTGTTCGGCTTCTGGATCTACCTGATGAGCGACCTGGTGATCTTCGGATCCCTGTTCGCCACCTTCGGGGTCCTGGGTACCGCCACCGCCGGCGGCCCGACCTCTCAGGAGATCTTCGAACTGCCCTTCGTGCTGGTCGAGACGTTCCTGCTGCTGGTGAGTAGTTTCACCTTCGGTCTCGCCGTGCTGGCGCAGAACGCCGGTGATCGCGGCGCCGTGCTCAAGTGGCTGGCCGTGACCTTCCTGCTCGGCTTCGGCTTTGTCGCGATGGAAGTGTACGAATTCCATCACCTCATCGCCCAGGGCCATGGTCCGGATCGCAGCGCCTTCCTGTCGGCCTTCTTCACGCTGGTCGGCACCCACGGCCTGCACGTGACCTTCGGCCTGATCTGGATCGCGACCATGTTCATCCAGATCTCGCGTCGTGGTCTCGACAGCGTCACCAAGCCGCGCATGCTGTGCCTGAGCCTGTTCTGGCACTTCCTGGACATCGTCTGGATCTGCGTCTTCTCCTTCGTCTACCTGTTTGGAGCCATGTAACCATGAGCGATATTCATACCTCTCATGACGGCGCCAGCCATGGCAGCTACAAGTCGTACTTCATTGGTCTGATCATCTCGATCGTGCTGACGCTGATCGCGTTCGGTGTGGTCATGACCGGTGGCTTCAGCGTGCCGGTGATGATGGTGACCGTAGTGGTCACCGCCATCGCACAGGTGCTGGTGCAGCTGGTCCTATTCATGCACCTGAATACCAAGGCCGAAGGCGGCTGGAACTTCATCGCCATCGTCTTCACGGTCGGTATTCTGGGGCTGATCATTGGTGGTTCCCTATGGATCATGCACAACATCCACGTCAACATGATGCTGAACTAAGCACGCAAATGGCCCTCAAGCCCTATTTGCTGCTGACCAAGCCCGGCATCATCTTCGGCAATCTCGTGACAGTCATCGGCGGCTATTTCTTGGCCGCCGGTGGCCGTTTCGACCCCCTGCTGTTCTTTGCTGCGGTGATCGGCACTTCGCTGGTCGTGGCCTCCGGCTGCGTCTTCAACAACGTGATCGATCGGGACATCGACCGGCACATGGCGCGCACAAAGTCGCGCGCCATGGTCACCGGACAGGTTTCGATTCCGGTCGCGCTGGTGGTGGGCTGCATTCTCGGAACGCTCGGTTTCGGCCTGCTGGCGTGGCAGACCACGCCGCTGGCCACCGGCTTCGCTGCCTTCGGGTTCGCGATCTACGTCGGTGCCTACAGCCTCTACCTGAAGCGCAATTCGGTCTACGGCACGCTGATCGGCAGCCTCTCCGGGGCCTCGCCGCCGGTGATCGGCTACTGTGCCGTGAGCGGTCAGTTCGACTTGGGCGCCCTGCTGTTGCTGATCATCTTCAGCATCTGGCAGATGCCCCACTCCTACGCGATCGCGATTTTCCGCTTCAACGATTATGCCTCGGCGTCGATTCCGGTGCTGCCGGTCAAGTGTGGTATCGGTGTGGCCAAACGGCATATCGTGATCTACACGGCGCTGTTCGTGGTGGCGTCTGTAATGCTGAGCGTGGCCGGCTATACGGGCTGGATCTATGCCATCGTGGCCACGGCAGTGGGCCTCTACTGGCTGTGGATCACCCTGCGTGGCTATCGCGCAAAGGACGATCAGGCCTGGGCCCGCAAGGTGTTCGGGTTCTCGATCATGGTGGTCACCGCGCTGAGCGTGATGATGTCGGTCGACAGCCGCCTGCCAATGGCGGAGTCGATCGTGTCGCTGGCACTGGGATGACCTTTGCCGCCAGTGACACGGCGTGACGTCACTGGCAGCAGCCATGAAGGCATCCAGAGTGGCATCCATAAAAAGACGGGCAGCNNGCTGCCCGTCTTTTTTCTTGCTTACGGCTTTTATCGTACGGCTTTCTTTTGTCGCTACTGTCGCACGGCCCCTGTGCCTGTCACTATCGCGTCAGTCTCGGCCCCGAGGGGTGACGAAGCCACAGTGACAGCATAGGGAGGCGCGCAGATCATGCTTCCGGCGGTGCGTAGGAGCCATCTTCGCGGTGCACTTCGCGCCCCGTCAGCGCCGGCAGGAAGACACAAGCGACGGTCATGCCCTTCTCCTTGCCGCGCAGCCAATGCTCGTCGTGCTGATCGAGCAGATACATATCGCCAGCCTTGATGGTGTGAATCTTGCCATCGGCGATGGTCTCGACTTCCCCTTCGCCCTCGTAGCAGAACACCGCCTCGATATGGTTCTTGTAGTGGATATGGGTTTCCGTGCCCGGGTGGATACGGGTGATGTTGAACGAGAAACCGCAGTTGTCGTCGGCCAGCATCAGGCGAGTGCTGTCCCAGTTGCCGTTCTCGGCTTCGACGAAACGCTCGGTCTTCCGGCACTCTTCCAGGTTACGTACGATCATCGATTCTGCTCCTTGAGAGGATAAACGCCAGGGCTGTCACAGTCAGGGCCAAAACGCCCTTGCTATCTGCTTCGCTGAACGTTCTTGCTGATTACCGGGAGCGCTCATGTCGACCGCCCCCGGGCGAAGTCATGGACCTCAGGCCAGCGCTTCTTCCACGCTGCGCTCGAGGATATCGAGACCTTCGAGCAGGTCTTCGTCGCTGATCACCAGCGGGCAGAGGCATTTGATCACCTGGCCATCCTGGCCGGCGGTCTCGATGATCAGGCCGTTCTCGAACGCCTTGGCAGTGATCTTGTCGGCGATCTCGCCCTTGCGCACGTCGATGCCGCGCATCAGACCACGGCCGCGCTCGCTGGCTTCATGGCCGCGCTCGGTCAGCCAGGCAGCGATCTTGGTGAAGCGCTCTTCGACGATACGGCCCTTGCGCTGAACGTCACGCTCCAGCTTGTCATCACTCCAGAAGTGCTTGAAGGCGGCGGCAGCGGTGACGAAGGCCATGTTGAAGCCGCGGAAGGTGCCGTTGTACTGGCCCGGTTTCCATTTGTCCAACTCGGGGCGCATCAGCACATGGGCGAACGGCAGACCATAGGCGGAGAGCGACTTGGAGTTGGTCACGATGTCCGGCACGATACCGGCGTGCTCGAAGCTGAAGAACTTGCCGGTACGCCCGCAGCCAGCCTGGATGTCATCGACGATCAGCAGGATATCGTGGGCCCGGCAGATGCTCTCCAGACGCTTCAGCCAGTCGAGGCCGGCGGGGTTGATGCCGCCCTCGCCCTGCACGGTCTCGATGATGACACCCGCGGGCAGGTCGAGGCCGCCGGATTTGTCACCCAGCAGCTTCTCGAAGTAGTCGAGGGTGTCATTGCCTTCGCCGAGATAGCCGTCGAACGGCATGAAGCTCGCGCCCTGGGTGGGGATGCCACCGGTGGCTTCACGGAACTTGCGATTACCAGTGGTCGCCAGCGCCCCCATGGTCACGCCGTGGAAGCCATTGGTGAAGGTGACGATGTTATGGCGGCCCTTGGCGACACGCGCAAGACGGATCGCCGCTTCGACGGCGTTGGTACCGGTCGGCCCCGGCAGATGCACCTTGTAGTCGAGTCCGCGCGGCTTGAGGATCACCTCTTCCAGCGTCTCCAGGTAATCGCGCTTGGCCTGGGACCACATGTCGAGCCCATGGGTGATGCCGTCACTGGTGATGTAGTCGACCAGCGCTTCCTGCAGCTTGGGGTGGTTGTGGCCGTAGTTGAGGGTGCCGGCACCGGCGAGAAAGTCGATGTATTCGCGCCCGGCCTCATCGGTCAGACGCGCGCCCTTGGCCGTGGTGAAGACGGTCGGGAAAGAGCGCGAATAAGTCCGTACCTCGGACTCCATACGTTCGAGAATCTGGGTCTGCATGCAACCTCCCTGGTTGATGGATGTGTCAATGATGGAGTTTGAAGATGGCCCGGCAGCGTCGTGTCACCAGCTGCCGGCGCCGAAAGTCAGATGTGCTGCGGGTCGAACGGGCCGATGCGGACGAGATTTTCCGGGTCGTGTTCGCCGCCGAGCTGATCGGTGGAGAAGTATTCGCGACTGATCAGTGGCGCCTGCCAGCGATCCGCCAGCCGTTTGAACAGCCCCCAGGACGCCTGGTTGTCCGGGGTGATGGTGGTCTCGAGATGGTTGACGCCTGCCAGCTCAGGGCGGCTCAGTACCGCCTCCACCAAGCGGCGTGCCAGTCCCGTACCACGCGCCTTCTCGCCCACCGCGACTTGCCATAGAAAGTAGATGTCGGGCGCCGCGGCTTTGACGTAGCCGGAGACGAAGCCGACGATCTCGCCCTCCTCGGTGGTCGCCACGGCGCAGCTGTCACGGAACTGCGTGGCCAGCAGCAGATAGGCGTAGCCGGAGTTCACATCGAGCGGCGGGCACGCCTTGACCAGCTCGTAGATGCCCCAGCCGTCCTCCGTGGTCGGCTTGCGGATGAACAGCGGCATGTCGGGCTTACCGACCACCGCGTCTGCCACCGTAGGTCTTGCCAGATCCGCCGAAGGGGTGAATGCCGGGTTGGGATTGGTCATCTTGTCCATCGCTATGACTAATGTCTTAACAGGATAACAAGGTGTTGCGCCTGCTTCAAACGGCAGGTTATCCACCCATCCGATTTCAATAAACAATGGTTATGCCATATTCGCGAGCGCCGTCACGACAGCGCCTGTCGCGGCTCTCAGTCTAGACCAGCACGGAAAAAACGCGCGCCGCAGGATCGAGGAGCGCTGCTGAAGTATCCGGCGGGAGACTACCCGCCAACGCAAACGGCCACCCGAAGGTGGCCGTCGAGGGACGCTGTGCACAGGCTCAGCGGCGGGTGACGCTACGCATGGTGACAAACTCTTCCGCCGCGGTCGGATGAATGCCCACGGTGGCGTCGAAGTCACTTTTGGTCAGCCGTGCGCGGACGGCAATGGCCAGCCCCTGGATGATCTCGCCGGCCTCCTCGCCGACCATGTGGGCGCCTACCACGCAATCGCTCTCGTCATCGACGATCAGCTTCATCAGGCAGCGCTCGTCACTGCCGGAAAGGGTGTGCTTCATCGGCCGGAAGTCGGCGCTGTAGACACGGATCGCCGCATAGCGCGCGCGGGCTTCCTCTTCGGAGAGTCCGACGGTCCCGATATTGGGGTGACAGAAGACCGCGGTGGCAATGTCGTCGTAGTCGAGCGCCCCCGGCGTGCTGCCATCCGAGTGGTCGACGAAGTGGTGCGCCACCAGATGCATCGCCTCCGCCAGCGCCACGGGCGTCAGCTCCGGGCCGCCGGTGACGTCGCCAATGGCCAGGATCGAGGGTACCGAGGTCTCGAAACGCTCATTGACCTTGAGCGTGCCGTCGTCGTTCAGCGCGACGCCGAGGGCATCGAGACCCAGCCCTTCCAGGTGCGGGCGGCGGCCGGTGGCCGACAGTACCGCATCGACCTCGAGCTGCTCGCCATTGGTCAGGGTCACTTCCAGACCGCTGTCGACCTGGCGTATCCGCTCGATATTGGCCTCGAAGTGAAGGTTGACGCCCTTCTTGGCCATCTCGTCGCGGGTGAATTGACGCACCTCCTGGTCGAATCCGCGCAGGAACAGGTCACCCCGGTAGACCAGATGGGTATCGGCCCCCAGACCGTTGAAGATACTGGCGAACTCCACCGCAATATAGCCGCCGCCCAGGACCAGGAAGCGCTCGGGGAAGCGCTCGAGATCGAACACCTGATTGGAGCTGATGGCGAGATCGCTACCTTCGAACGGCGGAATCCAGGGCCAGCCGCCCACCGCCACCAGGATCTTCTCGGCACTGACACGTTCGCCGCCGATCTCCAGGGTGTGGGCGTCCACGACCTTGGCGCGGCCGTTGATCAGGGTCACGCCGGCGTTGTCGAGCAGACGCCCATAGATTCCGTTGAGGCGCGAGATCTCCGCCACCTTGTTGTCGCGCAAGGTGGCCCAGTCGAAGCTGGGTGCCTGCGGCAGGGTCCAGCCGAAGCCGGCGCTATCCTCGAAGGCGTCATGGAAGTGCGCGGCGTAGGAGTAGAGCTTCTTCGGCACGCAGCCGACGTTGACACAGGTACCGCCGAGGTAGCGATCTTCGGCCACCCCGACCCGTGCTCCGTTTGCCGCCGCGGTTCTCGCGGCACGCACGCCGCCGGAACCGGCGCCGATGACGAACAGGTCGTAATCGTAACTCGCCACTGTTTGACTCCTTGGAAAATGTTGCCGCGATCATACCAGCCCAGTTCGGGGGGCGGGAAAGACCTTCCCTATCAGCGTTATATACCCAGCCAATGCGCCCCGCTCACGAGCCCGGTCGCCACGACGCAACACGGGCCGCTCTCCCGCATAGCCGGCTCACGGACTCTTTCACCGGGCGCCTCACCAGGCTGGTCTCTAGAGATCGCCACAAGCCTCTCTCCGGGTGTCCCCATACCCACCTCCCCAGGCATCTCACTACGCATCCTGGGCGTAATAGCCTAGAATTCTCCCCTTCGCGCGGCGTCCAGCGTCCGTCTCTCTTCAGGTTTTCAGGTGACCTCCATGAGCATCGACACGCTCCTCAAGCAGAACCGTCAGTGGGCGGACAGCATTCAGCAGCAGGACCCGGGGTTCTTCACGCGTCTTTCCCAGCAGCAGAATCCCGACTATCTGTGGATCGGCTGCTCCGATAGCCGTGTACCCGCCAACCAGATCGTCGATCTGCCGCCGGGCGAGGTCTTCGTCCACCGCAACGTCGCCAATCTGATCTATCACAACGACATGAACTCGCTCTCAGTGGTGCAGTTCGCGGTCGACGTGCTCAAGGTCAAGCACATCATGGTGGTCGGCCACTATGGCTGTGGCGGGGTCAAGGCCTCGATCACCGGCGGCGAGCACGGTATCGTCGACTACTGGCTGCACAGCGTCAGCGAGCTCTACCAGCAGCACCGCAGCGAGCTCGAAGCGCTGCCGCTGGACGAGCAGGTCGACCGCATGTGCGAGCACAACGTTCGCCTGCAGGTCGCCAATTTGTGCCGTACCAAGATCATCCAGCGCGCCTGGCGGCGCGAGCAGCCGCTATCGGTGCACGGCTGGGTCTACGGCCTCAAGGATGGCCGCGTCAACGATCTCGGTTGCACCGTGTCACGCGCCGACCAGACCGGCACCATCCGCATCATGCCCGGGGCCTGCTGAGCGCCGCGCGACTCGACGTCTTGTGGCCCGCCGCCGGGCGCCCCCCGGCGTTGATCGATGTCGGCCAGCGATGACAGCGACCGGACTGGCGCGTCCCGCATGGCTCGAACCGGCATCCCTGGATTGCCCCCACGTCGCCGATCGATAACAACAGACAAACACTTCGACGAGGCACGCATGCGCGACAGCAACCGGTTCAAGTTCCGGCTGGCCGCTCTTTCCGCGGCGCGACCGCGACTCCTGAGCCTGCTCCTGCTCTGCGTCAGCGCGCTCCCCCTGACGGCCCGCGCCGACGATGTCACCCTCAACGTCGCCTACGACACCCTGCCGGTCTCCCTGGATATCCATGAGCAGCTCTCGGTGGGCGTGCTCAGGCTGGCTCACCTGGCGTTCGACCCCCTGGTACGCTGGGACCGCCACCTGGGGCTCGAGCCGCGTCTCGCCACCGCCTGGGAGCGCGTGAACGACACCACCATGCGCCTGCATCTGCGCCGTGGCGTGCACTTCCACAGCGGCAATCTGTTTACTGCCCGCGACGTCGCCTGGACCGTGGCACGGCTCAAGCGTAGCCCCGACTTCAAGGCGATCTTCGCCCCCATCGTCGGCGTCACGGTGGTCGACGATGCCACCGTGGACCTGCATACCCGACGCCCCTTCCCGCTGCTGCTCAACCTGGCGACCTACATCTTCCCCCTGGATAGCCGCTTCTACAGCGGCCGGCTCCCCGCCGAAGCCGGCGATCGCCAGGGCCAGGACAAGGCGGCGATCGTCAAGGGCGGCAATACCTTCGCCTCGCGCCACCACTCGGGCACCGGGCCGTTCGAGATCACCCGCTTCCAACCCGGTGCACGGATCGAGCTGACCCGCTTCCCCGACTATTGGGACCACACCTCGCCAGGCAACGTCGATCACCTCTCCGAGGTGGCGATCGGCGAGAGTGCGACCCGAGTGGCCGCCCTGCTGGCCGGCGACGTCGACTTCATCGCGCCGGTGCCGACCACCGCCCTGACACGCCTCGAACACAACCCGGGGATCGATCTGGTCACCATGCCCGGGGTGCGCATCACCCTGCTGCAGCTGAATCAGCGCCGGGTACCGGCCTTCCGCGATCGTCGCGTGCGCCTGGCAATGAACTACGCCGTTGACCAGCGGGCGATCGCCAAGCACCTGCTCGAAGGGTTCGTCACCCCGGCGGCGCAGATGTCACCCGAAGGGTATGCCGGGCACGACGACCAGCTCACCCCGCGCTACGACCTGGCCAAGGCCCGGCGGCTGATGCGCGAGGCCGGTTATGCCGACGGTTTCGAGGTCACCCTGATGGCGCCCAACAACCGCTACGTCAACGACGCCCAGACCGCGCAGGTGGCGCTGGCCGTGGCGGCGATGCTGGCCAAGATCCATATCCGGGTCGAGTTCAAGACGCTGCCGAAGAATCAGTACTGGACGGAGTACGATCGCCGCGCTGCCGATATCATGATGATGGGGTGGTACTCGGATACCGGCGACTCGGCCAACTTCTTCGAATATCTTACCTTCTGCCCCGACAGTCGCAGCGGCACCGGCCAGTACAACGCCAGCGAGTACTGCAACCCGGAGCTCGACTCACTGGTCGCGCTGGCCAACAGCGAGACCGACATGCGTCGGCGTACCAGCATGCTGCGACAGGCCGAGGCGATGGTTTACGCCGACGCTCCGTTCATTCCGCTCTACTGGCAGAACCTGGCCTGGGCGGCGTCCGATCGGGTCGCCATCGAACCGGTACTCAACGTGATGAACATGCCCTACCTGGGCGACGTGGTGGTGACACCCCGCGCCGGGGAGACCCACAGCCGCTGATCGTGCGCTGTGGAGAGGAGACGCTGGATGTCGATTACGCGCTTTCTGTTCAAGCGCTTGCTGCAGGCCCTGGGCGTGCTGCTGGCGATCAGCCTGATCGCTTTCGTGCTACGCGACGCCCTGCCCGGCGCGGACGGGGCCAGCAGTGGCGCCGCCTGGGGTGGCTATCCGCAGTTTCTGGGCGAGTTGTTGCGACTGGATTTCGGTACCTCGAGCTTTTTCCATCGCCCGGCGCTCGAGGTCGTGCTCGGCTATCTGCCGGCGACCCTGGAGTTGGTGCTGGCCGGCAGCGTTCTCACCGCCCTGCTTGCCCTACCCTTGGGGGTCTACAGCGCGATCAAGCCGCACGCGCCGGGATCGCGTCTGATCCTGCGCCTGGCCGCCCTGGGGGTTTCGCTACCGGTGTTCCTGACGGCCATCCTGCTGATCCAGGTGTTCTCGCTGGGCCCGTCCAGCGCTGCATCCGGGGCCGCGGCGGGCTGGCTGGCCGGCCTCGGCGGCATGCCCGCCTATGGCCGCGGCAATCCGGTACCGGTGTGGGGCGACTGGGCGACCAACTTCGCCTCGTGGCAGGGGCTCGCCTATCTCACCCTGCCGGCGCTATCGCTGACCGCGGGCATGCTGCCGCTGTTCGTGCGCCTGATCCACACCGAGATGCGCCGCGTGCTGGCGAGCGACTATATCCGCTTCGCCCGCGCCCGTGGGCTGTCACCGCTGCGCATCTACGCCTGGCACGCGCTCAAGAATGCGCTGCTGCCGGTGGTGACCCTGGGCGGCATCCAGCTGGGCTCGCTGATGGCCTACACCCTGCTGGTCGAGAGCGTGTTCCAGTGGCCCGGCGTGGGGCTGATGTTCCTCGATGCGGTAGAGCGCGGCGACCGCCCGCTGATCGTGACCTATCTGCTGGTGGCCGGGGTGCTGTTTCTGCTGATCAATACCCTGGTCGATCTCTGCTGCCGGCTGCTCGATCCTCGGGTCGTGGCGCCGGGAGGTATCCAGTGAATCCCGCTCCCACCCCGGCGTCGCGTGGCCCGCTGGCGAGCGCCCTCGGCCACCTGGCGCGGCGTCGCCGACTCTGGCTGTACCTGGGGATGCTCCTGCTCCTGGCGGGCGCAGCGCTGATGGCACCCTGGCTCGCGCCCAGCGATCCCTACGATCTGGCCCAGGTCGAGCTGCGCGACTCCCTGCGCCCGCCGTGGTGGCTCGCCGACAGCCTGCCCGGCCACCCGTTGGGTACCGATGTCCAGGGGCGCGACCTGCTCTCGCTGATGCTCTACGGCGCACGGGTGTCGCTGGCGATCGGCTTCGGTGCGGTGCTGCTGCAGCTGCTGCTGGGCGTGACCCTCGGGCTGCTCGCGGGCTATCGCGGCGGGCGCCTCGATGCCCTGCTGATGCGCTGGGCAGACGTCCAACTGGCGTTTTCCACCCTGATGATGGCGATCGTGATCAGCGCCGTGGTCAAGGCGGCTTTCGGCGGGGCTTTCTACGGCCACTACGGCATCTGGCTGCTGATCCTGATCATCGGCCTCAGCGAGTGGCCGCTCTATGCGCGCACGGTGCGCGCCAGCGTGATGGCGGAAAAGCGCAAGGAGTACATCGAGGCGGCGCGGGTGCTGGGCTTCTCCGCGCCGCGGGTCGTGCTGCGCCATCTGCTGCCCAATACCCTGCCGGCGCTGCTGGTGATCTCGGGGGCCCAGATCGGCCAGGCGATCATGGCCGAGGCAGCGCTCTCCTTCCTGGGCCTGGGCATGCCCGAGACCCAGCCATCGCTGGGGTCGCTGATCAAATCCGGGTTCGACTACCTGCAGTCCGGGGCCTGGTGGATCACCCTGCTGCCCGGGGCCTATCTGGTGCTCACCGTGCTGGCAGTCAATCTGCTGGGTGACGCCTGGCGAGAGCGGCTCGACACCCGCCACGCTCCCGTCTCACCCACCGCGAAGGGAGGATAGCGCGTCATGGCACTCCTGGAAGTCGAGGATCTCAGCGTGCGCTTCACCCTGCCCGGGGCGACGCTGGAGGCGGTGGCCGGGGTGAGTTTCCGGCTCGGGCGCGGCGAATGCCTGGGCATCGTCGGCGAATCCGGCGCCGGCAAGTCGGTACTCGGTTTCAGTCTGGTCAATCTGCTGGCGCCACCGGGGCACATCGCCAGCGGCCGCATCCGGCTCGAGGGGCGCGAACTGACTGCGCTCTCCGAACGACGCTGGCGCGGCATCCGCGGCAAGCGTATGGCGATGGTGTTCCAGGACCCGCGCGCGACCCTCAATCCCGTGCTCACCGTGGGCCAGCAGATGCGCGAGACCCTGCGCGCCCATCGACGTCTCTCCCGGCGTCTGGCGCGCAAGATGGTGCTGCACCAGCTGCATCAGGTGGGTCTCGACGAGCCGGAGCGCCAGCTCGAGCGCTATCCGCATCAGCTCTCCGGCGGCCAGTGCCAGCGTGTGGTGATCGCCATGGCACTGCTGCTAGACCCGGACGTCATCATCGCCGACGAGCCCACCACCGCGCTGGACGTCACCACCCAGGCGGAACTCGTCGCCCTGCTCATCGCCCTGTGCCGGACCCACGACCTGAGCCTGATCGTGATCTCCCACGACCTCGCGGTGATCCAGCAACTGACCCAGCGCGTGCTGGTGATGTATGCCGGCCGGGTGGTCGAGAGCGGACCGACGCGTGAAGTGATCAACGACCCCCAGCATCCCTACACTCAGGCGCTGATCGATGCCCTGCCGCAGATGTATCCGCCGCGGGCGCCGCTGCGTCCGGTCCCTGGCAGCCCACCCGCGCCCGGCGTACGCCCCACCGGCTGTGCCTTTCATCCGCGCTGCCGCTACCGTGTTGCCGCGGATGACGATCTGCGGCGGCGTTGTGAGGGCCATCCACCCGCGCTCATCCCCAGCAGCGGGAGCGAGGTCGCCTGCCACTGGGTGGCGCAATTGATCGACCACGAGATGATCCACTCCGCACAGGTGCACGATGAACCGCTCGACTGATGCACCTCCCACGCCGGCGCTCGGCGCCCTCGGCCAGCCCGCCGATGTGGCGACGCCACTGCTCGAGGTGCGCGACCTGAGCCACCGCTATCGCCTGCCGCGGCGCGGGTTCGGCCGGCACCGACATGCCCAGATCCAGGCTCTGGACGCGGTCAGCCTGACGCTCTGGCGCGGCGACGCGCTCTGTGTGGTGGGCGAGTCGGGCAGCGGCAAATCGACCCTGGCACGCCTGATCATGGGCCTGCTGGATCCCGATGCCGGCGAGGTGGTTTACGCAGGTACGCGTATCGATCACCTCTCCGCCCGCCAACGCCAACGCTACCGCCGGCGCATGCAGATGATCTTTCAGGACCCCTACGCCTCGCTCAATCCGCGCCTGCGGGTCGCCCAGGCCCTGGCCGAGCCGATCCGCGTGCACTTCCCGAACGGGTCGCGGCAGCAGGTGCACGAACGGGTCGACACCCTGTTGGCCGACGTCGGACTCGACCGCGCCTGGGGCGAACGCTACCCCCACGAGCTCTCCGGCGGGCAGCGCCAGCGGGTCGCCATCGCTCGGGCACTGAGCGTCTCACCGGAGCTGATCGTCGCCGACGAGCCGCTGTCGGCGCTGGATCTCTCGGTTCAGGCTCAGGTGCTCAATCTGCTCGTCGACACCCAGCTCGCCCGCCGGCTGACCTATCTGTTCATCAGCCATGACCTCGCCGTGGTCGAGTACCTGGCAACCCATGTCGCCGTACTCTACCGCGGCACGCTGTGCGAGACCGGGCCGGCGGCGCAGATTTTTGCCGCTGCCCGCCACCCCTACACCCGGGCGCTGCTGGCGGCGCGGCCGCGTTTCGACGATGCTGGCGCCGGGCGTATCGCCAGCAGCGCCGCCACGCCCACCGGCATGCCGGCCACCCCGGGCTGCGTCTATCGCCAGCACTGCCCCCTGGCCATGCCGCGCTGTGCGCGTGAGCCGCCACGCCTGCAGACACTCGGCAACGGGCATGCGGTCGCCTGCCATGCCGTCGACGAGCGCGCCGTCGACACGTACACGCGCCAGGGATCATGACTGCGTCACGTTCTTGAATTCGATTCATCACAGAGAGCCGCATGGAACTACGTTGGCTGGAAGACTTCATCGTCTTGGCCGAAACCCGCCACTTCTCCCGGGCTGCCGAACAGCAGAACGTGACGCAGCCGACCTTCTCGCGCCGCATCAAGCTGCTCGAGGAGGCGATGGACGCGACCCTGGTCAACCGCCAGACGATGCCGCTGAGCCTGACCCCCGCGGGTGAAGAGTTCCTGACGCTATGCAAGCAGATCACCGAGCGGGTGAGAGTGACCCGCGAGCGCTTGCAACATCTGCATCACGACGCCACCCGGCGCCTCAGACTGGCAGCGCCGCAGAGCCTGCTCACCCACTTCGTCCCGGGGTGGCTCGAGCAGCACGCCCTACACCCCCAGATCGAACCCTACCTGCGTGCCACCAGTTGGCTGATCGGGGACTACGTCGAAGCGCTCGAGCGCGGCGAGGTGGATCTGGCGCTATGCTATTGGCCCGAGGGACGCATCGCCCTGGATCTGGAGCTGAGCGGCCTGCGCTATCTGACGCTGGGCGAGGAGCTGCTGGTGCCGGTGAGCGCCGCCGACGCCGACGGCACGCCTCGTTTTGCCCTGCCCGGCGACAAGCGCCGTCCGCTGCCGCATATCGCCTATCATGCCAGTGGATTGATCGCGGCGGCGCTCAGGGCACATTGGGATCGTTCGCGCCAGGAGGTCCATCTGAGCACCCTCAACGAGAGCGTACAGACCTCCAACATCCGCGAACTGGTGCTGCAGGGCTATGGCCTGGGCTGGCTGCCCTTTCGCACCGTGCGCCAGGCGCTGGCCCAGGGCGAACTGACCCGGGCCGGAGACCGCCGCTGGGACGTGCCGCTGTCGATCCGCCTCTATTTTCGTCATGACGGCCGCCATCCGGCACTCCATGACACACTGGCTCAACTTCAGGAAGGACTCGATGACCTCCACCGATCGCGATAGCGCCCACCGGGCTCACCTCGACCGCCTGCAGCAAGCCTACGCCGAGCTTCTCGAACGCAGCGGTTTCGATGCCGTACTGCTCTACAGCGGCCACGCCCGTACTCACCATGGCGACGATCAGGAGAGTAGTTTCAGCGCTTTCGGCCATTTCGTGCACTGGACCGGTGCCCCGCACCAGCAGCATGATTGGCTGTGGATCGCCCCCGGCACCACGCCGCGCTGGTTCTACTACGCGCCGACCGATTTCTGGCACCTGCCGACACCCCCACCGCAGGGCGTGCGCGCCGAGTGTCTCGATCCGACGCCGCTCGCCCAGCCGACCACGGCAGCAGCGCTGATCGGCGCCCACCCCCGAGTGGCGGTGCTCGGCGATGTCCCAGCGGACGCCGTACCCGCCACCGCCACGCTCAATCCGCCCACTCTGCTGCACGCGCTCGACGAGCTGCGGCTCTACAAGGATGACTACGAGAGCGACTGCCTGCGCCTGGCCAATCGCTACGCCCTGGCCGGTCACGCCGCGGCCCGCGAAGCGTTTGCCGACGGTGCCAGCGAGCTGGATATCCAGCTCGCCTACCTGGCGGCCACGCGCCAGCGCGAGAGCGAGCTGGCCTACCAGAACATCGTCGGCATCAACGCCCACGCCGGTACCCTGCACTACCAGCACTACGCCACCACCGCTCCGGATACCTTGCGCTCACTGCTGGTGGATGCCGGGCACCGCCACGCCGGTTACTGCGCCGACATCACCCGCACCTGGGCGGCACTCGACGCCGATCCGCTGTTCGCGCCGCTGATCGAAGGGGTGACCGCATTTCAGCAGCGGCTGATCGCCGAGCTGGCACCGGGGGTCGATTTCGTCGCCCTGCACCAACGCATGCATCACTACCTGGGGGCGCTGCTGGCCGACACGGGTGTGCTGCGCATGAGCGCCGAAGCCGCGGTGGCCAGCGGTCTGACGCGGGCCTTCTGCCCTCACGGGCTGGGCCACAGTCTCGGCGTGCAGGTACACGATGTCGGTGGCCGTCAGCGCGACGCCAGCGGCGCCCCGCTGCCCCCGCCGACGGCCGATCCGGCCCTGCGCCTGACCCGCACGCTGGCACCCGGCATGGTGGTGACGATCGAGCCCGGGCTCTACATCATCCCGTTCCTGCTCGCGCCCTTCCGCGACGGTAGCGAGCGCCAGGCGGTCGACTGGGATCGGGTCGACCGGCTCGCCGACCACGGCGGCATCCGGATCGAGGACAACGTGTTGATCACCGCCGAGGGGCACGCCAACCTGACCTCGGCCCCGGCGAACGACCCGCGGTGATGGCGTCCGACAGGCAGCCGTGGGCATTCGCCGCGGCGTTCGACCCGCCGGCCGCACTGCGCAACCGTCATCTGCAGACCCTGCTGCCGCGCCTGCTGCCCAAACGAGCGCTGGCCAGGCGCACCGAGGTGGTCAATCTCCCCGACGGCGATTTCGTCGAGCTGGCCTGGGCGGAGCCGGCCCCGCGGGACCCACAGGCGCCGATCTTTCTACTGTTCCACGGCCTGGAGGGATCGTTCGATTCGCCCTATGCGCGCGAACTGCTGCACCAGGCAAGCACGCTCGGCTTTCGTCCGCTACTGATGCACTTTCGCGGCTGCGGGGCAGCCCCCAACCGCCTGCCCCGCGCCTATCACTCCGGCGATACCGCCGACGCCTACTGGCTCATCGGCCTGCTCGCCCAGCGGTATCCGCGCGCCGCCATGGTCGCCGCCGGGGTCTCGCTGGGCGCCAATATGCTGCTCAAGCTGATCGCCGAACAGGGCAGCGACGGCCTGCCGCTGCGCGGGGCCATCGCCATCAACGCCCCGCTCGATCTCGCCGCCTGCGCCGATGCCCTGGATCGTGGCGCCGCGCGGCTCTACCAGCGCTATCTACTGGCCCAACTCAAGCGCAAGGTAGCGATGCGCATGGCCAGCGCCCCCTTCCCGCTGGCGCTGACACACAAGCGGCTCGCCGCTCTGCACACCTTCTGGGACTACGACGACGCGGTGACCGCCCCGCTGCACGGCTTCACCTCGGCCAGCGACTACTATCGCCGCGCCTCGGCCGGCCCGCTGCTGGGCGAGATCGAACTCCCCACGCTGATCCTGCATGCCAGCGACGACCCTTTCATGCCCGGCGATCTGCTCGCGCGGATCGCCATGCCCTCGGCGAGCACACGTCTGGAGGTGGCGAGCCACGGCGGTCACGTAGGCTATGTCGAGCGGCGTGGTGGCCGCTTCAGTTCATGGCTATCGCATCGCGTGGGCCAACAACTGCTGGCGTGGATACCGGAGCGGGAAACGACGAGGAAGGCAGCGCCGCATTCGGCGCTGGAGGATCGTTGAGAGCGATGCGCTGAGGCCAGTACTGGCACACTGAGCGGGGCCGGTGGAACCGGCCCCATGCCTCGTTGGGGCTTGATCTGGTGTGGGAGCAGACTTGGGGTCAGGCGCGCCTCAGGCCGAGATCGGGCAAGTCACGCCGGTACCTTTCAGTCCGCAGTAGCCGTTGGGGTTCTTGGCCAGATACTGCTGGTGGTACTCCTCGGCGTAGTAGAACGTCTCCAGCGGCGCGATCTCGGTGGTGATCGGCCCCAGGCCGCGTGCGGCCAGCGCCGCCGCGTAGTCGTCGCGGCTCGCCTCGGCGATCTCGCGCTGGTCGGCGTCGAGGGTGTAGATCGCCGAGCGATACTGGGTGCCGAGATCGTTGCCCTGACGCATGCCCTGGGTCGGGTCGTGGGCCTCCCAGAACACCGACAATAGCTGCTCGAGCGACAGCCGCTCGGGGTCGAACACCACCCGCACCACCTCAGCGTGGCCGGTCAACCCGGTGCAGGTCTCGTCGTAGGTCGGATTGGGCGTGACGCCACCGGCGTAGCCCACCGCCGTGACCAGCACGCCGTCCAGCTCCCAGAACAGCCGCTCGGCGCCCCAGAAACAGCCCAGACCCAGCACGATCTCCTGACTGCCAGCGGGGAATGGCGGCAGCATCGAGGCACCGTTGACCCGATGCACGCCGCTCGGGGTCAGCGGGGTATCGCGGCCCGGCAGGGCCTGGCTGGCGTCGGGAAGCGTGTCGGGACGTTGCTTGAACATGGTGTGTCTCCTGGTGGTCGCGGGCGGCTGGCGTATCCAAAAGCTGCCCACCCGCGCCGGCGCGTGGCCGATCCTCAGGGGCCGCCGCTGCGGCCCAGACTGAAGGTGTAGATGAGGTCCAGCGCCTGAGCCGCCCCCGATACCGCCTGCAGATAGAGATTCTGGATCAGGCGGTAGCGCAGGGTCAGCTCGGCGATGGGAGAGAATATGCCGACGCCGTAGCTCACCTTCAAGTCATCGAAGACATAGCCACTGACCACGACCTGGCTGTCGTCGCCGGAACCCGAGGCGTCGAGGCTCAGATCCTGAACCCCGAAACTCTCACCCACCTTGCCCACGGCACTGCCGGTCTGCGACAGCGACAGCCCGATCAGCGCCGAGGTCAGGGCGTCGTCACCGCCGCCACTGTCGTCCGGCCCGCGTCCGCGCAGAATGTAGGAGAGCGCACGGCTCTCGCTCATCGCCGGTTCGGAGAAGATGGTCAGCCGTGGCGCCGAGGCCGGGCCGGTCACCCGCAGCCCGGCGACCACGTTGTCTTCGGTGGTATCGGGATTGCGGATCGCCTCGAATTGCAGGTTCGGCTGCGATGCCGGCCCGCTGAAGATCACCTCCCCCTGGCGAATGATCAGATCCTGGCCGAAGGAGGTATAGGTGCCGCCGATCAGATTGACGTCGCCGTAGAGCTGGACTGGACCAGTGCCCTGGCGAATCTCCAGCTCGCCACGCAGCCCGGACTTCAACCCGTAGGCTGCGAGCTTCAGATCCGGCCCCAGGTGCAGCTTGACGCGGATATCGAGCTGCATACCGGCGTCGGCCAGGGCCTGGGCGGTGCCCGCCCCCTCGTCGTTGGCACGCGACTCGGCGGCAGTCTGCTGCCGGCGATCCTCTTCCTCGGTGATGATCACGGTATCGCTGCTGGGCACCTGCGCCGAGGCCGGTAGCTGACCGATCTCCAGGCGCGCCCAGGGCACGCTGACGTCGCCGCGCACCTGCAAGCGCTGCGGGGTGGCGCGAACCTGTATATCCGGCGCGATGCGCAGGCGGCCGTACGCCGGCATGGCTACCAGAATCGGCTGCTTCTGCCCGTCGATATTGACGTTGGCGCGCCATTCGGCGGGGTTCTGCCAGTCGGCATCGCCACTCAGTGCCAGGCGGCCATCCTCACTCTGCACGTAGCCGTCGAGGGTCGATGACTGTCCGGCCAGCGCCAGCGTCAGCCGGGCATCGGTCACCGCCACCGGCGAGACGCCACCCTTGACCTTGACCCCGTCGATCACCACGTTGCCGTTCAACGCCGGCATGGTGATGCTGCCGCCGAGTTCCACGTCGCCATTGATGGCGCCCTCCAGCTGGCTGAGACCGGCGACCAGGGGGCGATACGGCGCGAACCGCAGATCATCGATGGCGAGCTGTCCCTGCAGGCGCCCCGCCCCGGCGGGATCGTCCACCTGTGCTTGCAGATGCACCTGGCCGGCATCGGCAAGGGCCAGCGTGACATCGGTGCGAGCGCGGCGCTGATCGGCGTCGAGCGTCAACGCCATCCGGGTCTCCGGCACCTGCCACGGCGCGCCGCGGGCATCGACCCCGGAGACCTGGGCCTGGGCATCGATATCGGCCTTGGCGGTCCAGGCCTGACCACCGCGGGACCAGCTGGCGATGAGCTTGCCGGCGGTGCTGCCGGCGACCCGCCAGCCATCGGGCATGAAGTCATCGAGCAGTGCCATCGGAATGTCGTCCAGCGCCAGCGCCGCCCGCCCCTGATCGGCCGAGGCGGTCATGCGTTCGGTCAGGCAAAGCGCGCCGCCCTGGCGGCGGTCGAGGCAGAATGGCGCCAGGGTCACGCTGGAAGCCTGGAGGTCAGCGCTGAAATCGAGGGCGTCACGCAGCGCGAGATCGCCATAGTCGGTGGCCGCCGACAGCGACGCCAGGGTGCCACGATAGTGGCGATAAGCGTCATCCAGGCCGCCACGCAGGCGCAGTGAGAGTTGCGATGCCGGCAGGCCGTCGCCACCGGCCACATCGAGCGACAGCTTATGCTGCGACAGCCGCCCGTCGAGACCCAGTTCGAGACGTCGAATCTGCTGATTGGCGGCGGCGATATCCGACGCTTGCAGGTCGACGTCGAACTGCGGGTCCGCGGTGCCGGTACTGCTGGCCTTCAGCGCCAGCTGCCCCACGCGATTGTCGCCGAAGGCAACGCCGCTGCCATCGAGATCGACCGTCACGCTGGGCTTCTTCAGCGTGCCACGGCCCTGGAACTGACCACGCAGTGCCCCGGCCAGTTGGGGCAGAATCGTGCCCAGTGCGGGGGCATCGATGCGCCCGTCGATGTTCAAGGCCTGGTCGACACTGCCGGTCGCGGTCACCCGGTTGCGCCCCTGGCGCAGGTCGAGCTGGCGAATGTGCCAGGCCATGTCGCTGTTGCCGTCGAGGCTCGCCGCCAGGCGCAGCTCGCGCTGCTGCAGGCGACCGTCGATGTCGAGCTGCGGCAGTGCCAGCTGCCAGCCGCCGTCGTGGCCCATGGCAAAAGCCGCCCGGGCCTGACCATTGAGCTGCCCGGTGACCGCCTGGGTGAAGGCCTCCAGCGGCAGTCGGCTGAGATCGAGCTTGAGGTTGGCCGAGAGCAGCGGCGTCCAGCGCACGCTGCCCTGACTGCGCAGTTGACCGCCGTCGCTGGCGATGTCGAGCGGCTGCCAGTGGAACCCCTGCAGGTCGCCTTCGCCACGCACGCCCAGTGTCACCGGCGGCAGGCCCTGGCCCTGCCCGGCAAGATCGAGCCTTGCCTGGTAGGCCGCCAGCGACCCCGACAGCGACAGTGCCAGCTTGCCGAGCCGGTACTGCGGCGTCGACGTCGGCGGCGGCGCGACACCGGCAATAGCGCGGGCGCTGCGGATGGCGGTGGCGTCGAGCCCCCCGGGGAGCGCGCGGAACGCGGCAAAGGGCTGCGCGGCGAGCGGCCAGCGCAGGTCCTCGCCGTGCAGCTCGAGATCAAAGGGCAGCCCCGGCGCAAAGGCTTGCAGCCGTGCCTTCAGCGTGGCATCGGCTGTGCCGCTGGTGTGCAGCGTCAGCTTTAGATCGGCCAGCGTGCCGGACACGTCGAGGCTAGTCTGCTGACCATAGAGTGGCGCGCGGGTGATGCGGCTGTGCAGCGAGAGCGCGATCGGCACGTCGCCGTTGAGCTCGATCCGGGCGCTGAGCTCGGCGTGGCCATCCGGGGCATCGAGGGTCAGGCGACGAATCTCCAGCTGACGATCGACCGCCGCCAGCGATAACGTCAGGCGGTCGAGCCGCTGCGGCGTGGGCCCGTTCAGGGTCACGTCGCGGAGCGTCAGGCTGGGCACCTCCAGCTGCAGCGGCAGAGACAAGTCGGGCAACCGCTGGCGCAGCGTCTGGAGCTGTTGCTCGATCGCTGCGACCCGCGGGTCGGCAGCGTCCGTCGCAGCGGCCACGTTGGCCGCCGCGGCCAGAGTCAGCGGCGACAGCACGAGCGGGGGCAGCGTCTTCGCTGACGGAGCATCGGCCGCCTTGACCTCGGTGCTGGCCGTCGCGGGCGTCTGTCCGCTGGGTGCCCCGGGTGTATTGGCCGCCGCGATGGCGGCGTGCGTCGGGTTTGCCGACGGGTACAGGCTCTCGGCCGCCGCAAGCGCCGCGGGGCTGATCACGCCATCGCCCAGCGACGCCTGCGCCAGCGCCTGATCCAGGCCATTACTGGTGGCGTCGGGCAGTGTGATATCGACACCCGCCAGGGTCGTCGGCGACAGCGTCAGCCGATTGCCATGCAGGCTGGCACCGGTCTCAAAGTGGTCCCAGTGCAGCGCGGTACCCTCGGCGAGTTCGACCCCCACGTCGTCCAGACGTACCTGACGGATCTCGATCGGCAGTGGCACGGCTATCGGCCCCAGCGCCCCACCGCTGTCATCCTCTGCGGGGGGCGGCGTCTGCGCATCGCTGGCCGCCAGTTGAATGCGCGCCCCGGAGATCGTGAGGTCGTCGAGGCACAGCCGCCCTTTCAACAGGCAGTCGTCGCCCCAGGCGAGGTGCAGGTGGGCCACCCGCAGCGACAGAGGACCGGCGTCGAGCGCCAGATCGTCGATGGTCAACTCGTCGAGCGGCGCGCCCTCGAAGCGCGTCGCCTGAACCCAGCCACGCGACTGCGCCTGCTCGAACAGCCAGTGCGACCCCCAGGGCGACAGCGCCAACCCCGCGAGCAGCAATACCAGTCCCAGCAGCCATAGCAGCAGCCACACCGCGAGCCGAATCAGAACTCCGGTCCGATGGAGAAATGGAGACGCCAAGAGTCCTCCTCGTCGTCAAACGGATGGGCGATGTCGAAACGAATCGGCCCCACGGGTGATATCCAGCGAATGCCCAGGCCGGCACCGGTCTTGAGCGTGTTCGGCCACCAGTCGTCGAAGGCGTTGCCGCTGTCGATGAAGCTCGCGCCCCAGAAATTGCCGCTCAGGTGACGCTGGTATTCGAGGCTGCCGGTGAGCATTTGCTGGCCGCCGAGCAGCTTGCCGTCGGCGTTCTCCGGCGACAGGCTCTCGTAACCGTAACCGCGGATGCTCTGATCGCCACCGGCGAAGAAGCGCAGCGACGGTGGTACCTGGTCGAAGGTATCGGTAGCCATGGCACCCCCACCGAGGCGCCACAGGAAGCGGTTCTCGCTGCCCAGCATACGAATCCACTGGGTGCTGAAGGTGGTACGCACGAAGCGTGCATCCGAGCCCCAGGCGGGGTCCGACCACTCCAGCGTGAGCTGCTGCCGATCCCCCCAACTGGGGAAGGTCGGATTACGCTTGCGTGTGCGCGACCAGCTGATCCCGGGATAGAGCAGCAGCACCGCATCTTTCTGATCGGCCTGGGTGAAGTCCTCGTAGGTGGTCTGCCAGTAGAGATCCTGGCTCCAGCCGTTGGCGAACTCCCAGTGCCGTGCCAGCTGCACCGAGCTCTCGAAGCTCTTGGTATCCTCGTTGTCGACGCTCTCCAGGCCGTAGCGCAGGTGATAGCTGTCGCGCAGCGGATTGGCCAGGGGGATGGTGTACTCGCCTGAGAGGCGCTGCTCCGGCGACGACAGGTAGAGTGAGTTGGTCAGGCTGTGGCCGTAGCGGTTGAGCCACGGCATGGTCCACGAAAACTGGGTGCGCGGCCCCACGTCGGTGGCGTAACCGATCCCCACCTCGAACTGATGACGATCGGCCGGGGTCACCTCGACATCCACCGGCACCACCTTGGGCTGGCTGTCGGTCAGCTCGCGCGCAGCGCGCAGTCCCGGGCCACCGAGCACCCGCGAATTGTCCGCGGTGGTCTCGCGCCCGGTCGCCTCCTGCCACCACAGGCTGGGCGCGAACGAGGGGCTATCCTCGTTGACCCGCGGGCGCACCGCGACACCGCGGAACCAGTCGGTCTGGCCGAGGTTCTGGTTGAGGGTGGCGAGATCGCCGGCGAGATAGGGATCGCCCGGGGCGAACGGCACCATGTTGCGCAGCCGTTCCGGTTCGATCTGGCTACCGCGGAAGTGCACGTGGCCGAAGCGGTAGCGAGTGCCGCTGTCGAGCTCGAGATAGATGCGCGCGCTCTCCTCCCACGGGCGCACCTCGATGCGCTGCTGGCTGAACCGCGCATCGAAATAGCCGCGCTCGAGGGCCAGCGTCGAGAGCCGCCCCTTGAAGCCTTCATAGCGTGACTGCACCAGGGGGTCACCGACCTTGAGCGGGTTGTCCGCCATCGCCTGGGTGAAGGCGTCGTCATGGCGGGCATCGCCCTCGAGCCCGGCATCGACCTTGGTGATTCGGGTGCGCTTCCCGGGCTTGACGTCGATCACCACCCGGGCGTTGTCCTTGTCCGGATAGTGGGTGGCCAGGGTCGCGCCGTAGTAGCCGAACGCCTGCAGCGCCTGCTCGGCGCGTTGCCGCACGACCCCATCGAGGCGCTCACGGGTGGCCTGACTGTCGCCCTCCAGGTCGGAGAGGATATTGACGATGTTCTCGGCGGGGGCACCGCTGATGCCGTTCACCTCGACATCCAGCGCCCAGGCATGGCTCGCAAGGGGAAGTGTGAGTAGCGTCAGTCCCGTCCGTAGGACCTTGAGCTGGGGCATGCATCAGCCTCCGCGGCGCTGCAGTTGAGAAACGTCGGTAATCAGGCCGGTGACACGCCGGGTCAGCTGGGCGCGGCTCGCCTCCAGAGAGTCGATGCGCTCGCTCAACGCCTTCACCTGAGCGCTGCTCACCCCCTTGGGCAGATTGGCGAGTCGTGCCTGCAGTGATTCGACCCCTGCACTAAGAGCGGTCTGACCCTGGCGAAGTTCCGCTACGGCGCTGCGCAACTGCTCGAGCGATTGCGCCGAGGGCACCTTGCGTGCGGCCAGATCGTCGACCCGCTGGTCGAGGCTCGACAGCCGCGTGGTCACTTGATCGACGCGCTTCTGAAGATCGGCGCTGGGGGCCGCCTCGAGTGCCTGGGCCTGCGCCTTCTGAGTCTGGGCCAGTGTGTCCACTCGCGCCACCAGCGCCTGGGCCGCCTTGTCGTTGGCGGCCAGGGCCTGATCCTGCTCGGCAAGCTGCGTCGCCTGCTGCTGCTGGGTGTCGTTCAGCGTCTGCAGGCGGGTGGCGAGCGTTGCCCGGGCATCCTTGGCGGTGCTTTCCAGCGCCGATAGCGACGTCTGCAGCGCCGTGATGACGCCCTGCTGATCGTCCACGCTGGCCTTCACTGCGGCCAGGCGCGTATCGAGGTCGTCGTTCTGCCCCTTGGCGACCCGGGTTTCGAGACTGCCGACGGCGGCCCGAGTGGCTTCGAGCTGACCGCGCAGACGGTCGAACTCACCACGCAGGCTCTCACCCGAGGCGTCGAGGGTATTACCGGTGGCGTCCAGGCGCTGGTTGAGCTTGGCAAGTCGCGCCTCGAAGGCGTGCCGATCCTGCCAGTACTGCCAGCCACCGGCGGCGAGCGCACCGCCGAGTAGAAGTATCAGGCACCACAGGGGCCACACCCGCGGAGGCCGGCGTCCAGGCGTCGGGCCAGCGGCGTGGCCGCCACGCGCGCCGGAGCGGCGCATGCTCATGTCACTGCGATCGGGAACAATCGTCTGCGCGGTGCGTGGGTCGTCGGAATTGGGAGGCATTGCCGTCGTGTACCTTACCGATGAAGATGCAGGCTTGAGACCGGGGATGAGCGCCGGGCAGCCGACGCCAGCGCTCACTGCGTCACGTTACGTGAAACCGCCCTTCAAGCCTAGGCTTGGCAGCCCGTGCCAGGCATGCTAGCCGGACCGGAATCAGGCGTCACAGCCACACTCTTCACCGATATCAGGAGTCCCATGCCAACGACAGCGACGCCAGGCGTCCGATTCGAACTCCCCGCGCTTCCCTTCGAGCGCCACTCGCTGGAACCTGCGCTGTCGCGGGCCCAGATCGATCTGCTCTACAGTCACTACCACCGCCATCAGTTGACGACGCTGAACGCGGCCCTCGCCGCCGACGACCCACGCTCCCTGGCGACGCTCGCCGCCGAAGGCCCCGCGCACCTGCGCCCGGCCGCGGCCCAGGCCTGGGGGATGACGCTGTTCTGGCACGGCCTGTGCGCGCGTCCGGCGCCGCCGGAGACGGCGCTCGGGCAACGCGTGGCGCGTGATGTCGGCGATTGGGGGGCGTTCGAGGCGAACTGGAAACAGCGCGTGATCTCGGCGGCTCCGGGGGGCTTCAGTTGGCTGGGTCTGACCCCGGAGGACACCCTGACACTAGTGGAGACACCTGTGGGCGAACTGCCGCCAGGGATACGACCGCTGGTGGCCATACCCTTGTGCGAGGAGGCCTATCGCATCGACTTCGGCCACGACCGTGGCGCCTACTTCTCGGCGCTATGGTCGCGACTCAACTGGGAGACGGTCATGCTGCTGCTCGGCCTGCCGCCCGAGCACCCACAGGCGATGCCGCCACACGCCGAGTGAGACCACCGCCGGCGGCGGTGGTCAGCGATGGCGTCAGGCGCGCCGGCCGATACCGCGATAGACGAAACCGCGCGAGGCGACGTAGGTGGGATCGAAGATGTTGCGCCCATCGAGGATCAGCGGCGTCTTCAACGCCTGCAGCAGACGGCGCCAGTCCGGGTTCCAGTAGCACTTCCACTCGGTGACCAGCATCAGCGCGTCGGCCCCTTCGCAGGCGGCGTAGAAATCGCCCTCGACGAGTTCGAGCTGCGGATGGGCCGGGTAGAGTTCAGCCAGCGCATGGAGCGCGGCCGGGTCGTGAATCTTGACCTTGACGCCCTGGGCCCACAGCGCCTCGAGAATGGTCAGCACCGGGGCCTGGTCGATACGCGCCGTGCCCGGCTTGAAGGCCGCGCCCCAGATGGCGATCGTGCGCCCTTCCAGCTCGCCCTGGAAGTGATTCCACAGCTTGCGGAACAGCGTCTCCTTCTTGCTCTCGTTGATGTCGAGCACATGCTCGAGCAGATGCGACTCGCGGCCGGTGGAGTGCTGCACATCGGCCAGCCGCATCAGGTCACGGGAGAAGTTGGGTCCGCCGAAGCCGCAGCCGGGATAGAGATACTCGAAACCGATACGGGTATCGGCCCCCATGCCCTGACGCACGTACTCGACGTCGACCCCCAGGGAGTCGGCGAGCCCCGCCAGCTCGTTCATGAAGCTGATACGCGTGGCCAGCATGCCGTTGATCGCCAGCTTGGTCAGCTCGGCGGCCTTGCGCGGCATCAGTTGATAGACCTCGTGGCGCCGACTGAAGGCGCGCAGCAGTTCACGGATCTGCTGGGTCGCCCACTCATCCTCGCTACCCAGCAGCCAGTGTGCCGGCCGGGTGAAGGTGTCCCAGGCGCGCCCCTCCTCGAGCCGGTCCGGCAGGGCCACCGCGATCTGACTGGCGTGGCCCAGCTGCGCTTCCAGCTTCTCGGTCTGCCCCACGGGGAAGGTCGAGTTGTTGACGATCACCAGCGGCGTCGTCTGCCGCCCCGGCACCTCTTCGACATAGCGCTCGGCGGCCTCGCGCTGATCCGGCGACAGCGCCAGCCAGTGCACCTCGGCATCACTTTCCGCCGTCACTCGATCGACGATGGCGAGCTGCCCGGAGGCCTCACCCGCGAGAATCTGATCCTTCAGGCCCGGCTCGCTGATCAGCCAGTCCGCCCGGGAGAGGCTCTCCCAGGGGAAGTCGGCGTGGGGCATCCAGGTCACCTGATGCCCTACCGAGCAGAGCGCCGCAGCGGCGGTGGCCGCTGCCAGTTCGCTACCGTGTACGACCACCCGCATGGCGTTATTCCTCGGCTGCGTATTGCTTGACCAACTCGCGGAAACCCTCGCCCAGCGTCGGGTGCTTGCGCCCCAGCGCCAGGGTGGCCTCCAGATAGCCCAGCTGGCTGCCGCAGTCGTAGGTCTGCCCTTGCATGCGGTAGGCCTCGGCCCCGGATTCACGGCGCAGCGCCTCGATGGCGTCGGTCAGCTGGATCTCGTTGCCCGCGCCCGGCCGGGTCTCGGCCAGCAGCGGGAAGATCTCGCCGGGCAGCAGATAGCGGCCGATCACCGCCAGCGTCGACGGTGCTTCCTCGACCTTGGGCTTCTCGACCACGCCGGTCAGCGGCGCGCTATGCCCGGCAGCCGGCTCATCGCCCTCGAGCGCCACGATGCCGTACTTGTAGGTCAGTTCGTGGGGCACGGTCTCGACCATGATCTGCGCCTTGCCGCTCGCCTCATAGGCGGCGATCATCCCGGAGAGGTCGTTCTGCGGCGCGTTGTCGTCATCGATCAGCACGTCCGGCAGCAGCACCGCGAAGGGCTCGTCGCCGACCACCGGGCGGGCGCACAGGATGGCGTGGCCCAGGCCGAGCGCTTCCGGCTGACGTACGCTGATGATCTTGACGTCGTCGGGGATGATATTGCGCAGCTCATCGAGCAGCGCCTGCTTGCCCTTGGCCTCGAGCTGGGTCTCGAGCTCGAAATGCTTGTCGAAGTGGTTCTCGATGGCGCTCTTGGACGAATGGGTGACGAGCACGATCTCCTTGATCCCCGCCTTGACCGCCTCGCTCACCACGTACTGGATCACCGGCTTGTCGACGATGGTGATCATCTCCTTGGGGATCGCCTTGGACGCCGGCAGACAGCGGGTGCCGAAGCCGGCAACGGGCAATACAGCCTTGCGAATCATCGTATTATTCCTTCCCTTCCTGGGTGTGATAACCAGCTTTGCGCCGCGTGTAAAAGCGTGACAATCAGTATCGGGTCGCATGACCCCTATCGCCGTAGCTTAACGGCGCAGGCGCCGAAAGCACAGTCGCAGAATGTCGACACCCGGTGTCGCGTCGCGGCGTCCCTCGGGCGGGCGGCCACGGGGTTTTATCCCCGCATGGCGCCCAGCAACGTCTGCGTCCATAGTAGACTATGCCTCCAATTTGCCAGGCGTCGCCGCCAGGAGGGTGGCGACGCTGTCCATGCTGCCCCCGGCCCGGGGCAACGTCAGTCTCTCGAGTGCAAGGAATCTCTGCATGGCACAATCGCAACACGACAACGTCGATCACGCCGAAATCGCCAAGTTCGACGCGCTGGCGAGCCGGTGGTGGGATCGAGAAGGCGACTTCAAGCCGCTGCACGATATCAATCCGCTGCGTCTGGGCTTCATCGATCGCCACGTGGCGCTGGCCGGCAAGCGCGTCCTGGACGTCGGCTGCGGTGGTGGCATCCTCAGCGAGGCCATGGCCCAGCGCGGTGCCGATGTGATCGGTATCGATCTCGGTGAGGCGCCGCTGGCGGTGGCCCGCCTGCACCAGCAGGAGTCCGGGGTCGAGGTCGACTACCGCCACGTCAGCGTGGAGTCGATGGCCGAGTCCCACCCGGGCGAGTTCGACGTCGTCACCTGTCTCGAAATGCTCGAGCACGTGCCCGACCCGGGCGCGGTCGTGGCGGCCTGCGCCAAGCTGGTGAAGCCCGGCGGCCACCTCTTCTTCTCGACCATCAACCGCAATCCCAAATCCTACGTCTTCGCCATCATCGGCGCCGAGTACGTGCTCAGGCTGCTGCCGCGCGGTACCCACGACTACCACAAGTTGATCCGTCCCTCCGAACTCTCGGCCTGGTGCCGCGAGCACGGACTGCGCCTGCGCGACCAGACCGGGCTCACCTACAACCCCATCACCCGCCACTACCGCCTCGACCCGGACGATGTCTCGGTCAACTACATGGTGCACGTGACCCCCGAGTGGGGCGGCAATACGCAACATGAGCCAGCAGCGGGCGATGACGAAGGCGCACGCGGCGGGGAGACCTCGGCATGAGCCAGCCGGCGCTGCCCGCTGGCCTGCTGTTCGATCTCGACGGTACGCTGGTCGATACCGCGCCGGATCTGGCGGCGGCGACCAACCGTCTGCGCCAGCACCACGGCCTGGCCCCCCTGCCCTATGAAACCCTTCGCGCTCAGGTCTCCAACGGCGGCAGCGCGCTGGTGACCCTGGCGCTGGGGCTGGCACTGGACCACCCCGGTCACGCCGCAGCGCGCGACTACCTGCTCGCACGCTACGGTGAGGCGGTCGCCGAGCACAGCCGCGTGTTCGAGGGGCTGACGCCGCTGCTTAAAGCGTGGCAGCAAGCCGGGCGCCCCTGGGGGATCGTCACCAACAAGCCGCGCCGCTATGCCGCGCCGCTGGTGGAAGCGTTGGCGCTGAACCCCGGTGTTCTGGTGTGCGCCGATGACCTGCCGGTACGCAAGCCCGACCCGGAGCCGCTGTGGTTCGCAGCCCGCGAGCTGGGCGTCGCCCCCGCAGCGTGCTGGTATGTCGGCGATCATCGACGCGATATGGAAGCGGCACACCACGCCGGCATGACCGCCGTGGCTGTGCGCTATGGCTATATCCCCGAGGACGAATCCACCGCCGACTGGCCGGCGGATCGCTGGTTCGAGAGTGGGTCGGCGCTGGCTGCCGCCCTGGTCGATATCTGAGCAGGCACAGTCTGAAACCGAGGGTTCAGTGCTCAACGGCCGCCCATCATTGGACGGCCGCTGTCTTGCCGTAGGCCCGGCCTCAGCTCTGGGGCTCAGCCGAATCTTTGGCCGAGGCCTGCTGAATGGCGTCGATCATCGCTTTGCCATGCGCTTCGATGAACTTGTCCCACACCGGCTGTACCGCCTGCTGGAAGGCCGCAGTGTCGACGTCACGGTTGACCTGCATGCCCTTCTGCTTGAGCTGCTGGACCATCGACTCGCTGCGCTGGATGTTCATCGACCGCTGCATGCGAGTGGCGTCCGCTGCCGCGTTGCGCACGATCTGCTGCTGCGCTGGGGTCAGGCTGTCGAAGCGCTGCTTGTTCATCACCAACGCCAGCGCGGCATAGGCGTGATTGGTGAGCGACAGGTACTTCTGCACCTCGTTGAAGTTGAACGACACCACGATCCCCAGCGGATGGTCCTGGGCGTCTACCACACCGGTCTCGAGCGCGGTGTAGAGCTCGTTGACCGGGATCTGCTGCGGGTTGGCGCCGAGCAGCTCGAACATGTCGTTGAGCGCGATGGAGTTATTGACGCGCATGCGCAGGCCCTGAAGATCCTTGGGCTCACGGATCGGGCCACGGTTGTTGGTCATCTCGCGAAACCCGTTCTCGGGAAATGCCAGCCCCTCGAGGCCGAACTCTCCGAGCTTGGCCATCACCTGCTGCCCCGGCTTGCCATCCAGCGCGCGGTAGGCGGCCTCGTGATCCGGGAACATGAACGGTAGTGTGAAGGCCGCCGCCTCCGGCACCAGACCCGTGAAATTGTTGAGCCCCGAGAGGGTGATATCGATGATTCCCGAGCGGGTACCGTCGATCATCTGGGCATCGTTGCCGAGCTGGCCGTTGGGAAAGATCTGAACCTGGAGCTCGCCGTCACTCTCGCGCTCGACCTCCTTCTTGAAGGCTTCGGCCAGCACCTGCTGCAGATCGCTCTGCGGCGCAGGATGGGCGAAGCGCAGCGTGGTGGCCGCAGTGGCCGTGGTCGACAGCAGTGCCAAACCGCACAGCATCGAGGCCAGTCCCAGCAGTTTCTTGTTCATGTCATCGTCTCCTTGCTCTTCCCTAGCCGATCAGCCAATGCATCGGCACCGTGATGATCTGCGGCACCAGCACGAACAGCGCCAGCAGACCGATATACACCAGTACGAAGGGGTAGACGCCGCGCACGGCTTCGGTCATCGAGGTGTTGCCCACCCCGCAGACCACGTTGAGCACGGTGCCCACCGGCGGCGTGATCAAGCCGATGCAGCAGTTGATCACGAACATCAGGCCGAAATAGATCGGGTCGATTCCGGCCTGTATCACCAGCGGCATGAACAGCGGCACCAGAATCAGGATCGCCGGGGCCAGATCCATGACCATGCCCACCAGCAGCACCACCAGCATGATCGCCGACATCAGCAGAATCGGATGCTCGACCAGCGGCCCGAGCATGGCGGCGAGTTGCTGCGGCAGCTGGGCGATGGTGATCACCCAGGAGGCGGCCATCGCCGCGCCTACCAGGAACATCACCAGCGCCGTCGAGCGCCCGGCCCGGATCAGCACGCCGAGCAGCTTGCGCGGGCTCAGCTCGCGGTAGACCAGCGCCGAGACCAGGATGGCGTAGACCGCGGCGACCACCGCGGCTTCGGTCGGGGTGAACACGCCGAAGCGAATGCCGACGATGATGATCAGCGGCAGCAGCAGCGCCCACACGCTCTCCCTCAGCGCCTTGAGACGCTCGCCGCGACTGGCACGGGGCTGGGGGGCCAGGTCCGAGCGGCGCATCATCACGCGCCAGGTGATCATCAGTGCCAGCCCCATGAACAGCCCCGGCACAATGCCGCCGATGAACAGCTTGGCGATCGACAGGTTGCCCGCCACCCCGAGGATGATCAGCGGCAGCGACGGCGGAATGACCGGGGCGATGATGCCGCCGGCGGCCAGCAGCCCCACCGACCGCGAGGCCGGATAGCCACTCTTACGCATCATCGGATAGAGGATGCTGACCAGCGCCGCGGCATCCGCCACCGCCGAGCCGGAGAGCCCGGCCAGCAGCAGCGAGGTGAGAATGGCGACATAGCCGAGGCCACCACGCCAGTGGCCGACCAGCGTCATCGCCAGGCGCACGATGCGGTCTGAGAGTCCGCCGACCGCCATCACCTCGCCAGCGACCATGAAGAACGGGATCGCCAGCAGGGCGAAGTTGTCGACCCCGTTGATCAGCGACTGGGCCAGGATGTCGGCACTGAACATCCCCATGTGCAGCATCAGCGCCACCGCCGCCGCGAGCAGTGCGAACGCCACCGGCAGGCGCAGCAGGATGGTGCCGATCAGCACCGCCAGGAACAGCCCCAGGGTCATGGTCGTGTCTCCTCGGATGCGCTGGCGTGGTGGTGGGCTTCCGCTGCCCCCGGCGCATCAGGGCCGCCGGGCAGTACGGCGCCGAGGGCGGCGGTCACGCTCATCAGTGCCCCCGAGACCACGCCGGCGAGATAGAACAGTGCCGTGGGCAACCCGGTGAGCGGCGAGATGTTGTGCCAGTTGGACAGAGTCTGGCGCCAGCAGCCGATCAGCAGCATCAGCGAGGCGACCAGGATCGCCAGCCACGCGAGCCGCCCCAGCACGCTGCGCACCACCCGCGGCAGGCGGTCGAACAGCTCGGACACCGCCAGGTGCTCGCCCTCCTTGAGACACAGCGAGGCGCCGAGCATCACGATCCAGACGAAGCCCAGCCGCGACAGCTCGATCCCCGAGCGCAACCCCGAGGCGAAACCATAGCGCAGCACCACATTGACGAAGACCAGCACCATGGTGAGTAACATCAACAGCGCGATGAGCCACTCGATACCACGCCAGAACGCCTTCAGTGTCGTCATCTCAGCTCCTCCCGCCACGTGCGAACGCGGCGCTCGCCTTCAGGGCAGGCGGTCCAGTTCGTCGATGTAGCGCTGGGTGACGCAGAGGTCATGCTCCCCCAGCCCGCGATCGCCGAGGTCGTCGAACAGCCGCGAGAGTGTCGCCAGTTGTGGCGTCATCACCCCACCGCGAGCTGCCTCGTCACGGGCGAAAGCCAGATCCTTGATCATGTAGCGAGCGACGCCGGTGGGGGTGTAATCCTTGTCGATCAAGCGCTGCTTGCGCGCTTCCAGCAGGCGCCCGCCGGCGTAACCACCACCCAGGCACTCGAGCAGGCGAGCGACATCGAGGCCGGCGCGCTCGGCGATCACCGTCGCCTCCGACAGCGCCACCATGGTCGAGGCCACCACCATCTGGTTGCACGCCTTGGCCACCTCGCCCGCCCCCAGCGAGCCCAGATGCACGGGATTGCCCATACTGGCCAGCAGCGGCTGCGCGACCGTGAAGGCCTGCGCGTCACCGCCGACCATGATCGACAGCCGGCCGGCTTCGGCGCCGTCGGTCCCTCCGGAGAGCGGTGCATCGAGCAGCCGGATGCGCCCTGCGCTCGCCTGCTCGAGCTCAGCGGCCAGCTCGCGTACGCCCTGGGGCGATGAGGTGGAGCAGATTACGATCAGCAGCGCGTCACCCACACCGGCAACGATCCCCTGTTCGCCCCACAGCAGCTCGCGCAGCGGATCGAGATCGGGCAGCACCGTGATCAGCACGTCGCTGGCAGCGGCCAGCGCCCGCGGTGTCTCCGCCAGCGCTGCACCGGCGTCGATCACCGGGGCCAGTTTCTGCGCTGAGCGTCCGTACACGCTCACCTGCGCCGCCACCTCGGCAGCCAGCAGGTTGTGCGCCATCGGCATACCCATGTTGCCGAGGCCAATCATGCCAACCCGGCGCTTGCCGGGATGGGCAAAGACGCGCTCGAAGCTGGCCGCCGCAGTGTCATTGGGCCTCTCGACGGAGGCGTCATCGATGGCAGACGACATCTCGTTCACTCCTCGATCAGTGGATGTTCAGCGCCCGGCATCACGGGCATCGCGCATGGCCGTATCGTGGGGATCGGCGGCCAGGTTCATGGGGTTGGCGATACGTCGCGCCATGGCATCGAGTGCCGCCACGGCGCGCGCCTCCAGTGCATCGTCGCAGCGCTCCTCCATCAGCGAGGTACCGAGGGCATAGGCCTGCTCGCCGCTGTACTGCGGCGCCACCACCAGCGCCAGCCCACGGACCCCGGGGAAGACCTCGCCCAGGTCACGGCCATAGCCGCGTTCGCGGACCCGGGCGATCTTGGCCACCAGCGCGTCGAGGTCGGTGACCGAGCGCTCGGTCCAGCCCGGGCGGGTCGCCGGGTCAGCGAATCGCCGCCGGATCTCGGCGTCGTCGAGGCGCGCCAGCAGCGCATTGCCCACCGCGGTGATCGAGGCCGGAAAGCGGCTGCCGATGCTCGCGGTCATGCGCAGCGGCATGCGCCCGGCATGGGCGGCGAGATAGAGCACATCGGTGCCGTCGAGCACCGCCAGCTGGCAGATCTCGTCGTGCAACAGCGGGGTCTCGTTGCATGCCTGGTAGAACGCCTGGACCGGATCGACTCCGCGCAGATAGGCCCCGCCCAGTTCGACCAGACGCCGCCCCAGGCGGTAGCCGCCGGCGCTGCGAGCGATCAGACCCTCGGCTTCCAGCGCCAGACAGATGTTGAACAGTGACGAGCGCGCCACAGAGAGCTGACGCGCCATCTCGCTGACCCCCAGTGCGGTGTCGCCCGCCTGCTCCAGCAGCCCCAGCACGCGGATCGATCGGGTCACCGCCGGGCTACGCTCGGCCTCCCCCGCCATCAGTAGAACTCCACCGTATCGACGCGATTGCGCAGCGGCTCCCCGTCGAGATAGCGCCGGGCGTTGTCCACGAACAGCTCGGCAATCAGGCGGTCTTCAGCGGCGTTGAGTGCCGCGGTATGCGGGGTCAGCAGTACGTTGGGCAGATCCCATAGCGGCGAGTCACCAGCCAGCGGCTCGCTGGCCGTGACATCCAGCACGGCTAGGCCGAGATGCTCGGTGCGCAGGGCCTCGATCAGCGCCGGCTCGTCGACCGCCGTGCCGCGGCCGACGTTGACGAAGGTGGCCCCGGGACGCAGCGCCGCGAGAAAGGCCGCATCCACCAGCTTGTCGGTGGCGGCGGTTCCCGGCAGCGAACAGACCACGGCATCGGCGCGTGCCGCTGCCGCGTGCAGCGCCTCCGGCGGCACGACCTCGTCGACGTGGTCGACCGCTCGGCCGTGACGCGAGACGCCGATCACCCGCGCGCCCAGCAGCGAGAGCTTGCGCGCCACCTCACGGCCGATCCCGCCGAGCCCCAGCAGCAGCACGGTCTGTTCACTGACCTGCCCCATCGCCCAGCGCCCGCTCCAGTGGTGCGCCCGCTGTTGAGCCTGGACCCGCGGCAGCTGCTTGGCACCGGCAAGCACGCCGAACAGCGCGTACTCCGCCAGTGGCCCGCCATGCACCCCCGCGGAGGTGGTGAAGGCGACCCGCTCGAGCTGCTCGCGGGAGAGTTGCGCCGCCTTCACCTGGCCGCCACCCCCCGCGGCCATCAGATGGACCCAGCGCAGCCCGGGGTTGGCCGCGACCGCGCGCGCCAGCGCTGCCGGGTCGAGGTCGGGAATGCCGTACAGCACCTCGGCATCGGCGATCAGCGCCTCGAAACGCGCCTGCGCCTCGGCGCTGCGACGGAAGGCGGGGTCGCCGGCGAAGTCCGCGGGGTGGCGCATGGGCGGCAGCAGCGACTGGTCACGGACCATCTCGAGGCGCGGCTCGCGGGCTTCGATCATGGCGCATAGCGCCTCGCTCAGCGGGGTGGCCACCGCCACCCTCAGCTTGCCCTTCGGCGATGCTGCCTGGCGCTTTTCCGCGTCGGCCGGCGACGGTGTCTGATGCATGGCTCGATCCTCGTGTCTTGTCGGTTCGCAGGCTTCGGTCAGCGGTCTTCGATGCATGGCGCCAAGGCCTCTGTCCGGATGCCGTGAGCGCGACCATTGTCCAATGAGCTGAACGTCGTTCAGCGGACTGTACAATGCTAGGCTGTAGACGTAACCCCGCCTTTGGTCGTGGTCGGGCGCCACCACCTCATCACCGGCAGTCCGTCCCCGACGCTTGAAACCGCGGGCGCAATCCGGGTCTGATGGCGGATCACAGGATGTCTGTACACGTCGATAAACACCGCATCGGGAGACAATGCATGAAGCTTTTCGATATCAGTGGCCGCCTGGCCCTGGTGACCGGCTCGTCGCGGGGGCTGGGATTCACCCTGGCCCAGGGACTGGCGCGTCAGGGGGCACGCGTGATCGTGCACGGACGCCAAGCCGAAGCGGTGGCCCGCGCCGCCGAGGCGATCCGCGCAGAAACCGGTGCCGAGGTCGACAGCGTGACTTTCGATGTCACCGACAGCGCGGCGGTGCGCGAGGCGCTGGATGCGCTGACCGCGCGCCTGGGAACACCGGACATCCTGGTCAACAATGCCGGACTCCAGCGTCGCGCCCCCTTCGCCGAGTTCGATCCCGAAGACTGGGATGCGGTGCTCGCCACCAATCTCTCCAGCGCCTTCTACGTCTCGCGCGCGCTGGCCGAGCGCATGTCCCAGCGCGGATCGGGCAAGATCGTCAATATCGGTTCGGTGCAGTCGCAGCTGGCACGCCAGACCATCGCCCCCTATGCCGCTTCCAAGGGCGGTGTGGTGATGCTGACCAAGGGCATGGCCGCCGATCTGGCGCGCTTCGACATTCAGGTCAACTGCATCTCGCCGGGCTACTTCAAGACCGACATGAACACGGCCCTGTGGCAGGACGAAGCCTTCAACAGCTGGGTGGAGTCGCGCACCCCGGCCCAGCGCTGGGGTAATGTCGAAGAGCTGGTGGGTACGCTGATCTATCTCTGCTCGGACGCCTCCGCCTTCGTCTCGGGTCAGAACATCTTCGTCGACGGCGGCATGACCTCGGTGGTTTGAGCCTCGACGGCCTGGGACCGACGAGCTGGCTGTCGAAGGCCTGATTCATTCATCACCGCCGGATAGCGGGCATGATCGCGCCTATGCCTGGCGGCGTCACACAGGAGCAACAAGGGCATGAAAGCGCTGGTGATACATGGCAAGCAGGATCTGCGCGCGCAGACCTGGGAAACCCCCGAGCCGGCCGCCGATGAGGTGCGCGTGCGCATCGCCTGGGGCGGCATCTGCGGCTCTGACCTGCACTACTACCACGAGGGTGCCAACGGCGCCTTCGTGGTGCGTGAGCCGCTGATTCCGGGACATGAACTCTCCGGCACGGTGGATCTGGATCCCGCCGGGGAGCTGGCCCCGGGAACCCCGGTGACCTTTCACCCGGCAACCTTCGGCGAGTGCCAGCCGGGGCTGGAGCAACATCCGCATCTGTGGCCACGCGGCGGCTATCTGGGGTCAGCCTCGACCACGCCGCACACCCAGGGCGGCATGAGCGAGTATCTGGTGGTCAAGCGCGGCATGATCCGCACCCTGCCGTCGACGCTGCCGCTCAAGCGCGCGGCACTGACCGAGCCGCTGGCCGTGGCGCTGCACGGCATCCGTATCGCCGGCGGCGTCGAGGGCAAGCGTGTACTGGTCTGCGGCTCGGGGCCGATCGGTCTGCTGGTGGCCGCCGCGGCGCTGGCCAAGGGCGCGAGCGAGGTGACCGCCACCGACGTGTTCGAGGGGCCGCTGGCGCGCGCCCGGGCACTTGGCGTGCACGCCACCGTGCGCATCGGCGAGGCGGAACCGGCGGCCGAGGCGTTCGATGTGGCGCTGGAGTGCTCAGGCGTACCCGCCTCGATCGACGTCGCGATCCGCGCCGTGCGGCGTGCCGGCGTGATCGCCCAGATCGGCATGATGGGTGCCGGCGCCCAGCCACTGGAACTGGCGACACTGATCTCCAAGGAGATTCAGCTGCGTGGCTGTTTCCGCTTCAACGACGAGGTCGACGAAGCGATCGAACTCCTCGATCGGGATGCGCGTTTCGATCAGGTGATCACCCACGAGATCGCCGCCGACGACGCGGTCGAGGCGTTCGATGTGGCCAAGGATGCCCAGGTGTCGGGCAAGGTGCTGGTGCGACTGTGGCCGGCATGAGATCACGCCTGGCCACCGCCGCGGCTCACTGCCGCGGCGGTTGGGCGTCGAAGGCTTCGCCGGTGGTGCCGCGGCTGTCGCGGCCCATCAGCCAGAGATAGGTGGGCATGATCGACTCCGGTGTGGGAACCCGCTGCGGATCTTCCTGGGGGTAGGCCGCGCGCCGCATGGCGGTGCGCGTGCCACCGGGGTTGATCGAATTGAAGCGCAGCGTCGAGTCGCGATACTCGTCGGCGAGAATCTGCATCAGGCCCTCGGTGGCGAACTTGGAGGTCGAGTAGGCACCCCACTCGGCGCGCCCGCGCCGCCCCACGCTGGACGAGGTGAACACCACCGAGGCGTTGGTGGACGCTTCGAGCAGCGGCAACAAGGCCTGGGTCAAACCGAGACTGGCGGTGAAGTTGACCTGCATCACCCGCGCCCACACCTCGAGATCGGAGGCCGCGACCGACTTGCGCTCCCCCAGCATGCTGGCGTTGTGCAATAGGCCGTCGAGACGCCCGAAGGCCTGCTCGAGCTTGGCCGCGACGACGCCGAAATCCTGCGCCGTGGCACTTTCGAGATTGAGCGGGAAGATCGCCGGCTGCGGCGCCTTGGCCGCCTCGATCGCGTCATAGACCGTCTCCAGCCGGCTCAGGCTACGCCCCAGCAGCACCACGGTGGCACCGTGCCGGGCGTAGGCCATGGCCGCTGCGCGACCGATGCCGGCGCTCGCCCCGGTCACCAGAATCACCTTCCCCGCGAGCAGGTCCACGGGCGGCTGATAGTCGCTTTGGCAAGGCATGCTCACCTCCTCCTGTGCGGGTGGTACTAGAGCATCGTCTTCTCCACGCCAGCAGCGTGGGCGTCAGCCACAACGCGCTGAGGCCGACCGCCTTTGGTGGTCGGCCCTCATCCGGCTGGACGGGACGCGGTCTCGCGTCCTGTCTCTATCCCTCGCTCAGCTTCAGTCTCAGTTGCCCAACTGATTGAGGAAGTCCTTCGCCATCTGCGCCGCGCTACTGTCAGGGTAGTCGCTCTGCACGCGCTTGAGCAGTTCGCGGCTGCCCGAGGTATCGCCCTGGCGTGCCTTCAACAGACCCAGCTTGTAGAGCGCATCGGGCACCTTGCTGCTCTGCGGGTAATCGTCGATGACGGTATTGAAGGCCTTGGCGGCGGCGTCGAGCTGCGACTGCGCCGAGTAGAGTTCGCCGAGCCAGTAGTGGGCATTGGGGATCAGGCTCGACTGCGGGTAATCGGCGATGAAGCGTTTGAACGAACTGACGGCGGCGTCGAACTGCCGCGCCTGTACCTGCTGGAATGCAGCCTGGTAGGCGTCGCGGCCATCGCCGCTACCACCCGCTGCCGGCGCGCTGCCACCGCTGTCAGCGGTCGTCGCACTGGCTGCACCGGCGCTGCTGTCTCCAGCACCGCTGCCCGCGGCACCGCTATTTCCGGCCCCACTGTTTCCGGCAACCTGGCTCGCCGCGCCGCTATCGACGCTGCCACTCGACATGTCACCGCTACTGCCGCTCCCGCTACCCGAGAGACGGTCATCGAGATCGAGATACTGCTTCTGAGTCTGCTGCTTCAGCTGCTCCAGCTGATAGCGCAGCTCCTCGACCTGGCCGCGCAGCTGCTGTATCTGCTGGCGGTTGTCCTGCAATTCGTTGAGGATCGTCAGGGTGCCGCCGCCGCTTTCGCGGGCCTGCGTCTGACTGTAGAAACCGCCCGACGACTGACCCGTGAGGTCATCCACGACCGGCTGCTGAGCCCATACGGACAGCGGGAGCACCAGGGCTCCCGCGCCGCACAGTCTTTTCAGACCGTGTTTCATGCTGATCTCCGTCGACTATTACTTGTAGTCGAACACGACGCGACGATTCTTCGCGTAGGCTTCTTCGGTGTGGCCCTGAACGGCAGGACGCTCTTCACCGTAGCTGACAATGGAGATCTGCGACGGGGACACGCCCTGGACGGTCAGGTACTGCTCGACCGACTGCGCACGACGCTCGCCGAGGCCCAGGTTGTATTCACGCGTGCCGCGCTCGTCGGCGTAGCCTTGCAGCGTCACGTTGACGCTCGGGTTGGCCATCAGGTACTGAGCGTGACCGCGCAGGACGGACTCGAATTCCGGGCGGATTTCGTCGCTGTCGAACGCGAAGTAGATCGTGTCGACGCTGGGACGCTGCTGGTTGGCGTTCATCTGCGAACCGTTTGCGCCCTGGCCGGAAGTCATGCCCTGACCGGACATGTTACCGGAGGTGCCATCCATGTTCCCTTCCTGGGTGCCGCCGCTGCTAGAACAGCCCGCGACCACTGCCAGTGACAGCGCGACCGTTAGCGTCTTGGCGTAAGTCTTGAATTGCATTGTCATCTCCTTGCTCAGATGTCGAATGACACTGTCGACTTTCGTCGTTTAGTTCAAATATGGCGACCATGCGGGTTCCCGCACGTCACCTTGTTGCGAGGGCAGTCGGAAGGACGCGCGTCCATCTGAAGAGACTGCCCCCAGCACCCCTTGCGACCCTTGCTGGGTAGCGAAGATTACCATGGCGCCGTTCGGCGCGACACTGGGTGATTCATCCCATCGTGTATCAGTCAAGACTGTTACACGGCTGGTGTCCAGATCCTGTTTTGCGACATGAAAACCGGTATCGTCACGGGTGATCATGAACAGCGTTTTACCGTCCGGCGAAAAACGCCCGTCAGAGTTGTAGCTGCCCGTAAAGGTGACCCGCTCTGCCTGACCGCCACTGGCTGGCATGCGATAGAGCTGGGGCGCCCCGCTACGGTCGGAGGTAAAGATCAGCGAGCGCCCGTCCGGCGACCAGTCGGGCTCGGTCTCGATGGCGCGGTTGTTGGTCAGCCGAGTGAGCTGGCGCGAGGCCAGATCCATCACGTAGATCTCCGGCTGGCCATCCTTGGACAGTGACATCGCCATCTTACGTCCGTCCGGCGACCACGCCGGGGCACCGTTGATACCGGGGAAAGAGGTCAGGCGCAGGCGCTCGCCGGTGGCCACGTTCTGCACATAGATGGCGGAGTTGCCGGACTCGAAGGAGACGTAGGCCAGTTTGGTGCCATCCGGCGACCAGGCCGGCGACAGGAGCGGATCGTCGGAAGACAGAATCTGCTGGGCGTTGTGGCCATCGGCGTCGGCGACGTAGAGCGCATAGCGCGCGTTGTCACCGCTGCCCGAGGCAGCGACATAGGCGATACGGGTCGAGAAGGCACCGCGAATACCGGTGATCGCTTCGAAGATCTGGTCGCTGATGTAGTGGGCGCTGGCACGTAGATCGCTGGCGCTGGAAGTCAGCGTTTCGCCGAGCATGCGCTTGCCACCGGCAACGTCCATCAGTTCGTACTGGATGCGATAGTCGCTACCCTGGGGCTCGATCTTGCCGACCACCAGATAACGCGCGTTGACGCGCTTCCAGTCATCGTAGAACACGTCCTTGCTGCTGCTCGGCAGCGAGATCAGCGCACTGCGGCTGAGCGGATCGAACTGGCCGCTGTGCTCGAGGTCGTCGCTGACGATCTGTGCCACATCCTGGGGCAGCCCGCCCGGCGCCTGGGACTCGAACGGCACGACGGCAATCGGAATCGCCTGGTCGCTGCCGCGGTTGATCTCGATGGTGAGATTCTGAGCCTGGGCGTTCGCCGTCAGACACAGCGCGACGAGCGAGGCCAGCCAGGCAGCCGCCAGTCGTCGCAAGCTTTGAGACATCCGTTGTTTCATCACTGTATATCCCCGGGTGTGAACTTGAGATTGAAATCGCGGAACCGTCGCTGCAGTCCGGCATCCAGCTGCTGCAGCTCACGGAACGGTGCCGCCGCCTCTACCGCCTGCGTCGCCGAGCGGTCGAAACTGGGGTTGCCGCTGCTGCGCGTCACGGTCGCCGCGAGCAGTTCCCCCGACGGCCCCAGCCGCACCCGCACCTGTGTCACCAGCGCGCCATCGGCATTGGGCGGCAAGTGCCACTGCGCCTCGACCGCACTCTTGACCAGGTTGATGAAGCTGTTGGAAGCCTGGTTCGACTGCTGAGCGTTGGCGATGCGCTCCTGCTCGTTGGCAATCGAATCGTTGAGCGCATTCTGGCTCGCCGCCTTGGCTGCCGCTTCGGCCTTTTTCTTGGCCTCCGCAGCCGCCTTCTTCTTGGCTTCTTCCGCCTTGCGCTTCTTCTCTGCTTCAGCCTTCTTCCTGGCCTCTTCCGCCTCGCGTTTCTTCTCCGCCTCGGCTTGCTTCTTGGCCTCTTCGGCCTGACGCTGTTTTTCCGCTTCGGCCTGTTTCTTGGCTGCCTCGGCCTTCTGCTTCTGGACCTGCACCTGCCGCTGCTGCTCGGCTTCTGCGGCCTTCTGCTGACGTGCCGCTTCGGCACGCTCCGCGGCTGCCTGTTCGGCCGCCTGCTGACGCCGCTGGGCCTCGGCCCGGGCGGCGTCGGCCGCTGCCTGCTGTTCGGCTTGTGCCTGGGCGGCCTGCTGTTCGGCCTGTTCGCGGGCAGCTTCCTGCGCCTGCTGCTCGGCGGCCTGCTGCGCGGCCTCCTCGGCCTGACGCTTGGCAGTACGCGCTTTGGCCTCCTTGGCGTATTGAGCCTTGTCGGTCGCGGTCACATCGCTGACCAGCGTCGCCTGCACCACCGACGAGGAGCTCGGGATCGGCTCGCTCTCCGGCAGGCGCAGCATCGTCAACAGCAGGGCCACAATGTGCACCCCGATCGCCAGGACAACGGGCAAGCCGTAGCCGACACGGCGCGTTCGCTTCGCCATGCTGACTCCTTACCCCTTGTTGTCACCCGAGGGCGGTTCGGAAATCAATCCGACGTTCGCCACGCCGGCCATCTGCAACGTGCTCATCAACGTCACCACCTGACCGTAGGAAGCGTTCTTGTCGCCCCGCACCATGACCGGCGTGTTGGGCTTGCGCTCGAGAATCGCCACGACCTGATCACCCACGGTCTGCAGGGTCACCGGTTTGTCCTTGTCACCCAGTGAGATGTAGTACTCACCTTTGCTGTCGACGGAGACGATGATCGGCTCTTGCTCCTGAGTATCGATGGGCTCCGAGGTGACCTGCGGCAGATCGACCTTGACACCCTGGGTCAGCATGGGTGCGGTGATCATGAAGATCACCAACAGCACCAGCATGACGTCGATAAAGGGCACGACGTTGATTTCGCCCATCGGCTTGCGCCGCTGATGTCGGCTATAGGGTCCACCCATGACTCACCTCCGGCTCAGGCCGACTGACTGTTGCCGCGACCCTGCAGATTGCGATGCAGGATCGAGTGGAACTCTTCGGCGAAATCTTCGTACTCGCCGAGCAGACGGCTGGCGATGGAAGAGAGACGGTTGTAGAAGATCACCGCGGGGATGGCCGCGAACAGACCCATGGCGGTTGCCACCAGCGCCTCGGCGATCCACGGCGCAACCGTGGAGAGCGTGGCCTGCTGGGCCATGGAGAGACTCTGGAACGATCCCATGATGCCCCAAACGGTGCCGAACAGGCCGATGTAGGGGCTTGCCGAGGCCACCGTGGCCAGCAGCGTCAGATTGGCGTTGAGACGATCCTCTTCCCGCGACAGTGCCACACGCTGCGAGCGCTGCACGCCATCGAGCACCGCCTCGCTGCTGCGGGTCTTGGGCATCAGCCGGTTGAACTCGCGAAAGCCGGCGCGGAAGACATGTTCGGCACCCTGGGCGTCGTGGTTCTCCGGCACATCCTGGTAGAGTTCGTTGAGATCGATGCCGGACCAGAAGCGCTCGTCGAACTCGCGCTGCGCCTTCTTGGCCCGCGCCAGTGCAAAGCTGCGCTGGAAGATCACCACCCAGGAGGCGACGGAAGCGGCCAGCAGCAGCAGCATGACCACCTGGACGACCAGGCTGGCGTTCATGATCAGATGGGGGATGGACATGGAGTCGTTCACGTGAATCCTCGAATCACTGGCTTTGAATGTCTGGCGTCAGCACCGCGCGAAGCGCTGCGGGCCACCGCCTGGGTTTCAGGTGCTGCGCGTCGACGCATGCTATATCGACCACCGCTTCGCATAATGTTTCCCCGCGATGCCGTACCGCCTGGGTGAATCGCACCGAGCAGGCGGCAAGCTTCTCGACGGCGGCGCTCACTTCCAGCCGATCGTCGAGCCGCGCCGGGCGTGCATATTGGCAACTGAGGCTATGGACCACCAGTTGTACGCCCTGTTCGAGCAGCTCGTGCTGGGCAAAGCCCTGAGCATTCAGCCACTCGCTGCGGGCACGCTCCATGAATTTCAGGTAGTTAACGTAGTATACGATGCCGCCGGCGTCGGTATCTTCGATGTATACCTTGAGTGGCAGATGAAATTCACTCACCCGCTCTCGCCTCCCTCGGGCGCCTGATCATGCACCGCCAGGCCGAAGTGGGTATAGGCCGAGCGGGTCACCACCCGCCCCCGGGCGGTGCGCATCATGAGCCCCTGCTGGATCAGATAGGGCTCGATGACATCCTCGATGGTGTCGCGCTCCTCGCTGATCGCCGCCGCCAGGCTGTCTACCCCCACCGGCCCGCCGTCGAACTTCTCGATCATCGCCAGCAGCAGCCGGCGATCCATGTGATCGAGGCCGTGACTGTCGACGTTGAGCATGTTCAGGGCCTGATCGGCGATCTCCGCACTCAGCGTGCCGTCGCCCTTCACTTCGGCGAAATCGCGCACGCGCCGGAGTAGACGATTAGCGATACGCGGTGTGCCGCGGGCGCGCCGCGCAATCTCGCGGGCGCCCTGGGCATCGGCAGTCACCCCGAGCAGCCGCGCCGAGCGGGCGACGATTTCGCTCAGCTCGTCGATGGCATAGAACTCCAGGCGCTGGACGATGCCGAAGCGATCACGCAGCGGCGAGGTCAGCAGCCCCGCGCGAGTGGTGGCGCCAACCAGCGTGAACGGAGGCAGGTCGAGCTTGATAGACCGCGCCGCGGGTCCATCGCCGATCATGATGTCGAGCTGGAAATCCTCCATCGCCGGATAGAGCACCTCCTCGACCGCGGCCGACAGACGGTGGATCTCGTCGATGAAGAGCACGTCGCCCGGCTGCAGGTTGGTCAGCATGGCGGCGAGATCGCCGGCACGCTCCAGCACCGGCCCCGAGGTCGACTTGATATCGACCTCCATCTCCGCGGCGATGATATTGGCGAGCGTGGTCTTGCCCAGCCCGGGCGGGCCGAAGACCAGAGTATGATCGAGGGAGTCACCGCGATTGCGCGCCGCCGAGATGAAGATATCCATCTGCTCGCGCACCCGCGGCTGGCCGATATAGTCGCCCAGCCGGCGCGGCCGAATGGCATGATCGGCCTGTTGCTCGCCCTGTCGCGGCGAGGCTTCGATGAGACGATCTGGTTCGATCATGTCGCCTTACCCGGCCATCTGGCGCGCCAGCGCCGACTTGATCAGGGCTTCGGTGGGCAGGCCCTCGTCGAGCCCCGAGAGCATGCGCGACGCCTCGGTCGGCTTGTAGCCCAGTGATACCAGCGCCGCCTCGGCATCGGCGAACGGGTCCTGCGGCTTGACCACGGCGTGGCTTGCCGCGTCCAGCAGCGACCCCTGCTCTTCCTGCCAGTGGGGGAAGCGATCGCGCATCTCGACGATCAACCGATCGGCGGTCTTCTTGCCCACACCCGGCAGTTTGGTCAACGCCTTGCTGTCGCCCTCCATGACGCAGCCGACGAAGGCGTCACGCTCCATGCCGGAGAGAATCGCCAGGGCAAGTTTCGGCCCCACGCCGTTGACCTTGATCAGCGCGCGAAACAGCTGGCGCTCCTCGTCACGCCCGAAACCGTAGAGCAGATGCGCGTCCTCGCGCACGCTCAGGTGGGTATAGAGGCGGACCTCCTCGCCCACGGCGGGTAGCGCGACCAGTGTCGTCATCGAGGTTTCGAGTTCGTAACCGACGCCGTGGACATCGACCACGATCCAGGGAGGGAGCTTTTCCAGCAGGGTGCCGTGCAGGCGTCCAATCATTCCATTCAACGTCCTTTCCGTGACGGCGTCCACTATACGCATCGCCGAATCGGCTGACTAGCTGCTGCACGGGGCCCAACCCATTCACCCCTGCTGGCCAATGGGCTGAAGGTCGCGTTCGGCAAGGGCTTAGTGAGCTGCGATCGAGAACACAGCCAGCTGCCCCATCAGCACATCGGCCAGATGGAGATCTACGTGCGCATGTTCGATGACCTCAGGCGTGGCACGCCGTGGTCACCCTCCTCTGTGCGCAGAAAGGATGCCCACGGCATGCGCTGGTCGGTGCTGCCGAGCAGCGTGAGCTGCACTGGGTTCGCTGAACGGGTAGGACCTCTTGCGGGGAGCCGAGCTGCTGACAGGCTCGCCCCCTTGGCAAACGCTATTCAGCCCACCTGCGCCACCCAGTCATTGAGGTTGTAGTAGTTGCTGATGCGCGCCACCTTGCCATTGCTGATCTCGAAGAAGGCGCCGGCAGGCAGCACGTAGGTCTGGCCGTTGGCCGGTGGCAGGCCTTCGTCGTCGGCCAGGTACTCACCGTGCACCACGAATTCGGCGGCGGCGCGATCACCGGCGGCGTTCTGCATCACCACGATGTCGGCCAGGCGCTCGCGGTAGCAGCGGTTCATCTTGTCCATGAAGGCGGCGAAGGTGGCTTTGCCGACCTGGCGCTCCCCCTGGTTGATGTCGTGCACCACATCCTCGTCCAGCAGGTCGAGGAAGGCGGGCATGTCGCCAGCGTTGAAGGCAGCGTAGTAGGCCTGAACCAGTTCGGTGGCGGTCATGGCTAAGTTCCTTGCGTAGCGTGGTTCGTGGTTGCTTGGATCGCATGATAAGTTCGCGCCTTCCAGCCGGCATAGCCGCCGGCGTCACCCTGCTGCTGACGAACGACTCCAGATGGACATTGAACTGCTCCAGGGGCCGCAGATCGCGCCCCATGTCGAAGCTCTGGCGCATTTGCGGATCACGGTCTTCCGCGAATTCCCCTACCTCTACGACGGCAGCCTCGACTATGAGGCCGAATACCTCGACACCTATGTACGCAGTGAAAGCAGTCTGTGCGTGCTGGTGCGGGACGAAGGCCGGGTAGTCGGCGCCTCCACGGCGCTACCGCTGGCCGATGAAACCGTGGAATTCCAGCACCCCTTCCTTACTGCGGGCTGGGACCCAGCGCGTATCTTCTACTGCGCCGAGTCGGTGGTCTTGCCTGCCTGGCGCGGGCGAGGTCTGGGCGTGCGTTTCTTTGCCGAGCGCGAGGCCCATGCGCGCCAGCTGCGCCGCTTCGACTGGTGCGCCTTCTGCGCCGTGCAGCGCACTGCCGACCATCCGCGCCGCCCCACAGATTATCAGCCGCTGGACGACTTCTGGGCGCGCCGGGGCTATCGCCATCATCCCGAACTGCATACCCAGTATCATTGGCGGGACCTGGACGAAGCCGAGGCGTCGGCCAAGCCCATGTCGTTCTGGCTCAAGGAACTCACCGCATGATCAAGGTTGCCGCCTGCCAATATCACATCGATCTGCTGACGAGCTGGGACGCTTACGCAGCACAGCTGACCGGGTTGTGCGAGGAGGCCGCCGCGCAGGGCGCCGAGTTGCTGTTGTTGCCGGAATACGCCGGGCTGGTGCTGAGCGGCCAGTTGCCCGAAGCCGAGCGCAACGATCTACATGGCTCCATCGCCGGCATCCAGCCGCTGCTGCCGCGCTGGCTGGCGCTGTGTGAAAGCCTGGCACGACGGCTGAAGATCTACCTGCAACCCGGCTCGGTGGCCGTGCGGGATGATGACGGCCTCTATCGCAATCGCGCCTGGCTGTTCGGCCCGGACGGCTGCCTGGGCAGCCAGGACAAGCTGATGATGACCCGCTTCGAGCAAGAGCAGTGGCAGATAGCCGCTGGCAGCGGGCTCAAGGTGTTCGATACGGCGCTGGGCAAGCTGGGCATCCTGATCTGCTATGACAACGAGTTCCCACTGCTGGCGCGCACCCTGGCCGAGGCCGGTGTGGATCTGATCCTGGCGCCCAGTTGTACAGACACCGAGGCCGGCTTCTATCGTGTGCGCATCGGCGCCCAGGCGCGTGCCCTGGAGAACCAGATCGCCGTGCTGCAGTCGCCCACGGTGGGCCTGGCGCCCTGGTCGCCCGCACTGGACGAGAACATCGGTCGCGCCGCGCTCTACGTGCCCCCGGACTACGGCATGCCGCCCAATGGCGTAATCGCCGAGAGCGAAGCGACGTGCCCCACGCACAGCCGCTGGCTGATCGCCGAGCTGGATCTGGCCGAGGTGCGCCGCGTGCGTGAGGCGGGCCAGGTATTCATCCGCCGCGACTGGCCGAAGCAGTTCGACGACGGCCGGCTGGTGCTGCGATGAACGCCCAGCAAGGAGTTCCCGATTCACCCTTGGCCGCCTACGAACGCTCCCTCGCTGCCGGCTTCGTCGTCGATGCCGCCCAGCGGCGCACGGTCGAGGCATTGCAGCGCTGCTTTGATGCCGTGCATCGCGGTGAATGCCCATCCGGCGTTTACCTCTGGGGGCCGGTGGGGCGCGGCAAGACCTGGTTGATGGACAGCTTCTACAACGCCCTGCGCGTGCCAGCGCGGCGCCAGCACTTCCATCACTTCATGCAGTGGGTGCATCGGCGTCAGTTCGAGCTGACCGGCAATGCCGACCCGCTGCGCCTGCTGGCCGAGGAGTTGGGGCGCGAGGTACGCGTGCTGTGCTTCGACGAACTGTTCGTCAGCGATATCGGCGATGCCATGCTGCTGGGGCGACTGCTCAGCCTGGTGGTTGCGCAGAACGTGGTGCTGGTGGCCACCTCAAACCAGCCGCCGGATCAGCTTTATGCCGATGGTTTCAACCGCGAGCGTTTCCTGCCGGCCATCGCCGCGCTCGAAGCGCACATGCAGGTGGTGGCCGTGGATGGCGACCAGGATCATCGGCTGCACCCCGGCGCCGAGGTACAGCGCTACTGGGTGCGGCAGCCGCAGGTCTTGAGCGAGCTGTTCGCCCGCTTGAGCGACAATCAGCAGGTGAGTCATGAGCCGGTCGATCTGAACCATCGGCACATCGCCAACCTCGCTCACAGCCCAGCAGCGCTGTGGTGCCGCTTCGACGACCTGTGCCAAAGGCCCTTGGCCGCGGTGGATTTCATCGAGCTGTGCCAGCGTTTCCCGGCCATCCTGCTCGGCGAGGTACCGCGCCTGGGCGGCGAGCCACGCGAGGGTCGCATCGCCCGAGGCACCGAGGATGGCGCCGAGCGGATCGACGCCGGGGATCGACAGCTGCCGGCACTGTCACTCAACGACGATGCGGTGCGCCGCTTCATCGCCCTGGTCGACGAGTGCTACGACCGCCGCGTGCCGCTGTATATCGAGGCCGAGGTCGCACTGGATGAGCTGTATACCCAGGGCTACCTCGAGTTTGCCTTTCGCCGCACGCTCAGCCGTTTGCGCGAGATGCAGCTGGAGCGCTTCGGCGGCTCATAGCAGCGCGCCTGCCAATCGTAGATTGGACTGGCGCATTGGATTCTTCCCCTTCTCTCACTCCGGCCTAAAGTCGCGCCAGCGGTTGCGGCCGGCGCTACCGCTGCTACGCCGGCGGCTGCTGGTCGCCACCAGTCCCTGACGCGCGTAGGCGTGGGTGAGCGCGATGGCCAGCGCGTCTGCGGCGTCCTCGGGGGGAGACGCGTCCAGCGTGAGTAGCGCCGTTACCATATGCTGGACCTGGGCCTTTTCGGCACCGCCGGTGCCCGTGACCGCCTGCTTGATCTGGCGTGCGGCGTATTCGTGCACCGGGATACCGTGATTGGCGGCACACACGATTGCGGTGCCGCGGGCTTGGCCCAGCTTGAGTGCGGAGTCCGGATTCTTGGCCATGAACACGCGTTCGATGGCGAACTCCTGGGGCCGATAGAGCCCGATCAGCTCGGCAACCCCGGCATAGACCTGGGCCAGTTTCTGCGCCAGGTCATCACCGGAGATGCGAATGCAGCCGCTGGCGACGTAGCGCGGCCGCGTGTCGCTGATATCGATCACGCCGTAGCCGGTAATCCGCGAGCCCGGGTCGATCCCCAGCAGCATCATCGTCTCGGCTCCGGTGTCGTGCGGATGATCATCGTTGGCTCAGCCATGCGCTTCATGCTTGCTCGACCTTTCTGCTCGACGGGGCTGTACGATACGCCAGGAGCGCGCCTTAGGGGTGTCTTCGGCAGACTATCCCCTCGCCCCCCTACATAAAAGAACCGGCGCCTCGCGGGGCGCCGGTTCCGATCACGCTGAACGCAGAGCGACGTTATTCGCCGTCGCTCTCCGGCTTGGCCTTGGGACGCAGGCGGATGTGCAGGTCGCGCAGTTGCTCCTTGCTCACCTCGCCCGGGGCGTCGGTCATCAGGTCCGCGGCGCTCTGAGTCTTGGGGAAGGCGATGACGTCGCGAATGGTGCGCGAACCGGTCATCAGCATCACCAGACGGTCGAGGCCGAAGGCCAGGCCACCGTGGGGCGGCGCGCCGAACTTGAGCGCGTCGAGCAGGAAGCCGAACTTCTCTTCCGCCTCTTCCTTGCCGATGCCGAGCACGTCGAAGACCACACGCTGCATCTCCTGGTCGTGGATACGGATCGAGCCGCCACCCAGCTCGGTACCGTTGAGCACCATGTCATAGGCCCGCGACAGCGCCGTGGCCGGCGAGGCCTTGAGCGCGTCCGGCGAGCAGGAAGGCGCGGTGAACGGATGGTGCAGCGCGGCCAGGCGGCCGTTGTCGTCGGCTTCGAACATGGGGAAGTCGACCACCCACAGCGGTGCCCAGTCGGCGGTGTAGAGGTCGAGGTCTTCGCCCAGCTTGACGCGCAGCGCGCCCAGCGCCTCGTTGACCACACGCGTCTTGTCGGCACCGAAGAAGACGATATCGCCGTCCTCGGCACCCACGCGGCCGAGCAGCTCCTCGATCACGTTCTCCATGAACTTGACGATCGGCGACTGCAGCCCGTCGAGGCCCTTGGCGCGCTCGTTGACCTTGATCCACGCCAGGCCCTTGGCACCGTAGATACCCACGAACTTGGTGTAGTCGTCGATCTCCTTGCGCGAGAGCTTGGCCCCGCCGCTGACCTTGAGCGCGGCGACGCGGCCGTCTTCGGCCTTGGCCGGGCCGGAGAAGACCTTGAAGTCGACCGACTGCATCAGGTCATCGACATCGACCAGCTCCAGCGGGATACGCAGATCCGGCTTGTCCGAGCCGTAGCGCTGCATCGCCTCGCTGTAGGGCATGCGCGGGAACTCGGGGAGCGCCACGTCGAGCACGTCCTGGAACAGCTGACGCACCATGGTTTCGGTGATACCCATGATGTCGCGCTCTTCGATGAACGACGCCTCGATATCGATCTGAGTGAACTCGGGCTGGCGATCGGCGCGCAGATCCTCGTCGCGGAAGCACTTGGCGATCTGATAGTAGCGATCGAAGCCCGAGACCATCAGCAACTGCTTGAACAGCTGGGGCGACTGCGGCAACGCGAAGAAGTGGCCTTCGTGGGTACGGCTCGGCACCAGGTAGTCGCGGGCACCTTCAGGGGTGGCGCGGGTCAGGATCGGGGTCTCGATGTCGAGAAAGCCCTCACCCTCCAGATAGGCACGCACGCTGTGGGTGATCCGCGAGCGCAGACGCAGCTTCTCGATCATCTCCGGACGGCGCAGATCGACATAGCGATACTTGAGGCGGACCTCTTCGCCGACCTTGCCATGCTCGTCGAGCTGGAACGGCGGCGTGGCGGCAGTGTTGAGCACCTCCACGTCCTTGGCCAGCACTTCGATCATGCCCGTGGGCATGTTGGGATTCTGGGTGCCTTCCGGACGCAGGCGAATACGCCCGCGAATCCGCAGCACGTATTCGCTGCGCGCGCGATCGGCGGTGGCAAAGGCCTCCGCCGTATCGGGATCCACCACCACCTGAGCGACACCGTCTCGATCGCGCATATCGAGGAAGATGACCCCACCGTGATCGCGGCGGCGATGCACCCACCCGCAAAGCGTGACTTCTTGATCGATCAATGACTCGTTCAACTGGCCGCAATAATGACTGCGCATGTGGGATCCTGTGTTATGAATGCTATGGCTCAGGCCGAGGCCTTGCTCTCACCGGCAGGCTTGGCGCTGCCGCCCTCACCCGATGCCGGCTTGCTGCCGCTGTCACCGGCGAGGTTCTTCTTGCTGCCCGACTTGAAATCGGTCTCGTACCAGCCGCCACCCGCGAGCCGGAACCCGGCAGCCGACACCAGGCGCGACAGCGTCGGCTCGGCGCAGGCAGGGCAGTCGGTCAAGGGCGCGGCGCTGATCTTCTGGAGCTTCTCCAGACGATGGCCGCAGGCTTTGCACTCGTACTCGTAGATGGGCATGGTCGTGTCACTCTCTCAAAGATGCGCGATCGATTCGCGCCACGTCGCAACGGCGTCGCTGCCTCGATGCTCACGCTGCGCCATCGCTGCACCCCGTACGTCCGTCCAGACAGTCATCCGGGAGGCCAGACACTCGTCCAGGCAACAAACCGGACAACAGACAAATAGGGACGCCGCGCGGGCTTTCCAAGCCGGGATCGATACGCACTGCCGCGCGCCCTTTCCAAGCCGTGTTCGAAAGCCGCATAGTATAGCGCGCAGCAGCCGGTCGCGGGCAATATTACCGGCTCAGGAAATCGCTGTCGCCCGCCGCGACGTGGCGACCGCGGCCCCGGCCCGAGCGGGTGGCACGGGGCCAGCACGCTGGAGAGAGGAAGCCTGCATGAAAGCCGTTCTTCTGGACGCCGCATCACTCGGTGACGATATCGATCTGAGCCCCCTTCGAGCACTGGTCGACGATCTCGAGGTGCACGCGCTGACCGCCCCCGAGGAGCGCCGCGAGCGCCTTGCCGGCGCCCAGGTGGCGCTGGTCAACAAGGTGGTGATCGACGCCGAGCTGATCGACGCCCTGCCCGATCTGGCGCTGATCTGCGTGCTCGCCACGGGCACCAACAACATCGACATGAAAGCCGCCGAGCGGCGTGGCATCGCCGTGCGCAACGTCACCGCCTACGGTACCGCCAGCGTCGCTCAGCACACCCTGATGCTGATGCTGGCGCTGGCCGCCCGCCTGCCGCACTATCAGTCCGCGCTGCGCGACGGTGCCTGGCAGCGCAGCGAGATTTTCTGCCTGCTCGATCAGCCCACGCTGCAGCTCGCCGACAAACACCTGGTGATCGTCGGCAGCGGCGAGCTGGGCTCCGCGGTGGCCCGGCTGGGTGAAGCTTTCGACATGCGTGTGACCTTCGCCGCCCGCCCCGGCAACGAAGCCAACGACACGCGCCCTGCGCTCGCCACGCTGCTGGGCGAGCTGGATGTGCTCAGCCTGCACTGCCCGCTGACCGAGGCCACCCGCGGCCTCATCGATACCCAGGCGTTGGCGGCAATGAAGCCCGAGGCGTTGCTGATCAACTGTGCCCGCGGCGGTATCATCGACGAGCACGCCGCACTCGACGCCCTGCGCCAGGGCCAGCTGGGTGGACTCGCCGTCGATAGTCTGCCGAGCGAGCCGCCGCGTGAAGGCCATGCCCTGCTCGAAGCGTTGCACGAGCCACTCAATCTCATCGTCACCCCGCACAACGCCTGGATCAGCCCCGAGGCGCGCCAGCGCGTGGTGACACTGACCGCCGACAACCTTCGCGCCTGGCGGCGTTGACCCTGATCTCCAGCAGTGAGTTATCCATGATCTACAACTACGGCTCGATCAATATCGACTACGTCTATCGCGTGCCGCACCTGGTGCGCCCCGGAGAGACCCTGTCCAGTACCGGCTTTCGTCAGGTGCTCGGCGGCAAGGGCGCCAACCAGTCGCTGGCCCTGGCCCGCGCCGGCGGCAAGGTGACCCACTGGGGGCGCCTAGGCCAGGCCGACCGCTGGGCGCTGGAACCTCTCAGCAAGGCGGGCGTCGATACCGCCCACGTGGAGCTGACCGCCGATGCCAGCGGCCACGCCCTGATTCAGGTCGACGACCAGGCCGAGAACGCGATCATCCTCTACCCCGGCGCCAACCACGGCTTCAGCGACAAGCATCTCGAGGCGCTCATTGGCGCCGCTGACGACGACAGCTGGCTGCTGATGCAGAACGAGTGCAACGCCGCCGAGCGCATCATTCGTCTAGCCAGCGAGCGCGGCCTGGCGATCGCCTTCAATCCGGCGCCGCTGAGTGCCGAAGTGGCCGCCCTGCCGCTGTCACTGTGCCGTATCCTGTTTCTCAACCGCGGCGAGGCTGCGGCGCTGGTCGAGAAAGAGGCGGACAGCGACGTCGATACCCTGCTCGCGGCCCTGGCCGAGCGCCTGCCGGAGGTAGAGGTCGTGCTCACCCTGGGGCGCGACGGCGTCTGCCATCAGCTCGCTGGCGAGCAGATCCGCGCCTCGGCCCATGCGGTCGAGGCGGTGGATACCACCGCGGCCGGTGATACCTTCATCGGCTACTTCATGGCTGCACGCCAGCGCGGCGACGATATCGAACAGGCGCTGCGCCTGGCCAGCGCCGCCTCGGCCCTATGCGTTCAGCAGGCCGGCGCGGCGCCCAGCATCCCGCTGGCCGACGCGGTCGAGGCGGCCCTCGAGAGCCTGCCGCCGCTGAGCGTCGAGCGCACCTGACTCCGTGGCCCCGGCATCGGTCGCCGGGGCCGAACCCTTGTCGCTGATCACCGATCTTCGGAGCGCGAGAAGACGACAACGTGAGACATCGAGACAGAGAGAGAGCATGACCACACCCATCATTTTCGACACCGACCCGGGTGTCGACGACGCCCAGGCCATCGCCATCGCCCTGGCCCACCCGGAGATCGAGCTGCTGGGGATGACGACCACGTTCGGCAACGTCACCATCGAGGTCGCGACCCACAACGCCCTGCTGCTGGCCGAGCTGGGCGGGCAGCAGATCCCCGTGGCCCAGGGCGCCGCCACGCCCATGGTCAAGCCCAAGAACCCACCGCCGGGGCATATCCACGGCGACAACGGCCTGGGCAACATCGCCCTGCCCGAGATCAGCACCCAAGCGCTGCCCCAGAGCGCCCCGCAGTTCATCGTCGAGCAGGTCAATGCCCGTCCGGGTGAGGTGGTGCTGGTGGCGGTCGGGCCGCTGGGCAACCTCGCCGCGGCGCTGCAGCTCGACCCCTCGCTGGTGGACAAGGTCAAGCAGGTGGTGGTGATGGGGGGCTCGATCCGCGAGGGCGGCAACGTGACACCGGTCGCCGAGGCCAATATCTTCAACGACCCGCACGCTGCCAAGGCGGTCCTGGAGGCGCGCTGGCCGCTGACGCTGGTCGGTCTCGACGCGACCCACCGCTGTGTCCTCGATCCTGACAGCATGGCGCGTATCGTCGAGGCCCAAGGCAAGCTGGGGCGGGTACTAGGAGAGAGCTACGCTTTCTATCGCACCTTCTATCAGCAGGCGCTGGGCATCGATGGCTGCTGCCCCCACGACAGCTGTGCCCTGGCCTGGCTGCTGCGCCCGGACTTGTTCACCACCACCCGTGGCACGCTCAGTGTGGTGACCGAAGGGCTGGCCGAGGGGCAGACGATTCTGGCCCCGCAGGCGCGGGCGTTCGTGGATGCGCGCTGGACGCGCGACGCCACCGTCGAAGTCTGCATGGGCGCCGACGGCCCGGCCGTAGTCGAGTGGATCGTCGAGACCCTGACCGCCGGCGCCTGAACGCCCACGTTCCAAGGCTCGCAGCCGGCGCCCGTCGTCCAGACGGGCGCTGGCTGGCGCGCCTTCAGCCGGTGGTGAAACTCGCCGGTGCGATCAGCGTGGCCTCCTCCACGCTCACCTCGATCACGTCCGCCGCCGGTGGACCTTCCCACAGCAGATCGATCAGCTCGGCGATGGCGGTGGCCTCGCCGCGGGCGACCACCTCGACAGCGCCATCGTCTTGATTGATCGCGTGCCCCGTGAGCCCCCAGCGCTCGGCGTGGCGGCGCACGAACTCACGATAGCCCACGCCCTGCACGTGGCCGCTCACCCGGGCTCGAATCGTGCGCTTGGTCATGTGAAGTCTCCTCCTGCTCCTGCTTGCGCATTGGCGTTGGTGGTGCTTCCTGCTCCACGGTCTCCTTGCGCAGCACCTCGTGGCGCACCAGAACCGCGGTGTTGCGTGGAATCACCCGGCGGCCCTTCGAGACCACATGGGTACGCGTGAAGGCGGCGCCGTAGAGCAGGATCAGCGACGAGTAGTAGACCCACAGCAGCACCAGGACCACCGACCCCGCGGCGCCGTAGGTGGACGCCGTGGCGGTGTGGGCGAGATAGGCGGCGATCGCGTTGCGCCCCAGCATGAACAGCACCGCGGTGACCAGGGCGCCGAGAAAGACGTCACGGTAGGAGAGCACCACGTCCGGCAGCACCTTGAAGATGGCGGCGAAGAACAGCGTGACCACGGCGAGCGAGAGCGCGAACTGCGCCAGCTCGAGCAGCATCTTGCTGCCCGGCACCCAGTCGCCGGCATAGCTGAAGGTAGCCTGGACGATGATCCCGAGCACCAGCGACACCAGCAGCACGAAGCCGATCGCCAGTACCACCGCCAGCGACAGCAGCCGCTTCTTGGCGAACAGCCAAAGGCTGTTGCGATCGGGATTGGGCGCCACACCCCAGATGGTGTTGAGGGAGAACTGCATCTGGCCGAAGACAGTGGTCGCGCCGATCAGCAGGGTCACGAAACCGGCCACGGTGGGCAGAATCCCCGACGCCTGAATGCTCGACTGCGCGACGGCATCCTCGATCGCCTTGGCCGCAGAAGGGCCGAGAGTATCCTGCAGGCGGGCGACGATCTCGCCGCGGGCGGCGTCCTCGCCCAGCCACAGCCCCACCACAGTGACCGCGATGATCACCGTGGGCGCGAGAGAGAACAGGGTGTAGAACGCCAGCGAACCGGCGTAGCTGAAGGCGTTGCGATCGAGCCATAGCTTGATCGAGTCGCGAATCACGTTGAACCAGTACTGGGCGATCTTCACCATCGTCACGGCATCCTTTCCCGTCTCGTCGTCGTGGGCCCCTCGGCGTCGCGTCACCACCCTGCCCGGCCCGCGCCCACACAATCGTCATGCTCCAAGCACGGCTCTCGTTTCGCCAGTCTAGCAGCCCAGTGCGCTCCGGGCGTGTGTCCGGTCCCCGATCAGGCGCGCAGAAAGTCGCTCGGCAACTTCATCATGCGCTTCCACAGTTTCTCGACGCCGGGCTTGTGGACCAGCGAGCAGCGGTAGAGGCGAATCTCCAGCGGAATGTCCCAGCTCTCGCCGGCAGCGCGCACCAGCTTGCCGTTGGCCAGCTCTTCGCGAATGCAGAAATCGGGAATCCAGGCCAGCCCCACCCCCTGTAGCGCCATCCCTTTCAGCCCCTCCGCCATGGCGGTTTCATAGACCGTCTTGAGACGCATGCGCGCGGGTTCGTTCTTCAGCAACATGCGCACGCTGCGGCCGAGGAAGGCGCCCTGGGTATAGGCGAGAAACGGGATCGAGCCCTCGTTGTCGAACGAGAACTTGGCCTCGCCGTTGGCCTTGGGCACGCTCACCGGCAGCATCTTGACCTGTCCGATCGAAAATGACGGGAAGATCTCGGCATCCAGCTGCATGGTGGCGTAGGGGTCGTGATAGGCCAGCATCAGATCGCAATTACCCTCACGCAGGACGTGGATGGCATCCCCCACGTTCATCGCCACCAGCCGCGTGGGCAACTCGCCTACGCCCTTCTGCAGCCGCGAGATCCACTGCGGGTAGAAGGCCAGCGCCAGGGAGTGAGCGGCGACGATATCGAGCGCCTCGTTGTCCATCGCCAGGCCGCGCAGATGAGCCAGGCTGTCGTTGAGCTGCTCGACCATGTTGCGCGCCGTCACCAGGAACAGCTGCCCTTCCGGGGTCAGGCTGACCGGCGTGGTCGAACGGTCGACGAGGGTCGCGCCGATCGCCTGCTCCAGCGAGCGGATGCGGCGGCTGAAGGCGGGCTGGGTCACGTGGCGCTGGCGCGCCGAGGCGGAGAAGCTGCGCGTATTGGCGAGCGCCACGAAATCTTCCAGCCATTTGGTCTCTAGGTTCAAGGGGACTCCTTGGCGATCGGGGTTCCGCGCCGGATGCCACGGGCGCGGGTGCGCTTGAATGTCTTGGCCGACCCAGCCCTGGACGACTGGGTCCTGGCTGAGAGCGCCTTCACTGGATCGGCGACAGCAGGTAGGTGGCCCGCGACACCACCTTGCGCCACAGTGGACGCGTCGCCAGTTCCTGTTCGGTCACCTCGCGGCTATGCGCGAAATCGTGCTCCAGCATGGCCGTCACTTCGCCGGCAAAGGTCTTGTCGGGGACATAGGCGGTCACCTCGAAGTTGAGCCGGAACGAGCGGTTGTCCAGGTTCACGGTGCCGACCATGGCGGTGTGATCGTCGACCAGCAGCGTCTTCTGATGCAGGAAGCCTGGCTGATAGCGGTAGATCTTGACCCCGTTGCGGATCATCTCGGGCAAGAAGGCGAACGCCGACAGGAACACCAGCAGATGATCCGGCCGCTCGGGGATCAGCACACGCACGTCGACACCGCGCAGGGCAGCCAGGATCAGTGCATCCTGGACGCCGTGATCGGGTACGAAATAGGGGCTGGTGACCCAAAGCCGGTGGCGCGCGCCGTGGATGGCGTGCTGGACCAGCAGGCTCGCGGTCTCGCGGCCGTCGGCAGGGCCGGAAGGCACGATCGCCACGTGCTGAGTGGCATCCGCGACATGATGGATGCGCCAGCCAAGGGCGAGGATATCCCCGGTCGCCCAGTACCAGTCCTCCCAGAACGCCTCCTGCAGGGCCAGTACGCTGGGCCCTTCCAGCTTGAGATGGGTGTCGCGCCAGGCGCCGTAGCGTTCGACCCGGCCGAGATACTCGTCGGCGACGTTGAGCCCGCCGGTCCAGCCGGCACGACCGTCGACCACCACGATCTTGCGATGATTGCGGAAGTTGACCTGGAAACGATGGCGCCAACCCCTTGAGGAGTTGAACGCCGAGACCCGCACCCCGGCCTCCTCCAGATCACGCAGGTAGCCCCCGGGCAGGCTATGGCTGCCGATCTCGTCATACAGGAAATAGACGTTGAGCCCGTGCTCGGCCTGATGGATCAGCTTGCGCTTGAAGGCGAGACCGATCTCATCGGCGCGCACGATGAAGAACTGCACCAGAATGTACTCTTCGGCCTGGTCGATGCCGGCGAAGAGGCTCTCGAAGGTGCGCTCGCCGTCAATGAGCAGCTCGACCCGGTTGCCGCGGGTCATCGGCATCATCGCCAGCTGCTCCACCGCACGGATACGCCCGCTCACCGCCTCCGGTCGCGAGACGTAATCCTCCATGTGCGGGCGATAGCGCTTGAGCACCTGGCGCAGTACGGTGTCACGCTCACCGCGCGCCGAGACGTAACCATAGAAGCGCGGCCGCCCGAAGATCCAGAAGATGGGCACACTGAAGTAGGGAAACAGCACCAGGGTGATGATCCAGGCCACCGCGCCCTGGGAGGTGCGGCTCGACATCAGTGCGAAGACAGCGGTGGTGGCACCCGCCAGATGGCACAGAAACAGCAGCGTACCGATGATCCATGTCATTGCCGAAACTCCACGCCGCCCTGCACCATGCACCGACTCCTGTCGAATGTCTCGATCCAGCCATCATACCCAAAAAAAACGAGAGAGCCCCAAGGCTCCCTCGTGACTGCGACGGGCGATATGTCATCGCCCGTTCACGCTCGCTCAGCCGCGTTCGGCGATGATCGCCTTCCACTTGGCCGGGCCGGTCTGATGCACTGAGGTGCCGAGATGATCGACCGCCACCGTGACCGGCATGTCCTCGACCTCGAACTCGTAGATCGCTTCCATCCCGAGGTCGTCGAACGCGATCACCTCGGCCTTCTTGATCGCCTGGGCGACCAGATAGGCGGCACCGCCCACGGCCATCAGGTAGACCGCCTGATTGTCGCGAATCGCCTCGATCGCCAGCGGGCCGCGTTCGGCCTTGCCGATCATGCCGAGCAGGCCGGTCTCCTCGAGCAGGGTGCGGGTGAACTTGTCCATGCGCGTCGCCGTGGTGGGCCCCGCTGGACCGACCACCTCGTCACCCACCGGATCGACCGGGCCGACGTAGTAGATGAAGCGATTCTTCAGGTCCACCGGCAGTGACTCGCCCTTGGACAGCATGTCGATCATGCGCTTGTGGGCAGCGTCGCGTCCGGTCAGCAGCTTGCCCGACAGCAGTACGGTATCGCCCGGCTGCCACTCACGCACCATCTCCGGCGTCAGTGTATCCAGATCGACCCGCCGCACGCCCTCACCCACTTCCCAGGTGATCTCGGGCCAGTCGTCGAGCTTGGGTGCCGGCAGCTCAGCCGCCCCACTGCCATCCAGCGTGAAGTGCACGTGGCGGGTCGCGGCGCAGTTGGGAATGATCGCCACCGGCTTGTTGGCGGCGTGGGTCGGGTAATCCTTGACCTTGATGTCGAGCACCGTGGTCAGACCGCCCAGGCCCTGGGCGCCGATGCCGCTCTGGTTGACCTTGTCGAACAGCTCGAGCCGCAGCTCCTCGGCGCGGTTGCTGGCACCGCGGGCCTGCAGCGCCTGAATGTCGATGGGGTCGAGCAGTGCCTCCTTGGCCAGCTCCATCGCCTTCTCCGCGGTGCCACCGATGCCGATGCCCAGCATACCCGGCGGGCACCAGCCGGCGCCCATCTTGGGCAGCTGCTCGAGCACCCAGTCGACCACGTTGTCCGACGGGTTGAGCATGGCGAACTTGGACTTGGCCTCGCTGCCGCCCCCCTTGGCTGCCACGTGCACCTCGACGGTGTCGCCCGGCACCAGCTTGTGATGGATCACCGCCGGCGTGTTGTCGCCGGTGTTCTTGCGCTTGCCGTCAGGGTCCGCCAGCACCGAGGCGCGCAGGACGTTGTCCGGCAGCGTGTAAGCGCGCCGCACGCCTTCGTTGATCATGTCATCGAGGCTCAGCTCGCACGCCCAGCTCACGTCCATGCCGACATGGACGAAGACCGTGACGATGCCAGTGTCCTGGCAGATCGGACGATGACCGGTGGCACACATGCGCGAGTTGATCAGGATCTGGGCGATGGCATCGCGCGCCGCAGGGTTCTCTTCCCGCTCGTAGGCCGCGTTCATGGCATCGATGAAATCCTTGGGATGGTAGTAAGAGATGTACTGCAGCGCATCGGCCACGCTCTGGATGAGATCCTCCTGACGGATCACGGTCATCACGGCACTCCTGCTATCACGGTGACTGCCCCCACTGTTCGGCGCGGGTGGCGGGTATTCTGGTGGCCGGCATCTTACCGCAATTGCTGACATTCGGCAGGCGTGATCATGATCTCGCTAAATAAGATAACGGTATAAATTGGGTTCTTCCTACGCTGACTTGCCCAGATGGGCCCGGTGGAGATCAGCCAGCCGGCGTATCGGGCTGGCAATGCGGGCAGCGATAGAGCCGCCGAGAGGCGACCATGAGCTTGACGATCTCACTGCCACAGGCGTGGCATGGCTGGCCAGCACGGTTGAACACCGCATGCCGCCAGCGCGCCCTTTTGAGCCCCTGACGCTGCAGGCGTCGGCGCCAGGTCGGCCGGTTGGTCACCCCGGCCTCGTGGTAGGCCTGGGCGACGGTGCGCAGCATCACCTCGGCAAGACGCCGGCGCTTGCGCGGCGACAGCCGCTCGGCAGTGATCTTGGGCGGCAGCCCGGCATAGAACAGGATCTCCGAGCGCAGGTAGTTGCCGATACCGGCATAGAAGCCCTGATCCAGCAGCAACCCGCCCAGCCCGCGGCGGCGAAACGCCGGCAGCATCAAGCGCTCGGCGACCTCCCCCGGGCTGACGTCGTGGCTGAGCAGATCTGGCCCCAGGCGTGCCAGAAACGGCTGCTGCGCGAGAGTATCGCGGGTCCACAGCGAGATATCGGAAGCGCTGTAGAGACTGGCGGCGTGGGTCGGCGTGACCAGCCTCGCCCGCAGCACGCGGGCGGTGTCCGGCTCGCGTTCGCGCCGGTGCACCTTCCACACCCCGTAGAGCTGGTTGTGGGCATAGAGCACCCGATCATCGGCGAAGGTGATCAGCAGCGACTTGCCCCAACTGTCCACCGCCACCACACGGCTCTCGGCCAGCCTGGGTGCCTGCTGCGCGAGGTCGGCGTAAGCGAACCACACCTCACATAGCGGCGCGTCGATCAGCAGCTTGCCCAGGCGGTCGGCGACGCGCCGAATCTCGGGGCCCTCCGGCATGACCTCCCCTCGCCTCTCAACCCAGCTCGAGCAGACGCGCCTTGAGCGTCTGCAGCTGATCGCGCAGCTTGGCGGCCTGCTCGAACTCCAGGTTCTGTGCCGCCTCGAACATGCGATCCTCGAGCTTGCCGATCTCCTTGGTCAGCTGAGGCGCACTCATCGCACTGAGTTCGTCGCGAGTGTAGCTGCCGGGCGCTTCCGCCACGCGCTGCTCGGCGCGCTTGCGCCCGCCCTTGCGACCCGGGGCCTGGGCCCCTTCCATGATGTCGGCGACCGACTTGGTCACCGTACGCGGGACGATGCCGTGCTCCTCGTTGTGCGCCACCTGCTTGGCTCGGCGACGCTCGGTCTCGTCGATCGCCCGGCGCATCGAGTCGGTAACCCGGTCGCCATAGAGGATCGCCTTGCCATGGGCGTTGCGTGCGGCGCGGCCGATGGTCTGAATCAGCGAGCGCTCGGCGCGCAGGAAGCCCTCCTTGTCGGCATCCAGGATCGCCACCAGCGACACCTCGGGAATATCCAGCCCCTCGCGCAGCAGGTTGATCCCCACCAGCACATCGAACTTGCCCAGCCGCAGATCGCGGATGATCTCGACCCGCTCCACGGTATCGATGTCCGAGTGCAGATAGCGCACGCGCACGTCGTGCTCGTCGAGATACTCGGTGAGATCCTCGGCCATGCGCTTGGTCAGGGTGGTCACCAGCACCCGCTCCTCGACCTCGATGCGCAGGCGAATCTCGGAGAGCAGGTCGTCGACCTGGGTAGACGCCGGACGCACCTCGATCTCCGGGTCGACCAGCCCGGTGGGGCGTACCACCTGCTCCACCACCTGCCCGGCGTGCGCCTGCTCGTAGGGGCCGGGCGTGGCCGAGACGAACACCGTCTGCGGCAGGATGTTCTCCCACTCCTCGAACTGCATCGGGCGGTTGTCGAGCGCCGAGGGCAGGCGGAAGCCGTACTCCACCAGCGTCTCCTTGCGCGAACGGTCACCTTTGTACATGCCGCCCACCTGGGGCACGCTGACGTGGGATTCGTCGATGAACAGCAGCGCATCGTCGGGCAGATAGTCGAAGAAGGTCGGCGGCGCCTGCCCCGGCTCGCGGCCGGAGAGATAGCGCGAGTAGTTCTCGATACCGTTGCAGTAGCCCAGCTCCAGCATCATCTCGATGTCGTAGAGGGTACGCTGCTCGAGGCGCTGCGCTTCGACCAGCCGCTCGTGCTTGCGCAGATAGTCGAGCCGTTCGGCGAGCTCCTGCTTGATCGCATCGATTGCCGAGAGAATGGTGTCCCGCGGGGTGACGTAGTGGGTCTTGGGGTAGATGGTCATGCGCGGCACTTGGCCGCGCACTTCACCGGTGAGCGGATCGAACAGCCGGATCGAGTCGATCTCGTCGTCGAACAGCTCCACCCGTACGCCCTCGTCCTCGGCGTCCGCCGGGAAGATATCGATCACGTCACCGCGCACACGATAGGTACCGCGGCGAAAGTCGGCGTCGTTGCGGGTGTACTGCAGCTCGGCGAGACGGCGCAGGAACTGGCGCTGGTCGATCTGCTCGCCGCGGTTGAAGTGCAGCCGCATCTTCATGTACTGCTCGGGGTCGCCCAGGCCGTAGATCGCCGAGACCGAGACCACGATCAGCGCATCGCGGCGTTCGAGCAGCGCCTTGGTCGCCGACAGTCGCATCTGCTCGATATGGTCGTTGATGGAAGCATCCTTCTCGATGAAGGTGTCCGATGACGGCACATAGGCTTCCGGCTGGTAGTAGTCGTAGTAGGAGACGAAGTATTCGATGGCGTTGTCGGGGAAGAAGCTCTTGAACTCACCGTAGAGCTGGGCCGCCAGCGTCTTGTTGGGCGCCAGCACGATGGTCGGACGCTGCAGCGTCTCGACCACGTTGGCCATGGTGAAGGTCTTGCCCGACCCGGTGACCCCGAGCAGCGTCTGATGCGACAGCCCCGCCCCGAGCCCACGCACCAAGCCCTCGATGGCGGCGGGCTGGTCACCCGCGGGGCGGTACTTGGAGTGAATCTTGAAGGGTTTGTTCATGATCGTTAGGTAGGGTCCAGAGCCGGTCGCTTCAAGGGCGGCGCGCGATGATCGCGATGATCGCGATGATGAAATCTCAACGGGCGACGTAGCCCTTTCCCAGCTCGCTGACGGCCTTGATCAGCGCGCTGCGCGGGGCACTGCCTTCGACCTCGGCCCAGTCGCGGCCGATATCGACGCTCTCGACGCCATCGACCATCATCAGCGCCGTGGTGACACGATTGAGATCCTCGGGGGTGGTGACACCGTCGAGGGCCAGATTGATTCGGGACATGGATGACTCGCTAACCGCGGGATGAATTCGAAACCATTGATGAGAATAGCATCTCAGCGCCTGGGCTTTGTTTGAAAAGTCGACGCGCGAAGGCCATGAAGGGCGAAACCTGGCGAAGACGGACCGGGCTGACTTACCCGTTCACGCGGTGTAAATGCGTCTCCGGCGCCGATTTTCAACGCCGCATGGGCAAGCATAGTGCGTTTTGGACTTGACCTGAGTCCGTTGCGGACTTGACCTGGACAGCGTTGCAATATGGCACCATCGTCACCATGTTGAGGCCATTGTCGGGCCCCATGCCCCCTCGCTCGCGATGGATGGTCATCGCCGACGACCCCCACTCACCATTGACCACCGGAGTGACCCGATGCACGACTGGACGGCGCATCTCGAAGCCCAGGGCGGCGAGCCACGCGACGCGCTGCACTGGCAGTTCCCTGACGACGCCCGTCAGCCGGAGAGCAGCGCCACGGCGCTGGTTCCGCTGACCCATCTGGCCGTGCTCGAGTGCCGCGGCGCCGATGCCGCGCGCTTCCTGCAGGGCCAGACCAGCGCCAACGTCGAGCACGCCAACGGCAACCTGGCACCGCTGACGGTGTTCTGCACCCCCAAGGGGCGGGTACTGGCCAACGCCGAGCTGCTGCAGGTGGCACCCGAGCACTACTGGCTACTGCTGCACGCCTCGCTGGTGGCGCCGCTCAAGCAGCAGCTCGACAAGTACGCCCCCTTCTACAAGATGACCCTGGCCGCCCGCGACGATCTGGTGCTGCTCGGCGTGATCGGTGACACCCCGGCCACGACCGCGTGGCCTTCGACCGACTGGCGCATGCACCAGCACGGAGATACGGTTGTGGTGCGCCACCCCGGGCCCCAGCCACGCTGGCTGCTGGCACTGCCTGAGGCCCAGGCCGAGACGCAATGGGCGGCACTGACCGCCGAGCTGCCGGTGAGCGGCACCGCCCGCTGGCAGCGCGCCGATATCGCCGCCGGCCTGGCCTGGCTGACCCAGGCCCACAGCGACAGCTATCTGCCGCAGATGATCAACTGGGAGGCGCTGGGAGGCATCAGCTTCCGCAAGGGCTGCTACACCGGTCAGGAGGTGGTGGCACGCGCCCACTTCCGCGGTCAGGTGAAGCGCCGTCTAGGGGTGGCATGGCTCGCGGGCGACACGCCACCGGCGCTCGGCAGCGAGATTCGCGATGGACAGGAGAAGCGTGTCGGCGAGGTGTGCCAGGCAGAGGCCGACCCGAGCGGCACCGGCTGCCAGCTGCTGATCGTGATCAGCACCGCGGCCGCGGATGATGCGCCACTCCAGGTAGAGGGCCGCGAGCTGACGCGCCAGCCACTGCCCTACCCGCTCGAACGCCTCGATCCGGAAACCCTGGCCGCTGCCAGCGAGCCCGCTCAGGCGTGACGCCGGTCAGCGCCGCGGATCATTACCTCGTGGGCTCGGCGCAGGCGAACAGACGGCAAGTATTGGCATAGGCCTGGGCAGCGACCTCGGCCTCGGGGCAGCGGCGCAGCGCGGCGACCCGCGTCAACACCTCAGTCAGGTTGGCCGGCTCGTTACGCTGCCCCTGGCGCCCGGCCGGCGGCATGTCGGGGCTATCGGTCTCGAGCACGAAGGCATCGTCGGGCAAGCCAGCGATGGCCCGCTGCAGCCGCTGGGCACGCGTATGGGTGGCAGCACCGCCCAGGCCCAGATGGTAGCCGAGATCGACGAAGCGATGGGCCTGCTGCGGGCTACCGGAAAAGGCATGGATCAGCCCCCCCGCGGGTAGCGCCAGCTGCCGCAGCCGCTTTGCGACCTGGTCGTTGGCGTGCACGCAGTGGATCACCAGCGGCAGCCGATAGTGCTTGGCCAGCTGCAGCTGGGCTTCGAACAGCTGCCACTGCCGCGGCAAAGTCTCCGCAAACCGGGCATCGATGCCGCACTCGCCCACCGCGACAACCTCACGGCGCTGCGCCAGCGCCTCTCCCAGTGCGTCGAGATCCTCGTCACGATGGGTGGCGACGAAATAGGGGTGCAGCCCCAGCCCGATCACCACGTCGTCGCGCGCCGCCAGCGCACTCACCGCCGGCCAGCGTGCCCGCGTGGTAGCGGGCACCATGAAACGTCTGACGCCGACGGCCTGTGCCCGCGCCAACACCGCCTCGAGGTCGGCGTCGAAGGCGGCGAAATCGAGATGGCAGTGGGCGTCGAACAGCATCGTCAGGGCGTGGATGGCGCGTCGTTGGGCAGGTCGGCGGTGCAGTGGCCGCAGCGGGTCGCCTTGATCGGGATGGTCATGAAGCAGTAGGGGCAGGCCTTGTCGCTGGGCGCCTTGGGCGCCACCGCTTCTTCACGCTTGAGCCGGTTGATGGTGCGCACCAGCAGGAAAACGGCAAAGGCGACGATGACGAAACTGATCACCGCATTGAGGAAGAGCCCGTAGTCCAGGGTCACCGCCCCCGCCTGCTGTGCCGCCGCCAGCGACGCATAGGGGCCGGGCGTGGCGCCCTCCTTGAGCACGGCGAAGAAATTGGAGAAATCCACGCCGCCGATCAGCAACCCCAGCAGCGGGTTCATGATGTTCTTGACCAGGCTCTGCACGATCAGGGTGAAGGCCCCACCGATGATGATGCCCACGGCCATGTCGACGACATTGCCCTTGACCGCGAATTCGCGGAACTCCTTGAGAAATTTGGAAGCCATCGACGTTCCCTTTGACTGAGTCGATCACCCGCTGCGAGACGCGCCGGCCGGCGCGTCCTCCCCTAGATAGATACCCTACGCCAACAGCATGGCCCAGGCGCCAGTGGGCGACAAGCACGTTGCCGCCGCCCGATCGGTGCCCGCTGGCGCGCGCGTTCGGCGTCTCCCGACGTCGGGGCTCACGCTATCAATGCTCACGCGTCGCGCGGAAGGTGATATCCGGCCAGCGCTCCTGGGTCATCTGCAGATTGACCCGGGTCGGCGCCAGATAAGTGAGATAGTGGCCGCCGTCATAGGCCAGGTTGAGGCTCGCCTTGCGCTTGAACTCGTCGAGCTTCTTGGCGTCGTCGCAGTAGATCCAACGCGCGGTATGGACGTTGACCGGCTCATACAGACAGTCGACCTTGTACTCCTCCTTGAGCCGGTGGGCGACTACGTCGAACTGCAGCGTTCCCACCGCTCCGACGATAAGATCGTTGTTGTCCAGCGGCAGGAAGACCTGGGTCGCGCCCTCCTCGGAGAGCTGCTGCAACCCCTTCTGCAGCGCCTTCATCTTGAGTGGATCACGCAGCCGCACGCGGCGGAACAGCTCGGGGGCGAAGTGCGGGATACCGAGAAAGCGCATGTCCTCGCCGGCGGTGAAAGTATCGCCGATCTGGATTGTGCCGTGGTTGTGCAGACCGATGATGTCGCCAGGCCAGGCCTCCTCGACGTGGGCGCGATCGGAGGCCATGAAGGTCAGGGCATCGGCGATCTTGACGTCCTTGCCGATACGCACGTGGCGCATCTTCATGTTGCGTTCGTACTTGCCCGAGCAGATGCGCAGGAAGGCGACCCGGTCGCGGTGCTTGGGGTCCATGTTGGCCTGGATCTTGAACACGAAGCCGGAGAAGCGGCCGTCGTCGGAGACCACTTCACGGGCGTCGGTCTCGCGCGCCTGGGGCGCCGGGGCGAACTCGACGAAGCCGTTGAGCATCTCGCGCACGCCGAAGTTGCCCATGGCGGTACCGAAGTAGACCGGCGTCAGCTCGCCGCGGCGATAGGCATCGAGATCGAACGCGTGGGAGGCACCGCGCACCAGTTCCACCTCCATGCGCAGCTCCTCGGCCACGCTGGCACCCAGCACGCGATCCACCTCTTCACTGTCGAGGCCCTCGATGCGCTTGTCCTCGGGGATCCGGTTGCCCTGACCCTGGGTGTAGAGGTGAACGACATCGTCATAGAGGTGGTAGACCCCCTTGAAGGCCCGTCCCATGCCGATCGGCCAGGTCATCGGCGCACACTGGATATTGAGCACTGTCTCGATCTCGTCCATCACTTCGACCGGATCGCGAATCTCGCGGTCCATCTTGTTGACGAAGGTCAAAATCGGCGTGGTACGCAGGCGGCAGACCTCCATCAGCTTGATGGTGCGATCCTCGACGCCCTTGGCGCCATCGATCACCATCAGCGCCGAGTCGACCGCCGTCAGCGTGCGGTAGGTGTCCTCGGAGAAATCCTCGTGCCCCGGGGTATCGAGCAGGTTGACCACCCGCCCGTTGTAGGGAAACTGCATCACCGAGGTGGTCACCGAGATGCCGCGCTCCTGCTCCATCTTCATCCAGTCGGAGGTGGCATGACGCTCGGCGCGCTTGCTCTTGACCGAGCCCGCCAGCTGGATCGCATTGCCGAACAGCAGCATCTTCTCGGTGATGGTGGTCTTGCCCGCGTCGGGGTGGCTGATGATGGCGAAGGTACGCCGCAGTGCCGCTTCCTGGGCTATCTGAATGTCTGACATGGAGAATTCGCTGACCGAAACAGGGCACGTCGGCCGAGTGGACCGCGCGTGCGAGGGTGTAGAGAGGCTCAGAATGGGCGCGATTGTACGCGCTGGCGGCGGCGAGGTGTAGCGGCTGAGGTCTAGCACCCCCGGCACGCCCTGACGACGCCGGGGCAGTGCACGCTCACACCAGCCGCCCGGCTGCGTTACCATAGGCGGGTATTCGACCACTGGCGCGGGCGCGACGACATCGCCGATCGCCGTTGCGGAGAGATAATGTTGCAGGCGCTTCCCCTTTCGACCCCGAACCGCAACCTGGTGCGCCTGACGATCGTGCGCGGCATCACCTGGACCGGCTTCCTGGCGGCGATCATCTTCGGCATCGAAGTGCTCAAGTTCCAGCTCCACGTGCTGCCGATCATCAGCGTGATCGTCGCCATGGGGCTGTGCAACGTGGCCACCTGGTGGCGTCTGGGCCGGCCACTGGCGGTGACCGACACCGAATACCTGCTGCACTGGCTGGTCGATATCGCCGGCCTGAGCCTGCTGTTCTACTACACCGGCGGCTCGACCAACCCCTTCATCACCTACCTGCTGGTACCACTGGCGATCGCCGCTTCCACCCTGCCCTGGTCCTACGCCTGGATCATCGCCTTCGCCGCCACCGCCAGCTACACCTTCATGATGCTCTTCTACGAACCGGTGCCGCAGCTCGCCAGCGCCGAACTGGTCTCGGGCATCCAGCTGCACACCGTGGGCATGTGGCTCAATTTCATCCTCTCCGGCGGCCTGCTCAGCTTCTTCATCTTCAAGATGGCGCACGCCCTGCGCCGCCGCGATCTGACGCTCTCGCGCACCCGCGAGGCGGCACTGCGCAACGAGCAGATTCTCGCCGTGGCGACCCAGGCCGCCGGCACCGCCCACGAGCTGGGCACCCCGCTGTCGACCATGGCGGTGCTGCTCAACGAGATGCGCCACGACGCCGCCGACCAGCCGCAACTGCTCGAGGACGTCGAGCTGCTGCGTCGCCAGGTCGACACCTGCAAGCAGCGCCTGCAAACCCTGGTCGCCAATGCCGACCGTCGGCGCCTGGAGAAGCCGGAGACGCTGCGCGCGATTCCCTGGATGGAGTCGCTGATCCAGCGCTGGCTGGTGCTGCGCCCGGACGTGCATCATCAACTGGAGATCGTAGGGCGCCGTGGACAGCCCTGGATCGCAGTCGACACCACGCTGGAGCAGGCGCTGATCAACCTGCTCAACAATGCTGCCGATGCCAGCCCGGAAGCGGTCGTGACCAGCCTCGACTGGAACGTCGAGGAGCTGATCATCGATATCCGTGACCACGGCCCCGGCGTGCCGATGTCGATCGCCGATCAGCTCGGCGACACCTTCATCTCGACCAAGAGCAAGGGTATGGGCATCGGCCTGTTTCTGAGCCACGCCACCATCAACCGCTTCGGTGGTGGCGTGAGTCTCTACAATCACGAGGAGGGCGGCACCCTGACCGAGGTCAAGCTGCCGCGGGTCAGCGCCGGCGAGCAGCCCTGAGCGCCCGCCCCGACGGCCATGCCGTCGCTCTCTGCATCAACTGGCAAGGAAAGTATCGAGGACGGATAGCCATGAGTGATCAGGAACGTCTGCTGATCGTCGACGACGACGATCAGTTCTGCTTCGTGATGGAGCGCGCCATGCGCCGACGCGGCTACGAGGTGAGCATCGCCCACACCCAGGCCGAGGCGCTCGAGGCGGCGCGCCAGGCGCCACCGGATCTGGCAACCCTGGATCTCAAGCTGGAGTCGGACTCCGGGCTCAAGCTGCTGCCCGAGCTGCTGACGGTGGCGCCCGAGTGCCGGGTCATCGTGCTCACCGGCTACTCGAGCATCGCCACCGCGGTCGAAGCGATCAAGCTCGGCGCGGTCAATTACCTGTGCAAGCCAGCCGACGCCGACGAGATCCTGCACGCGCTGGATCGCAACAGTGGCGACGTCGACGTCGAGATCGCCGACAACCCACCCTCGGTCAACCGCGTGACCTGGGAACATATCCAGAAGGTGCTGCAGGAGCACGACGGCAATATCTCGGCCACCGCGCGTGCGCTCGGCATGCACCGGCGCACCCTGCAGCGCAAGCTGCAGAAACGCCCGGTGCGTCACTAAGCTCCGCTCAGATCTTCGCCTTAACCCGCTTTCGACCCCCGCAGGAGTCTCACTTGGATCACACCCAGCGCCTCGAACAGATGATTCGTATCGCCCATCAGGCCGGCGAGCGCATCAAAGATGCCCGCCGCGCGCAGGACTACTCGCAAAGCTACAAGGGCGGTGACGAGCTGGTCACCGACGTCGACGTCGCGGTCGACCAGCTGATCGCCGACGAACTGGAGGCGAACTTTCCCGGCGAGGCACGTCTGACCGAAGAGCTCTCCCCCGACCGCAGTCAGCTCGAGCGCGAAGGGCCACTGTGGGTCGTCGACCCGATCGACGGCACGGTCAACTTCGCCTACGACCACGTCCACGTGGCGGTCTCCATCGCCTGGGCGGTGGATGGCGAGCTCGAGCTGGGTGTGGTCCACGCCCCCTTCATGGACGAGACCTTCAGCGCAGTGCGCGGCCAGGGCGCCTGGTGCAACGGCCAGGCGATCCGCTGCAGCCAGGCCGACAGCCTGGCGCGTAGCCTGGTCGCCACCGGCTTCCCCTACGGTCGCGACAAGCGCGAGCCGCTGGTGCGCCGTCTCAGCCACGTTCTCGGCGCCTGTCGCGACATCCGCCGCAATGGCTCCGCCGCACTCGACCTCTGCCATGTCGCCTGCGCACGCCTGGACGCCTACTACGAGAGCGTCTCGCCCTGGGACTTCGCCGCCGGGCTGCTGATCGCCCGCGAGGCGGGTGCGCGCACCGGCCACCTCTACACCTGCCCGGACAACCTGCCTGTCGATCTCTATGGCGAGAACCTGCTGGTGAGCGCTCCGGACATCCACCGCGAACTGGGCGAGCTGCTGCGCCACGCCGACGAAGGTGGCCGGCTCCGGCACTGAGCAGCGCCCCGGGACGCGATAGCAGCGCACGGGGATAGCGCCGGATGAGACATAGTCCCGCGCAATGGGCCGAGTAGACTGACGCTATTGGCGACCCGGGGTTTAATACGAAAGAATAAGGCCCCACTGACTATTCAGTTTCACGTCATTCCCTTTTCACAGGAGACCGCTCGATGTTGACCGTCATTTTTGGCCGTCCCGGCTGCCCCTTCTGCGTGCGTGCCAAGGAGCTCTCCGAACAGCTCAAACAGGCGCGTGACGATTTCGACTTCCGCTATATCGACATCCACGCCGAAGGCATCACCAAGGCAGACATGGAAAAGACCATCGGCAAGCCGGTGGAGACCGTACCGCAGATCTTCGTCGATCAGACTCACATCGGCGGCTTCACCGAGTTCGATCAGTACGTTCGTGATCACGCCCTGATGCCGGAAAGCGCCTGAGCCACAGGCGCCTTCGACAGGTCGGCGTCCACAGCGTCCGTAAGCGACACCCCAGCACGACAACGCCCGCGACCTTATCGGTGGCGGGCGTTTTGCATCCGGCCGGTTACGCGGCTCAGGCCGCCTCGGCGTCCCAGTCGTGGCCGTCGAGATCGAGCTCGTACTGGATCGGCCCGTGGCGCGGATCGAGTTCGTTGATGTAGTGGGTCGACTCCACCAGCGGCACCAGCGGCGTATACGGCTCCTGCTCTTGCGGAGTCTTGATCGGCTCGCGCCGCCACAGGCGATAGAGAATGAACAGCGCCAGCAACAGGGCCGCGCTGCCGAGGAAGTACCACAGCCCGTCAGGCCCTGCGATATCCATCAGCAGCGAGGCGCTGAACGGGCCGATCACCGAGCCCACACCATAGCACATCAGGATCTTGCCATTGGCCTGGATCGTCTCCTCCGGCTCCAGCCAATCGTGGGTATGAGCCAGACTCAACGAATAGAGCGTGTGCAGCATGGCGGTGTGAAAACTGGCCACAAACACCAGCAGCCAGAAGCTGGAGCGCGCGGCGAAGGTGATCAGCACCCCGGAAATCGTCATCACGATCGCCATGCACAGGATCACCTTGCGCCGATCGAAGCGGTCCGAGATCCGGCCGAGGGTCCACTGGGCCACCAGCGCCACCAGCGTGGTGATCGACATGAACTGGGCGGTCTGGCCGGTGCTCAGGCCGATCTCCTGGCCGTAGTAGGGGGTCATGGCGAAAAACGCCTGGACCATCATCCCGGCAACGAACGCTCCTGTCAGCCCCACCGGGGCGCGCTTGAACAGTTGGGCCAGCGAGATCTTCGCCGCCGCGCTGTGCTGGCCGCGCAGCGGGCCGTGGATACGGTGGATCGAGAGCGGTACCAGCGACAGCGCGAACAGGATGCCGGCGACCGAGAACAGCACGAAGGTGCCGGGATCGGCGGCATTGAGCATCCACTGGCCGCCGGCCAGCGACAGCGTCGAGATCACCAGATACCAGCCGAGCACCCGGCCACGATTCTCGTTGGTCGACTCCCCCGAGACCCACGACTCCATCACCATCAGCAGACCGGCAGTGGCCGCCCCGCCGAACAGCCGCCACACCAGCCAGGCCCAGGGATTGACCCACAGCCCATGGAGGATCGCGGTCGCCGCCAGCAGCGCCGCACAGGCGGCGAAGACGCGAATGTGCCCAACGCTGCGAATGCGCTTCTCGAGCCAGTAGCTACCGGCGACGAAGCCCAGCGAGAAGCAGGACATCAACAGCCCGGCCATCTGCGACGGGAACGACTCGAGCGACATGCGCACACCGAGCAGCGTCATGATCAGGCCATGACCGAGCAGGAAACTGATCTCGCACAGAAACAGAATGGGCAGCGTCGCAGGCAGTGAGCGCAAACAGTCCTCCGATAGATGACGACACGGCAAGACGGCGGCACACAGCCACCGCTGGCCGGCGGGCCGCATCCCGCCGCGCGCGGGGTGAGGCAGAAGCAAAAGGAGCGGCATTCTAACAACTTGCCCACCCTATTCCGACTCACGAATGGCCCCCGATGTGGCGCGCCACGAATTATTCACATCTTCTGTGGATAACACTGTGCATTTCCGGTGTCCGGGCGCGACGCTCGCCGAGCATCTCGGCATTGCACTCGGATTGATCAGATTTTCGGCACTCGCCAAACCCGGCAGCATGACGATTTTGACCCTTGACCCGCGCACCGCCATGGCCATCTGTGCAGTTCGACGACATTCCAGTAACATTGCCCCAAGTCTTTGATGGAGCATGGCATGTCGACCCTCAAGGGGCTCGTCAGCGTACTGCTGTTGATCGCCAACACCCTGTTCTGGGGCGTGCCGCTGATCGCGCTCACCGCACTCAAGCTGGTCACACCCACCCGTCGGGCGCGACTGCGCGTGCTCGGCGGCCTGCACCGTATCGCGTTGGCCTGGATTCGCACCAACAACGTCTGGATTCGCCACTGGGTGCGCCCGCGCCTCCATCGCGAGCTGCCGGAGGGCCTCTCTACGACGCAGTGGTGGCTGGTGATCGCCAACCACCGCAGCTGGACCGACATCATCGTCATGCTCTACGTGCTCACCGGCCGCCTGCCGATGCCCAAGTTCTTCCTCAAGCGCGAGCTGATACTGGTGCCCATCGTCGGCCTCGCCTGGTGGGCGCTGGAGTTCCCGTTCATGCGCCGTTACAGCCGCGAACGTCTGGCGCGCAACCCCAAGCTCGCCGAGCGCGATCGTCAGGCGACCCAGCGCATGTGTGACCACGCCCGCGAAATGCCGATGGCGATCTACAACTTCGTCGAGGGTACCCGCTTCACCGCGGTCAAGCGTCACGTCCAGTCGAGCCCGTTCGAGCATCTGCTGCGGCCCAAGGCCGGCGGCGTGGCCCAGGTGATCGGTCTGCTCGGCGAGCGCCTCGACGGCATCCTCGACGTGACCCTGCACTATCGGCGTCAGCAGCCCAACTTCTGGGACTTTCTGTGCGGTCGCGAGGGAGAGATCTCACTGGTGGTCAGACGCCTCGACCGGCCGGACTGGATGCTCGCGGGTCGTTACGACGATGCCCAATACAAGGAACGTTTCTATTCATGGCTCAACACCCTGTGGCAGGAAAAAGACGCGGCACTCTCCTCTTACTCCTGGTCCTGACCCTGCTGCTCGGCGGCTGCGCCAGCGGCGGGGGCGGCAGCGGTCGGGCCAGCCACGGCTGGATCACGGTGCAGCGCGGCGACACCCTGGGCAAGATCGCCAGTCAGGCGGATATCCCGCTGCTGCGCCTGCAGCGCTTTAACCCCGGTGTCGATGCACGGCGCCTGGCGGTGGGCCAGCGCCTGATGCTGCCCTCGCGCCAGGAGCGCGCCCCCGGCGGCGGCCCCTATCGCTATCAGGTGCGCCGCGGTGACACCCTCTACGGCGTCGCACGCTACTTCGGTGCCGACCCGCAGCGAGTCCAGGCGGCCAATCCGGGGCTCGATCCGAGCAACCTCGCCGTGGGCCAGCTGATTCAGGTACCACTTGGCAGCGCCGGCAGCCGCCGCAGCAGCGCTCACGCCAGTGCGCCCGCCGCCCGCCGCAGCCTGCCCGACCCGGGCCCGCTGCCGCGCACAGCGCACGGGTGGGCCTGGCCGCTGTCCAATTACCGCATCGCGCGCCCCTTCGGCCGCGACGCCAACGGCACGCTGCAACCGATGCTGCTCTCCACCAGCGGGCCCGCCCAGGCCAAGGCGACCAACGCCGGCAAGGTGCGCTTCGCCAGTGGCATGCGTCAGCTCGGCCAGGTGGTGATCCTGCACCACGCCGACAACATGCAAAGCGTCTACGCGTTCTGCAGCAAGCTGCTGGTGAGCGAGGGCCAGAGCGTCAGCCGCGGAGACCCCGTGTGCGACATCGCCCACGACGCCAACGCCAACAACTATCATCTGCTGTTCGATCTACGACATGGCGGCAAGCCCATCGATCCCGCGCGCGTGCTACGCTGATCGATAACGGGGTTTGTCATGGAACCGTCATCGCTTTGACGCATTGACGTCACTGGCGATACGCAGGATCTAGGAAGGGTCAACACGGTCGCACGCGCCGCCAACGCGGTCGTTCGCCGTGCAAGGGAGTGATCGTGATGCGGATAGCCCTGGTCAGCGAAACCTGGTCTCCGGAAGTCAATGGCGTGGCGCACACTTTGCGCCACCTGGCCAACCACCTCGTCGCCAAGGGCGTTACCCTGCAGGTGATACGCCCACAACCGGTCGGCGGCGAGCGTGACCAGCTGGCCGAGCGCGACGTTCACGTCAGGGGCATGTCGCTGCCGATCTACGCCGACGTGCACATCGGTTTGCCATGCCGGCGGCGGCTGTTGAAGCTGTGGCGCCAGGAGCGCCCCGACGCGCTCTATATTGCCACCGAGGGTCCGCTCGGCTGGTCGGCGCTCAACGCCGCCCGCGATCTGCAGATTCCCGTGGTCAGCGGTTTTCACACCAATTTCGATCAGTACGCCGGCAACTACCATCTGGGCTGGAGCATCCCCATTGCACGGCGTGGCCTGCGCTACTTCCACAATCGCTGCGAGGCGACCCTGGTGCCCACCCAGGCCCAGCGCCAGCATCTCGAGTGCCAGGGCTACCAGCGCGTTTCGGTGCTCGCCCGCGGTGTCGATGCCCAGCGCTACGCCCCCGGCAAGCGCAGCGCCGAGCTGCGTCGCCAGTGGGGCGTCGGCCCGCATCAACCGGTGGCGCTGTATGTCGGCCGCCTGGCTTCGGAAAAGAACATCGAACTGCTCGCCGACAGCATGGCGGCGATGCAGCGCAGCAATCCCGCCCTGGCCCAGGTCCTGGTGGGCGACGGCCCGGCACGCAAGACCCTCGCCCGACGTCTGCCGGAGGCGATCTTTACCGGCTTCCAGACCGGCGAGGCATTGGCGGCACACTACGCCAGCGCTGACCTGTTCGTGTTTCCCTCGCTCTCCGAGACTTTCGGCAACGTGGTGCCCGAGGCCATGGCCAGTGGCTTGGCCGTGGTCGCCTTCGAGCACGCCGCCGCCCAGGAACTGATCACCGATGGCGTCGACGGGCGCCTGATCGCCCCCGATGATCGCCACGGCTTCATTCAAGCCGCCAGCGAACTGAGTGGCCAACCCGCACTCTACGCCCAGCTCGGCCGTCAGGCGCGGCAACGCGCCGCCGCCCTGAGCTGGTCCAACATCGGTGACCGCTTCCTCGCCCACATGATCCAGGTCCAGAGGCCACAGCATGCTGCCGCGCACTACACGTCTCACGTTTGAACGTCTCGACCGCTTCGAGAGCCGCCTCAGCCACCGCTTCGCCGAACTCTCGCGCCACTCGCCGACGCTGTGGCTGTTCCGGCTGGTCAGCCGTGTGGGCGACTGGCCGGCGTGGGTACTGCTGTGCCTGTGCCAGCCACTGTGGCACGGCACCCGCGGCTGGCTGATCGCCGTCTACTGGGGGCTGACCACCGCGGTGGCCGCCCTGCTCTATCGGCTGCTCAAGACCCGACTGTGCCGCGAGCGACCTTACATCACCTTCTCGACCATTCGCTGCAGCATGCCGCCGGTGGACCGCTACAGCTTTCCCAGCGGACACACCCTGCATGCGGTGATGTTCACCCTGCTCACCGCCACCACCACGCCCAGCCTGCTGCCGGTGGTGTTCCCCCTGGCCTGCCTGATTGCCGCCTCACGGGTGGTGCTAGGGCTGCACTACCTGAGCGACGTCCTGATCGGTGGCCTGATCGGCGCCGGCCTCGCCTGGTCCAGCCAGGCGCTGGCAGCGCTGATCTTTCCCCCGCTTTGAGCGCTGGCGCCGCATCGCGCGGGGAATGGCAGTGGCTCGAGACCCGACCAGTGCTGGCCCGGCTCGATACCTTTCTCTCCCCCGCGGCGGCCAGTGCGCTGCTCGACACCCTGCTGCGCGAGGTGGCATGGGAGAGCCCGGCTATCCGCGTCTACGGACGCGACCACGTCATCCCCCGCGCCCAGTGCTGGATGGGTGACCCCGAGGCCAGCTACCGCTACTCCGGCAGCCAGCTGGTACCGACCCCCTGGCACCCGACCGTGGTCGAACTGGCCACTCGGGTGCAGCAAGCCCTGGCCCACGCCGAGTTGCCGACCACCGAGTTCAACAGCGTTCTGCTCAACCGCTATCAGGATGGCCAGCAACGCATGGGCTGGCACAGCGACGACGAGCCCGAGCTGGGCCCAGACCCGGTGGTCGCCGCGGTCTCGCTCGGCGCCGAGCGACCGCTACGCTTCCGCGAGCGTCACCGGGGTTCCGGGCAGCGGGCGTTCAACGTCTGGCTGCCCCACGGCAGCCTGCTGCTGATGGGCCCCGGCGCGCAATCCCGCTGGCAGCACGCCCTCGCCCCGCGGGCGATTCCCGGCCCCCGCGTCAGCCTCACCTTCCGTCGCGTCTGCGGCTGAGCCGCACCAGGACACATGGCCCTGGTAGGGAGGGCGAAGGCGCGCTGACAGCCAGAGCGCCCCGGTCCTGTTCACTGGTCTGAGTAACCCAAAAAAAGCCTCCCGTGCGGGAGGCTCAGAGACGTTATCCAGGCCAGAAAAGATAACGGTATAAACCTGTCGATCGCGATCGTGAAATCGGTCTCACCAGCAGCGCTCAGCGCTGATAGTTGGCCTTGACGAACGGCATCCGGCTGACGCGCATCGGCAGGCGTTTGCCGCGCACGTCGGCGTACAGCATGGCATCGGACTGTGCCGCTTCGACCTTGACGTAGGCCATGGCCACCGGCGCGCCGACACTCGGTCCGAAGCTGCCGGAGGTCACTTCGCCGACGGCGTTGTCATCGGCGTCGTAGAGCGCACTACCCTCACGTACCGGCGCCCGCCCTTCGCCGACCAGCCCGATCCGCTTGCGCTGGTGATCCTTGGCCTGCATCTGGTGCAGGATGACATCCGCCCCGGGGAAGCCCGCCTCGCGCTCGCCGCCCATCCGGCGCGCCTTGCCCACCGCCCAGGAGAGACTCGCCTCCACCGGTGTGGTGGTGGCATCGATGTCGTGGCCGTAGAGACACAGCCCCGCTTCCAGGCGCAACGAATCGCGCGCCCCCAGACCGATCGGCTCCACCTCCGTCTGGGCCAGGCACCAGCGCGCCAGCTTCTCGGCAGCCTCGGCGGCGACCGAGATCTCGAAGCCATCTTCGCCGGTATAGCCGCTGCGGCTGATCCACAGGGTGTCGCCGTCGACCTCGAAGCGCCCGTGCTGCATGAAGGTGAGTTCGCATGCCGCAGGGCACAGTCGCGCCATCACCTGACTCGCCTGCGGACCCTGCAACGCCAGCAGCGCGCGGTCGAGCACCTCGACCTCGTGCTCGGCGTCCAGCCCGACCCGCATCAGCGCCACATCCTCATCCTTGCACGCGGCGTTGACCACCACGTAGAGCGAATCACCGTGGTTGACGATCATCAGGTCGTCGAGAATGCCTCCCTCGCTGCTGGTGAACAGCGCATAGCGCTGGCCGCCCTTGGGGATACCCACCACATCCGCACACACCAACGTCTCCATCGCCTGAGCCGGCGACGGACCCGTCACCCGCACCTGGCCCATGTGAGACACATCGAACAGGCCGCAGGCGTGGCGGGTGTGCTCGTGCTCCTTCTTGACCCCGAGGGGGAACTGGACCGGCATGCTGTAGCCGGCGAAGGGCACCATCTTGCCGCCCAGCTCCTGATGCAGGGCGTGAAGCGGCGTCTGTTTGAGGTCGGACATGGGGGATTCTCCAGATCGAATCGAGAGGGAAACTGCGCCGAGAGGCCGCTGCCCGAGACAGCGGCCCACCCTTGGCGTCAGTCGCGGTGGCGTTCGAGATCCTCGCCCGGCAGCACCGTCTTGCCGGCGAAGTGATCGCGGGTCAGCTTGAACACCACCGGTGACAGCAGTGCCAGCGCGATCAGGTTGGGGATCGCCATCATGGCATTGAAGGTATCCGCCACCAGCCAGATGAAATCGAGCTTGGCCATGGCACCCACCGGTACCGCCAGCACGAAGACAATGCGATAGAGCATGATCGGCTTGTCGCCGAACAGGTACTGGAAGCACTTCTCCCCGTAGAACGACCAGCCGAGGATGGTGGTGAAGGCGAAGACCGCCAGGGCGATGGCGACCACGTGCTGGCCAACTCCCGGCAGCGCGCTGTCGAAGGAGAGCGAGGTCAAGCCGGCGCCGCTCTCGCCATCCAGCCAGTGGGTCGAGGTGAGAATCACCAGCGCGGTCATGGTGCACACCACCAGGGTGTCGATGAAGGTGCCGAGCATCGCGATCAGCCCCTGGCGCACCGGGTTACGGGTCTGGGCCGCGGCGTGGGCGATCGGCGCACTGCCCAGGCCCGCCTCGTTGGAGAAGATACCGCGGGCGACACCGAAACGGATCGCCGCCGCCACGGCCGCGCCGGCGAAACCGCCGGTGGCGGCGATCGGATTGAAGGCGTGGTCGAAGATCAGGCCGAAGGCGCTGCCGATCTGGTCGACGTTGATCACGAGTATGATCAGCCCCGAGACCACATAGGCCACTGCCATCAGCGGCACCAGCTTGCCCGCGACCTGGGAGATACGTTTGATCCCCCCGAGGATCACGGCCCCGGCTAGCAGCATGATGATCACCCCGGTCAGCCACGCTGGCACGCCGAAGGAGGTGGTCAGCGCATCCGCCACCGAGTTGGCCTGCACCGTATTGCCGATCCCGAACGCCGCCACCGCACCGAAGAAGGCGAACAGCCCGCCGAGCCAGGCCCAGCGCCGGCCGAGGCCGTTACGGATGTAGTACATCGGCCCGCCGACATGGTTGCCCTGGGAGTCGGTCTCGCGATAGCGCACCGCCAGCACCGCCTCAGAGAACTTGGTCGCCATGCCGACCAGTGCAGTAAGCCACATCCAGAACACCGCCCCGGGGCCGCCAAGCGCGATCGCCGTCGCCACGCCGGCGATATTGCCGGTACCGATGGTCGCCGAGAGGGCGGTCATCAGCGCGTTGAACGGTGAGATCTCGCCGTCGTTGCGGTCATCGTCGGCACTCCGACGGCCCTGCCACAGCAAGCTGAAGCCGAGCCCGAGCTTGCGAATCGGCAGCAGCTTGAGGCCAAGCTGGAGGTAGATACCTACCCCGAACAGTAGTATCAGCATCAACGGGCCCCAGACGACCCCGTTGATGGATCCGAAGATATTGGTCAGAAGTTCCACGGCAACCCCCTGTTGAGATTGTTATTGCCCAGTGCCTCGACGGCGAGCCGTGAGGCAACGTCCCAAGGTCTGTACGAAAAATCGGCGAACGCAGGCAGTTTTCGGACAGAGCCTAGGCACTTGTGTCGAAAAAACCTCGCAACGATAGAGGATTATGCTGCGCTTACACAATCAGACCCATGGCGGATCGGGCGACGCGGCAGCAACGACACGGAGGATGTCGCTAACCTTATGCGAAAAGGCCTGGCGCGAAAAGCACTCGTGTTTCCGATAAGAAACATGCACTCCGATCAGGGACACGGCTTGCCCCCGCCAGGCGCGCCAAACCTGGCTCGTACCGCGCGACTCCGGCCTTTCCCACCCGCCCCTTCACCACCTGCGCGGCCTGCGCGAGCCGCCAGTGGCGCGCCTCCCGCATCAAGCGGGCGGTTGCCACTGGACGTCGGCGCGTTCTCACCCCAACCTAGGGGCGTGGCGGCGGCGATCGTGGCCGTGGCGGTCGCGAGCCTATGCCAATTGACGAAACATTGATGCATAATGCTCGCCAGAGTCTCTTGTGCCGAAACACGTTTCTTATAGGAAACCCTCATGAGCGATATCCCCAACAACCTGCTCTATACCGATAGCCACGAATGGGTGCTGGATAACGGCGACGGCAGCGTCACTGTCGGCATCACCGACCACGCCCAGGAAGCGCTGGGTGACGTCGTCTTCGTCGAACTGCCCGAGCCGGGCAAGAGCCTCGATGCCGGCGACGAATTCGGTGTCATCGAGTCGGTCAAGGCCGCCTCCGATCTCTATGCGCCCCTGGCCGGCGAGATTCTCGAAGTCAACGAAGCGCTCGAGGATGCCCCCGAGACCGTCAACGACTCGCCCTACAGCGATGGTTGGATCCTCAAGCTCAAGCTGGCCGACCAGGCCGAACTCGAGTCCTTGCTCTCCGCCGAGGCCTACGCCGATCTCGTCGCCGCCGAGGAAGATCAGGACGGCTGATCCGCCCCCAGGCCCAGTCGCGGCCACCCGCCCCGCCGGGTGGCCTCTCTCCCACCGCCGATCCGCTGGACGCCCCATGCCTACCGATACCCGCACCCTGGCCGAGCTGGCCAACCACGACGATTTCCTCAAGCGCCACAACGGCCCGAACGGTGAAGATGTCACCGCGATGCTCAAGACGCTCGGCATGACCTCGCTGCCGACGCTGATCGAGCAGACAGTGCCCCAGGGCATTCGCCTGAACCGGGAGCTGGCGCTGGATGGCCCCAAAGGGGAAGCGGAGGCGCTCGACTATCTCAAGGGTCTGGCGCGCCAGAATCGGGTGTTCAAGAGCTATATCGGCCAAGGCTACTACCCCACCCATCTGCCGCCGGTGATCCAGCGCAACGTGCTCGAGAACCCGGGCTGGTACACCGCCTACACGCCGTACCAGCCGGAGATCGCCCAGGGGCGGCTCGAGGGTCTGCTCAACTTCCAGCAGATGGTGATGGATCTGACCGGCATGGCGATCGCCAACGCCTCGCTGCTCGACGAGGCGACCGCCGCCGCCGAGGCGATGGCGCTGTGCCGACGTGCCAACAAGAAAAACAAGAGCGAGCGCTTCTTCGTCGCCGATGACGTGCTGCCGCAGACCCTCGACGTGCTGCGCACGCGCGCCGCCTATCTCGGCTTCGAACTGGTCGTCGCCCCGCGTGCGCGTCTGGCCGACGAGGAGGTGTTCGGGGCCCTGCTGCAGTACCCCGGGGTCGATGGTGAAGTGCCTGCGGATCTCGAAGCGCTGATCGCGGCCGCCGGCGAACGCCAGATCATGACCTGCGTCGCCGCCGACCTCATGAGCCTGGTGCTGCTCAAGCCGCCGGGCGAGATGGGCGCCGACATCGTGCTCGGCAACTCCCAGCGCTTCGGCGTCCCGATGGGCTACGGCGGCCCGCACGCGGCCTATTTCGCCGCCAGCGAAGCGCTCAAGCGCTCGCTGCCGGGTCGTGTGATCGGTGTCTCCAAGGACAGCCGTGGCCGTCCCGCGCTGCGCATGGCGATGCAGACCCGTGAACAGCACATCCGGCGCGAGAAGGCGACCTCCAACATCTGTACCGCCCAGGCGCTGCTGGCCAACATCGCCGGCTTCTACGCCACCTATCACGGTGCCGAGGGGCTGCGTACCATCGCCACGCGCATCCACCGCCTCACCTCGCTGCTGGCGACGGGCCTGGCTCAGCACGGTATCGCGCTCAAGCACGACAGCTGGTTCGACACCCTGACCCTGTGCGGAGTCGACAGCCATCGCATCCAGGGGCGCGCCCTGACCCGCGAGATCAATCTGCGCTACCCCAGCGACGGCGAAGTCGGCGTGAGTCTCAACGAGACCACCACCGCGGCCGATCTGGCGGCGCTGTTCGACGTGCTGCTGGGCGACGAGCACGGCCTGTCGGTGAGCGAACTCGACCGCCAGGCCCAGCGCAACGCGATCACCGGCATTCCAGCTGCACTGACACGCCACAGCGACTTCCTGACCCATCCCAACTTCCAGCGCTTCCGCAGCGAGACAGAGATGCTGCGCTACCTCAAGCGCCTGGAGAATCGTGACCTGTCGCTGACCCATGCGATGATCCCGCTGGGCTCGTGCACCATGAAGCTCAACGCCACCAGCGAGATGATCCCGATCACCTGGCCCGAATTCGCCAATATCCACCCCTTCGCGCCCGCCGAGCAGGTCGCGGGCTACCGTCAGATGATCACCGAACTGAGCGACTTCCTGGTCGAGATCACCGGCTATGACGCCATTTCGATGCAGCCGAACTCGGGGGCCCAGGGCGAATACGCGGGCCTGGTGGCGATTCGCCGCTATCAGCAGGCCAGCGGCGAGGGCCATCGCAATATCTGCCTGATCCCCAGCTCGGCCCATGGTACCAACCCGGCCTCGGCAGCGATGGCGCAGATGCAGGTAGTGGTGGTGGAGTGTGACCGTGATGGCAACATCGATCTGAGCGATCTGCAGGCCAAGGCGGAGAAGCACAGCGAGCGCCTCTCGGCGATCATGCTCACCTACCCCTCCACCCACGGCGTGTTCGAGGAGAGCGTCCGTGACGCTTGCCGCATCGTCCATGAGCACGGCGGCCAGGTCTATATCGATGGCGCCAACATGAACGCCCAGGTCGGCCTCTGCCGCCCCGGCGACTACGGCGGCGACGTCTCGCACCTCAATCTGCACAAGACGTTCTGCATCCCCCATGGCGGCGGTGGCCCAGGCATGGGCCCGATCGGGGTCAAGGCGCACCTGGCGCGCCATCTGCCCAACCACGTGGTGACCCCGCAGGAAGCGATCGACCCGGCTGCCGGTGCGGTCTCCGCAGCGGCCTTCGGCAGCGCCTCGATCCTGCCGATCTCCTGGGCCTACATCAAGATGATGGGCGCCCGCGGGCTGCGCGAGGCAACCGAGCTGGCGATCCTCAACGCCAACTACATCGCCAAGCGGCTCGAGCGTCACTATCCGGTGCTCTATCGGGGCGCCAACGGCACCGTGGCCCACGAGTGCATTCTCGACATCCGTCCGCTCAAGGCGGCGTCGGGGATCGGCGAGGAGGATATCGCCAAGCGTCTGATGGATTACGGCTTCCACGCCCCGACCATGTCCTTCCCGGTCGCGGGCACGCTGATGGTCGAGCCGACCGAGTCCGAGTCGCGCTATGAGATCGACCGTTTCTGCGACGCCATGATCGCAATTCGCGAAGAGATCGCCCAGGTCGAGAACGGCACCTGGCCCAAGGATGACAACCCACTGGTGATGGCGCCCCATACCATGGCCGACCTGGCTGAAGCCCACTGGGAACGCGCCTACTCCCGCGAACTCGGCGCCTTCCCCTCCCAGGCATCCCGGGAGGCCAAGTACTGGCCGGCGGTCAATCGGGTCGACAACGTCTTCGGCGACCGCAACCTGATCTGCAGCTGCCCGCCGATGGATGCCTACCGCGACGCCGTCTGAGATACGCGCAAAAGTGACAAATGCATAAGAGCCACGCGTGAAAAAGCAATGGCCGCTCATCGAGCGGCCGTTGCCTTGTCCGGGGAGCGCATCGACCCGGTGTAGGGCTATGCCCCCTCTCTTCTAGCGAGACACCCGCTTCTCGCTAACCCCCTCCCTATCAGGCGTCCTCCAGAGACGGCAGCTCGCTGTAGCCGTAGAGCGAGTTGAGTCGCTGCTGGCGGAAGGTCTCGAGCAGTTGGCGATAACGCTTGGGCAGCTCGACGTCACCCCGGGTGACCAGATAGAGCGTGTCGTAGACCGGCTGCGCCAGCGGCAGCTCGCGGACCTGGCGCTGCCATGGCGAGGTTTCCAGCACCGGTCGCGAGACCACGGTGAATCCCAGCCCGCGGGCGACCGCATCCAGCACTTGCCCCACCTCATTGGTGAATCCCTGGCGCGGAAAGTGCGTCATGCTGCGAAATTCGCCGCCGAAATTGTTGCGCAGCACCAGGCTGGCGTTGGTGTTGCCATCGGTATAGTTGACGAAGCCCAGTGCCTGCAGCTCCGCAAAGGTAGTACCGGCGAAGTCGGCCGGCACCACCAGGCATAACGGCTCCTGATGCCACGCCTCGAAATGCAGATCCGGCTGCTTGCCCGCCTCGGTGACGATGCCCACGTCATAGCGCCCCGCCAGCACGTCGGCGGCGATCTCTTGATTGAAGGCGAAGCTGTAGTTGACCGTGAGCCCCGGGTGCATCTGCTGATAGCCGAGCAGGAACGGGTAGAACATCAGCCCCACACTGCCCGGAGAGGCGATACGGCACTCGCCGCTATCGGGGGAGTCGTCGTCCAGCGAGTGGCGGAAGTACTCGTGCTCGGCGAACAGCTTGACCGCGTAGTCGTAGGCGCGGCGGCCCGCATCGGTGAGGGAGAATTTGCGCCCCTGGCGATTGAGCAGCGAGCGCCCGAGGTACTCCTCGAGCTTACGCACGTGCTGGCTGACCCCGGGCTGGGTCATATCGAGCTTGCCTGCGGTCTGGGTGAAGCTGCCGGTCTCGACGAGCATCATGAAAGTACGAAAATACTGGGCGTTGAACATGGAAAAACGCGGTTCACTCACGCAGGGCAGAAGGGAGTCAAAGGACGCCAAGACGTCGCTCTACTGGTGCTGGATAACGTTTCATTGTTATCTCAGGCTTGCATCGATTATAGCAATTTATACCCGGAGACGCACCGCCGCCGCCGTCACTGCGCCGCATCAGCACCCGTGTTAGCATGCCTGGACCCTTTTTCCGGATAGCTCAGAGTCCTATGTCAGATCCCTTCGCGCAACGCGCCCAAGCCGTCCAGCGCACCCTGCTCGAGATGGAAGAGAACGCCGCGGAGAACGACCTGTTCGCCCTCGGCTACATGATTCCGCAGATCGGTCTGGTCCAGGAGATGGCCGACTACGATCCTGCCGATGTGGTGGCGGAAGATTTCGATGCCACCTACTGGCAGTGGCTCGAGAGCACGTTCGCCCAGGACGGGATGAGCGACGCCGATCGCGCACAGATCGCCGCGCTGTGGCAGAGCGCCATCGACCGTACCCCCCAATAATCCCCACGTCGCCCGCCCCGGCGGGCACTTCTGCGCAAGGAAACGGCCATGCCCGAGACGCTCTCCACCATCGTCTCCCCCGAAGGAAGCCTCGAGGTTCTCTCCCAGTCCGAAGTCAACCGTCTGCGCGACACCTCCAGTAGCGGTCTCCACGACCTGCTGCGGCGCTGTGCGCTGGCGATCCTCAATTGCGATACTCCGACCGACGACGGCCTGGCGGTGATGCAGGCGTATCACGACTTCGACATCGAGGTGCTGCAGCAGGATCGTGGTATCCGCCTGAAGCTCTCCAACGCCCCGGCCTGCGCCTTCGTCGACGGCCGCATGATCCGCGGTATCCGCGAGCAGCTCTCCTCGGTCCTGCGCGACATCGTCTACGTCTACAACGAGATCCAGAACAACCCTCGCTTCGACCTCGATACCAACGAGGGCGCCACCAACGCGGTGTTCCACATCCTGCGCAACGCCAGCGCCCTGCGCACCGCCCACGAGCCGAGTCTCGTGGTGTGCTGGGGCGGCCACTCGATCAGCCGCGAGGAGTACGACTACACCAAGGCGGTGGGTTACCACCTAGGGCTGCGCGAACTCGACATCTGCACCGGCTGCGGCCCCGGCGCGATGAAAGGCCCGATGAAAGGCGCCAATCTCGCCCACGCCAAGCAGCGCCGGCGTGGCGGTCGCTACCTGGGCATCTCCGAACCCGGCATCATCGCCGCGGAGTCACCCAATCCAATCGTCAACGAGCTGGTGATCATGCCGGACATCGAGAAGCGCCTCGAAGCCTTCGTGCGCGTGGGTCACGGCATCGTGGTATTCCCCGGCGGGGTCGGCACCGCCGAGGAGATCCTCTACCTGCTCGGCATCCTGATGCACCCGGACAATCGCGACATTCCCTTCCCGGTGATCCTGACCGGGCCGGCCAGCGCCAGTGACTACTTCCAGCGCATCGACGAGTTCCTCTGCTATACCCTGGGCGAGTCGGTGCGTCGCCACTACCGCATCATCGTCGACGATCCGGTCAGCGTAGCCCGCGAGATGCGCCACGGCATCGACGACGTCGCCGAGTTCCGCCGCACTCAGAACGACGCCTTCTATTTCAACTGGCGTCTCAACATCGAGCGCAGCTTCCAGCAGACGTTCGAGCCGACCCACCAGGCCATGGCGAACCTGGCGCTGCATCGTGACCAGCCGCGCCACGAGCTGGCCGCCAACCTGCGCCGGGCGTTTTCCGGCATCGTCGCCGGCAACGTCAAGGAGCCGGGGGTGCGCGCGATCGCCGAGCACGGCCCCTTCCGTCTGCATGCCGAACCCGAGCTGATGGAGCGCCTCGACACCCTGCTCACCTCCTTCGTGGCCCAAGGGCGCATGAAGCTACCGGGCAGCGAGTACGTGCCCTGCTATACGCTGGCCGCGCCACACTGAGTCCGCCCTGCGCGACGCACACCGCGCGGGCAGCGAGCCATAACGCCAACGGGCGACGGNNCCGTCGCCCGTTGGCTTTTGGGTATCAGCGCTGAGCCTGCGCTGTCTCACTCGGCCTTCAGCGGCGCCGCCATAGACGCAGCACCACGTGCAGCACCAGCCCCAGCGCCATGCCCTGGGAGAGCGTCATTGCCCAGACCACGCCGGTTCCGCTCAGCAGATGCCAGGCGGCCACCACCACCAGCGCCACCACCAGACAGGTCAGCAGGTGGCGTATGGCCCGCGGGCAGCGGCCGCGCTCTGCCGCTGACATCAGCCGCCAGACCGCCGCCAGCGCCACGCTCACCGCCACCACGAAGGCGCCCAGCAGGACCAGACGGGTCTGGTCACCCAGCAGCCAATAGCGCGGCAACGAGAGCAGCATCACCAGCCACAGGCCCAGCAGCGTGCTGAAGCGGGTCGCGGTCAGCGCCCGCGCCGAGGTCGGGCTGTCACTCATGCGCCCAGCCCCTGCTCGGCGATCCACGCCTCGGCCCATGGCAGCGCGGCGTCATCCGCCATGAAGGTCTCCATGGCATCGATCTCCAGCCGCTCGCCCAGCCGCTGCGCGCCGAGATCGGCCAGGATCTCATCGAGTGCCCGGCCCGAGCCGCAAAAGGTGTCGCCATAGGAGCTGTCACCCAGCGCGATCAGGCCGTAGCGCAGCCCGTTCAGCGTCGGCGGCGTCTCCTTGAGGGCACGCACGAAAGCCACGAAATCGCCGGGAAAATCCCCGCTGCCGGTGGTCGAGAGGCAGAACAGCGCCAGATCGGGGCGGTCGTCGACCAGGTCGGCCAGCGTCGGCTGCTCGATCACGGCGACCTCGTAGCCGGCCTGCTCGAACAGCGGCGAGATTTGCTCGGCGACATCGAGCGCGCCGCCGTAGACGGTTCCTACGTAGATCTTCAGTCTGGGCATATGGGTTCGGTCTAGAGTGGGTGAAAAGCACGGGCGAACGGCCGCCGCCCGCCGTGGGCGCGAGCTTAGCACACCCGCCCGGGGCGGCTCATCCGGCGCCGGCCCAACGCAAGACCGCCTGCCGGGGTCGCCGGCAGGCGGTCTTGGATGTGCGGGTCGCGCTCAGGGGTCCTGCAGCTCGCCGTCGAAGCTCTCGACCTTGGCCTTCAGCTTCTGCCCGGGTCGAAAGGTGACCACGCGCCGGGCGGAGATCGGTATCTCCTCACCCGTCTTCGGATTGCGTCCCGGCCGCTCGCGCTTGTCCCGCAGGTCGAAATTGCCGAACCCCGACAGCTTCACCTGCTCGTTCTCGCGTAGGCAGCCGCGAATCTCCTCGAAGAACGTCTCCACCATGTACTTGGCTTCCCGCTTGGAGAAGCCGAGCTCCGTGTGCAGGTGCTCGGCGAGTTCAGCCTTGGTCAGCGCTCCCATGATCGCTCCTTCGCACAGGACGACAGATCAACTGCGCAGCCTGGCGCCGAAGCGGGACTCGGCTTCGTCCACCACGGCTGCAATTAACTGATTGATTTCATCGTCATTGAGAGTGCGCGAAGGATGCTGCCAGGTCAAGCCCAGGGCGATGCTCTTGTGACCTTCGGCCACCCCCTGCCCCTGATAGACATCGAACAGCTGCCACTGGGTGAGCCACTCGCCGGCACGCGCGCGGATCGCTTCCAGCAGCGGTGCCACGCCCACTTCGGCATCGACCACGAAAGCCAGATCCCGGCGCACCTCGGGGTAGCGCGACAGCGGCTGGAAGGCCGCGATCCGCCCCTCGAGCACCGCCTGTTGAGCGACTTCGAAGAGATAGACCTCCGGCTTGATGCCCAGCTGCGCCCGGATCGACGGATGCAGCGCCCCGATCCACCCCTGGGCCTCGCCTCCACGATAGAGCTGGGCGGTGCGCCCCGGGTGCAGCGCGGGGTGGCTGGCGGCGACGAACTGCCACTCGTCGGCGCAGCCGCCCAGCGCCAGCAGGCTCTCGAGATCACCCTTGAGGTCGAAGAAGTCGACGCTCTCACGCCCCGCGGCCCAGCCCTCCACGTCGCGACTACCACACACCAGCCCACCGATCATCGGCGTCTGCACCAGCGCGTCGAGTTCGCCTTGGAACACCAGGCCGGTCTCGAACAGGCGCACCCGCTGCTGCTGGCGATTGAGGTTGTGCATCAGCGCCTTGAGCAGCCCCGGGAAGAGGCTGTGACGCATCACCGACATGTCGCTGGAGATGGGGTTGGCCAGGGTCGGCGACACCGCTTCCGGCAGCAGCAGCGACTGCAGCTCGGGGGAGACGAAGCTGTAGGTCACCGCCTCCTGATAGCCACGCGAGACCAGGTGGCGGCGCACCCGGCGCAGCGGCTGCAGCGCCTCGTCGGCCGATTTCAGACTCAGCCGCGCCTGAGGCCGCCGCACGGGCAGCCGGTTGTAGCCGTGGACGCGTGCCAGCTCCTCGATCAGATCCTCCTCGATGGCGATGTCGAAGCGCCAGCTCGGAATCTGCACCCGCCAGCGGTCGCCGGGCGCCGATGCGGTCATGCCCAGGCCGCGGAAGATACGCTGGATCTCCTCATCGGGCAGGCGCACGTCGAGGCAGGCGGCGAGGCGCTCGCGACTCAGCGCGACATCGCCGCGCTGGGGCAGATGGGTCGGCTTGCGCACCTCGGAGATCGGCCCCGGCGTACCGCCGACGATCGCCAGCAGCAGCTCAGTGGCGCGCTCCATTGCCGGACGTGTGATGTCCGGATCGACGCCGCGCTCGAAGCGGTGGGAAGCGTCGGTGTGCAGGCCGAACTGACGCGCCTTGCCCGCTACGCCGAGCGGCGCGAAGAAGGCGGCTTCGAGAAACAGGTGGCGGGTGTTGGCACCGACGCCGCTATCCTCGCCCCCCATGACGCCGGCGATCGCCAGCGCCTTGGCCCGATCGGCGATGACCAGGGTGGAGCCATCCAGCACGACCTCCTGGCCGTCGAGCAGCGTCAGCCGCTCACCGTCGTGTGCTCGGCGCACCTCGATGCCCCCTTCGAGCACGTCGAGATCGAAGGCGTGCATCGGCTGACCCAGTTCGAGCATCACGTAGTTGGTGACATCGACCGCCGGGTCGATGCTGCGGATGCCACTGCGGCGCAGCCGCTCACGCATCCACAGCGGCGTCGGTGCACTCAGGTCGACGTCGCGGATCACCCGGCCGAGATAACGCGGGCAGCCCGCCTCGTCGCTCACCGCGATCGGGAACTGGGCATTGCTGCGCGCCACCACCGGCGCGATGTTCGGCTCCACCACCCGGGTCGCGGTGACGCAGCCGACTTCACGGGCAATACCGCGCAGGCTGAGACAGTCGCCGCGGTTGGGGGTCAGATCGACGTCGATGGTGCTGTCGTCGAGGGTCATCCAGGCACGAAAGTCCGCCCCGACCGGCGCATTCGAGGGCAGCACGTAGATCCCCTCGGAGTGCCCCTCCTCCAGCCCCAGTTCGGAGGCGGAGCAGATCATGCCATGGGACTCGACGCCGCGCAGCTTGGCGCGCTTGATCTTGAAATCCTCGGGCAGCACCGCACCGACCCGGGCGAACGGCACTTTCTGGCCGACGGCGACGTTGGGCGCACCGCACACCACCTGAACCGGCTCGCCGCTGCCATCCTGAACCTGGCAGACATTGAGCTTGTCGGCGTCCGGATGCGGCGCCTTGGCCACCACTTCCGCGACCACCACCCCTGCGAACACTGCGCCGACCGGCTCGATCGCATCGACCTCCAGGCCGGCCATGGTGATGGCATCCGCCAGGGCCTGGGTATCGAGCTGAGGAGAAACCCACTCGCGCAGCCACGCTTCGGAAAACTTCATCTTGATACTCCTTGACTGGCGAAGAACTCAGTTGAACTGGCGCAGGAATCGCAGATCGTTGTCGAAGAACAGGCGCAGATCGTTGACGCCATAGCGCAGCATCGCCAGACGCTCCGCCCCCATGCCGAAGGCGAAGCCGGTGAAACGGCTGGCATCGATGCCAGCGTGGCGGAACACCTCAGGGTGCACCATCCCGCAGCCCATCACCTCCAGCCAACCGCTGTGGGAGCAGACCCGGCAACCCTCGCCGCGGCACATCACGCACTGGATATCGACCTCGGCGGAGGGTTCGGTGAACGGGAAGTAGGAGGGCCGGAAGCGGACCTGCAGATCGTCACGCTCGAAGAAAGCCTGCAGGAAATCGGCGATGGTACCCTTGAGATCGGCGAAGCTGACCCCTTCGTCGACCAGCAACCCCTCGACCTGATGGAACATCGGCGTATGGGTCAGATCGGAGTCGCTGCGGTAGACCCGACCCGGACAGACGATACGGATCGGCGGCTCCTGCGCCTGCATGGTACGCACCTGGACCGGAGAAGTATGGGTGCGCAACAGCCGCGTGGCGTCGAAGTAGAAGGTATCCGCCATGCCTCGCGCCGGATGGTGGGCCGGGATGTTGAGCGCCTCGAAGTTATGGAAGTCATCCTCGATCTCGGGGCCCACGGCGACATCGAATCCGATGTGCTGGAACAGCGCCTCGATACGCTCCAGCGTCTGAGTCACCGGGTGCAGGCCACCATTGGTCTCGCCGCGCCCGGGCAGGGTGACGTCGATGCGCTCGGCGTCCAGCTGCGCCGTCAGCGCCGCCTGCTCCAGCGCCTGACGACGCTGCTCCAGCTCCTGCTGCAGCGCCTGCTTGGCCTCGTTGATGCGCTCGCCGGCAGCCGGTCTCTCCTCCGGGGGCAGTTGACCGAGCCCCTTCAACAGCGCCGTGATCTCGCCTTTCTTGCCCAGGTAGCGCACGCGCACCTGATCCAGAGCCTGGGCGTCCTCGGCGGCGGCGATGGCCGCGCTCGCCTCGTTGACCAGGGCAGGAAGATGATCCATCCGTCGAGCTCCGCTTGTCTCTCGTGACGCACCGCGTGTCGCTGCCGCGGTGCACTCAAAAACAGGGTATGGGAAAAAAACAGGGGAAGAGCGGCTGCCCTTCCCCTGGATCGGTCACGTGACTACCACGACCCGCTAGGGGCCGAGGATGACCGGCTTATGCAGCCTTGGCTTTCTCGACGAGCGCCGTAAAAGCGGCTTTCTCGTGAACGGCCAGATCGGCCAGCACCTTGCGGTCGATCTCGATACCCGCCTGCTTGAGGCCGGCGACGAAACGGCTGTAGGACATGCCGTTGTTGCGTGCCGCCGCATTGATACGGGTGATCCACAGCGCGCGGAACTGACGCTTGCGCTGACGACGGTCACGATAGGCGTACTGACCGGCTTTGATGACCGCCTGCTTGGCTACGCGGAAGACGCGCGAACGCGCACCATAGTAGCCCTTGGCCTGCTTCATGATTTTCTTGTGACGACGACGTGCGACGACACCACGCTTGACGCGAGACATAGTACTCTCCTGACGTTAAAAAAGGTCGACCAAAGGGGCTCAGAGGTTCGGCAGCATGCGGGCCACGAGCTGCTTGTCGGCAGCGTGAACCTGCTTCATACCGCGCAGCTGACGCTTACGCTTGGTGGACTTCTTGGTCAGGATGTGACTACGGAAAGACTGCTTGTGCTTGAAGCCATTGGCGGTCTTCTTGAAGCGCTTGGCAGCGCCGCTGTTGCTCTTGATTTTCGGCATGAGTAGAAACTCCGATCCGATTTCTTTAGAAAACCCGAGGCCGGGCGTGGCACTGGCGCCACACCCCGTTCGACTTGCCCGCGGATCACTTCTTCTTGGGCGCAAGGATCATGATCATCTGCCGGCCTTCCATCTTGGGGAAGGATTCGACAGTGGCCATCTCCTCGAGATCGCCGGCGATCCGTTCCATCAGTCGACGACCGATGTCCTGGTGCGCCATCTCGCGACCGCGGAAGCGGAGCGTGACCTTGCCCTTGTCGCCACCTTCGAGGAAACGTATCAGGTTCTTGAGCTTCACCTGATAGTCACCCTCGTCCGTGCCAGGCCGGAATTTGACTTCCTTGACCTGAATCTGCTTGGTCTTCTTCTTCTGAGCGGATTTCTGCTTCTTCTGCTCGAAGAGGAATTTACCGTAGTCCATGATCTTGCAGACGATGGGGTCGGCATTGGAAATCTGCACGAGGTCCATACCGGCTTCCTCGGCACGTTCCAACGCCTCTTGCATGGGAACGACTCCCACCTGCTCACCCTCGGCATCGATAAGGCGAACTTCGTCTGCACGAATACGGTCATTGATGGGCGCGCGCTTTTCCTGAGGACGCCCGCGCTGATTATTACGCTTGATCGTTAGATCTCCGTTTGGCGATTCACGTTGCTGCTCAGTGCTGATCCGGCTTGCCTGCCTGCTCGAGCTGCGCCAGCAGCGCCTCTACCGACAGGGAGCCCAGATCCTCGCCGGACCGAGTACGCACGGCAACGGCACCCGATTCGACTTCCTTATCTCCGACAACCAGCAGATAAGGGATCTTCTGCAGCGTATGTTCGCGAATTTTAAAGCCGATCTTCTCATTCCTCAAGTCCGCTTCGACGCGGAAGCCCGCTTCACGCAAGCGCTTCAGGAGATTTTCGGCATATTCGCGCTGTGCATCGGTGATGTTCAACACCACCGCCTGGACCGGCGCCAGCCACAGCGGCAAGGCACCGGCATAGTGCTCGATCAGGATGCCCACGAAGCGCTCCATCGAGCCGACGATGGCACGGTGCAGCATGACCGGGGTCTGGCGCGAGCCATCCTCGGCCACATACTGGGCGCCGAGGCGGCCGGGCATCATGAAATCGACCTGCATGGTGCCAACCTGCCACTCGCGACCCAGGCAGTCCTTCATATGGTACTCGATCTTGGGACCATAGAAAGCACCTTCGCCGGGCAACTCCTGCCATTCGACGTCACAGTTGGCGAGCGCGGCACGCAGCGCACCTTCCGCCCGATCCCAAGTCTCGTCACTGCCCAGGCGCTTGTCCGGACGCAACGCGATCTTCACTGCAATGTCGTCGAAGCCGAAGTCTGCATAGACCTGGAGCGCCTGACGATGGAAGGCGGTCACCTCGGGCTCGATCTGCTCGGGGGTACAAAAGACGTGACCGTCGTCCTGGGTGAAGGCCCGCACACGCATGATACCGTGCAGCGCGCCGGAAGGCTCGTTACGATGGCAGCCACCGAACTCGCCGTAACGGATCGGCAGCTCGCGATAGCTGCGCAGCCCCGAGTTGAAGACCTGGACATGGCCTGGGCAGTTCATCGGCTTGAGCGCATATTCGCGCTTCTCCGACTCGGTGAAGAACATGTTCTCGGCGTAGTTGTCCCAGTGCCCGGACTTCTTCCATAGCGACACGTCCATCACCTGGGGACACTTGATCTCCTGATAGCCGCCGCTTTTATAGACCTGGCGCATGTACTGCTCGACAACCTGCCACAGGGTCCAGCCGCGGGGGTGCCAGAACACCATGCCGGGCGCCTCTTCCTGCATGTGAAAGAAGTCGAAGCGCCGCGCCAGCTTGCGGTGATCGCGCTTCTCGGCCTCCTCCAGCCGCTGCAGATAGGCCTTGAGCGCTTTCTTGTCGGCCCAGGCGGTGCCGTAGATACGGGTCAGCATGGGATTGGCGGAGTCTCCCCGCCAGTAGGCGCCGGCCAGCTTGGTCAGCTTGAACGCCTTGAGGTGCCGCGTATTGGGCACGTGAGGCCCCCGGCACATGTCGATGTACTCCTGGTGATGGTAGAGACGAATCGTCTCGCCATCGGGAATACCCTCGACGATCTCCTGCTTGTAGGGCTCATCGCGGGAGACGAAGGTCGCCAGCGCCTGAGCCTTGTCGACGTACTCGCGCACGACGTCGTAATCCTGGTCGATCAGCGCCTTCATGCGCGACTCGATCTGCTCCAGATCCTCCGACGAGATCGACTCGCCAAAATCGATGTCGTAATAGAAGCCGTCTTCGATGACCGGCCCGATCGCCATCTTGGCTGCCGGATAGAGCTGCTTGATCGCATGCCCCATCAGGTGGGCGCAGGAGTGGCGTATGATAGCCACCCCCTCCGGATCGCGCGCGGTGATGATGGCGACCTCGGCATCGTGTTCGATCAGATCCGCAGCATCGACCTCGACACCATCGATCTTGCCGGCGATACACGCCTTGGCCAGACCCGGCCCGATGGACTCGGCCAGCGCCATGATGCTCAAGGGGTTCTCGAAGGTTCTCTGGCTGCCGTCGGGCAGCGTGACAATAGGCATGAAGACATCCTTATGTTCAGTGGTGGTCCACACCAAGGACCACGTGAACGGTTCGATACGGTGACGCCGTTATCCACGATCAGCCCGCATACGGGCAGGCCGATGCTCGGCGGAAACAGGCGTCGACTTGACGATATCGCCGTGTGGCGAGTTTGGGGGCACTAGCGTAGCAGCGCCGGGGGAGCGATGCCATCGATTACGCTATCGTCCGAGGCAGGTACGGTGGGAGCGATAGCCGCAGGGAGCGTCACAACCGCCCCACAACGACAGAGGGCGCCCGAAGGCGCCCTCTTGATCACATCGTTCTAGTGCGAGCTTACTTCCACTCGTCCAGTTCGACGCGACGGTTCTGGGCACGACCTTCAGCGGTGTCGTTGCTGGCGATCGGATCGCTCTCACCGTGACCGTAGGTCATGATGTTGTCAGCATTGAAGCCCTTGTTGACCAGGTACGCCTTGACGGAGTCAGCGCGACGCTGGGACAGCTTCTGGTTGTAGTCAGCCGGACCCACGGAGTCAGTGTAGCCGTCGAGACGGATACGCAGCTGGGCGTTGGTGTTGGAGCTGGCCATCAGCTTGTCGGAGATGCCGTTCAGGATCGACTCGGCCTTCGGCGTGAGCTCAGCGGAATCGAACTTGAAGTTGACGTCACGCAGGATCACGCTCTCTTCACAACCCAGAGAGTTGACCTTGGCGCCGGCCGGGGTGTTCGGGCACTGGTCCTGGTAGTCCGGCACGCCGTCACCGTCGGAATCCAGCGGGCAGCCCTGGGCGTTGACTTCGACGCCAGCCGGGGTACCCGGGCACTGGTCCATGTAGTCCGGTACGCCGTCACCGTCGGTGTCGAGCGGGCAACCTACCGCATCAACCGCGACACCAGCCGGGGTGTTCGGGCACTGGTCGCGATCGTCCGGCACGCCATCACCGTCGCTGTCGACGACGTTGGAGGAGTAGTCGGCACACAGCAGAGCACCAGCAGTCGCGCCGGCAACGCCGCCCACGGCTGCGCCAGTGTCTTCGTCGGAACTACCGCTGGTTGCATAGCCCAGACCACCGCCGATCAGACCGCCAGCGATGCCGCATACGAACGGCGAGTTGTACCACGCCTGATCGGAAGAGCTACCGGTGGACTCCATGCCAGAACTGGCACAACCAGAAAGACCGACTACCAGAGCAGAGCCCAGCAGCAGGCCAGTCGTTGATTTTTTCATGTAAGACTCCTTCTTAACACAGCGCTAGTCGTAACGGGCGTTACCCAGCGGCTTCGAGTATAGAAGCCGAATTCGTTGGGAGAAAGTCATTCCCCTCCCTCAACGACAAAGAAATCTCTCGCGATGGAAACCCATCGAGTCGAGTAGCGGTCAATGTTCCCATTGTCCCTTTTTTCTTTGCAGCTCCGTAACAGCATTGTCGATTCCTTGCCGGTATGCAAACCCGCGTCGGAAACACTGTTCTTTTTTAGCATCATTTGCGAGATTGGCAAAGCGTGGCGACGAAAAGTTCACGCCGTTTGCGTGATTGTCGCCCCCTTGTCGGGCCACTCGGCACACAGCGTCTGCAAAGCCCGGGCAGCGTCATCCAGTCGCCCTTCGTACTGCTCGGCGATCGCCACCCGGGCAAGGTCCTCGCGATGGCGCTGGCGCGGGGTCAACTCGCTCCGCGCTGCGTGTGTGCGCAGATGCGCCGCCTGCGCCTGGACCTCGGCGATCACCTTGAAGCGCTCATGGGTCACCAGCTGGTGATCGACGATGTCCAGCAGTACCTTGCAGCGCAGGGCGCCCTCGACCAGATCCACCTGACGCTCGAGCATCGCCTGCGAAATTGCCGCCAGGCTATCGATACAGTTGCGATTGGCACGCGCGATCTCATCGCGGCGAAACGCCTCGCGTCGCCGCACCTCGCGCCACAGCCGGCGGGCGTAGAGGGCCAGCCCCACCACCACTGCCAGCGCCACCAGCAGCAGCGCGCTCACTTCCCATGCAGACATGACACTCTCCTGAACCGATCGGTTGTCTTCGCTGGCGTCGCCACGCTCACGGCGCCTACTGCCACGCCATCCGCCAGGCTCCCTGGAGGTCGGCACAGGCGACGAAATCCGGGTTGAGCAACGACGCCTTGGTGTTGTAGCGCAGCGGCTGCCAGTCACGCGGGTCGACCAGCGCCCCACCCGCGCCCTCCAAGATCGCCTGCGCCGCCGCGGTATCCCACTCGCTGGTCGGGCCGAAGCGCGGATAGAGATCCGCCTCGCCGGCGGCGATGCGACAGCACTTGAGCGAGCTGCCGAGAGCTTCCACCCGTGCGCCGGGCAGCCGCTCGAGGAACGCCTGGGTGCGCGCGTCGCAGTGATGGCGGCTCACCATCACCCGCGGAGGCGTACGCGACGTGCAGCCGAGTCGGGTCCAGGCCGCCCCGCCGGCCGCCTGATACCAGGCACCCGACTCGCCGCTGCCGGCCCACACCTCGCCACTACCGGGTTTGGCGATCACGCCCAGCACCGCCCGCTGCTCGTGAATCAGCGCGATATTGACACTGTACTCGTCGGAGCCACGAATGAACTCCTTGGTGCCATCCAGCGGATCGATCAACCAGTAGCGCGACCAGTGCCGCCGCGTCTCCCAAGGGGTAGCAGCCGCCTCCTCGGAGAGCACCGGCAAGCGTGCATCGCCCAGCGTCGGCAGCCCCGTCACCAATACCCGGTGGGCGGCGAGATCGGCCGCGGTCACCGGGCTGGCGTCGGTCTTCAAGCGCGTCTCCAGGCTGTCGCCGGCGACGCTCAGGATCGCCTCGCCGGCGCGCCTGCAGAGCGACGCCAAGGCGTCGAGCGAGGGATAGAAAGAAGCGCTCATGGGGTCATCCTAGGTCACCGGCGGCGCTACCGCCGTCGCCGCGCAGCGGGTGGGCAGCCGATCCAAGGACGGCCGCGACATGCAAGCATGATATTAGACCACCGCACGCGCCGCACCCTCAGCGGCGGCCGGCACGGCAGGTGGAGCGTGGAAATCTGTTGATAGACCGAGGCGTACGGGGGTGCGGGATGTGGCACGTGGCCGACCCATGCCGAAACGTCGATGAACAGTCGGAGTAGAAAATCAGGACATAAAAAAATGGCCAATCGAAGCGAATCCGATTGGCCATTTTCTCGATTTGGTCGGAGCGACAGGATTCGAACCTGCGACCTCTGCAACCCCATTGCAGCGCGCTACCAAGCTGCGCCACGCTCCGGCTCCGCCCGGGCTTGCCCTTGGGCTACCCTGCGAAACGCTGCGTATACTACCTTGCGTTTGTGGAAATGAAAAGCGCTTCTTTCATCTTTTTTATCAATCGCTTGCGGGGCAGCGGCGGGACACGCTTGGTCACCGCCACAATCGACGTACAATGACCCCCTTGCTGGGCGCCCCGCCTGTCACCCCTCCACGCGCGCAAGAGGTCACCATGTCCCTGATCATCGGCATGAGCATTCTGCTCGGCTGTCAATTTCTCGGCGAGGTGCTGAGCCTGGCACTGTCGCTGCCGATTCCCGGCCCAGTCATCGGCATGCTCATCCTGCTCGTCGGTCTCGTCATTCGCGGCAGCGTCCCACCCAGCCTGCGCAGCATGGGCGAAGGTCTGCTCAAGTATCTCACCCTGCTGTTCGTGCCCGCCGGCGTCGGACTGATCGAACACGTCGGGCTGATCCAGCGCGAATTCTGGGTCCTGCTGGTGACGCTGGTGCTGTCGGCGGCGGTGACCCTGTGGGTGACCAGCCAGGTGATGCAGCGTCTCGCCCACCGCGGCGGCAAAGCGCAGGAGGAGGACGCATGAGCTCGCTGCCTTTCGGCCAGGTGTGGGTCTATCTCGCCGCCAGCCCGCTGTTGCATCTGTTCGCCACCCTGATCGCCTTCGTCATCGCCAGCCGCATCAACCGCTGGGCCGGCGGCACGCCGCTGCTGCACCCGGTGATCCTGTCGATCGCCATGCTGATCGCCTTTCTGCTACTCACCCATACCGACTACCCCACCTACTTCGCCGGCGCGCAGTTTCTGCACTTCCTGCTCGGTCCGGCCACCGTGGCGCTGGCGATTCCCCTGTTCGACCAGCGCGAGCGCGTACGCCGTCTGCTGTGGCCGGTGATTGCCGGCACCCTCGCCGGCGTCGCCACCGCGGTGGTTTCGGCGGTGGGTATCAGCCTGGTCATGGGCGCCGACCATGCGACCGTGCTGTCGCTGGCGCCCAAGTCGGTGACGTCGCCGATCGCCATGGGCATCGCCGAGAAGATCGGCGGCATCCCCTCGCTGACCGCCGGTCTGGTCCTGCTCACCGGGGTCATCGGCTGCATCATTGGCCCTTGGGTCTTGCGTCTGACCCGCATCACCGACCCCGCCATTCGCGGCTTCTCCATGGGGCTGGCTGCCCACGGCTTCGGTACCGCCTACTGCTTCTCCACCTACGGGGCCATCGCCGGCGCCTTCTCCGGCCTGGCCATGGGGCTCTCCGGTCTGGTCACCGCCTTCGTGCTGCCGCCCTTGGTACAGCTGTTCGGCCTCTGAGAGGGCGTTTACCCAATGCCTGCGCTCGGCGAATTGGTAGATACCCTCCGAGCCCCCACCGGCAGCGCTCGAGCGCTGCCAGTGGCGGATACGCACCTCCACCGCTGGCTGACAAAACCACAACAACTCGCAAAAGAGCGCGGGCGGTGAGTTGCGGATAATGCTCGGCGAGTTCAAGACGCGGAGAGTGCGCCCCATGGAAGTCAAAACCTTCTTCGCCCAGCGCGCCGACGGTCAAGCGCTGCCGCGCGCCGCCGTCAGCGTGCTGCCTCGAGGCAAGGAGACACTGGCAGCCGATCTCGAGGATGGCCGCGGCCAGCCGCTGCCCAATCCGTTCCACGCCGATGCGGACGGCCGCATCCAGTTCGCCGCCCCCAACGGCCACTATGTGGTGGAGGTGGATGACGGCACCCGGCGCCAGCACCTGCACGCCCAGTTCTTCGATCAGGGCGAGATCCACTCGGCCTCGGGCACCCAGCCGCTGGCCCAGGCCCTCGACCAGCGTCTGGTGGTGGTCGACAGTGTGGATACGCTGCGCGACTGGCCCGGCGCCCGGGTTGCCGACGGCTGCTGGCTGGTCTGCCGCAGCTTCTATCGCGATCGCCCCTTCGAACTGGATATCCAGCTGCAGCGCGTCGCCGCGCTCGACGACCCCGCGCAGGCCAATCAGATGGCGTGGCTGCCCAGCGCCCACCCACACCGCGACGACTTCCACCGTTTCACCCTGTGGGCCGCCGATGGCGCCGCCTATGTCCAGCCCGGCGACGACATCGATCTACTCAAGGTGGGCTTTCGCGCCGACTATGTCGATGGCAGCGGCAGCGACGAGTCGGCCTGGTTCCAGGAGACCCTGGACAAGACCCCCTACCGCACCAAGTACCTGCCCGATCTGCCCCAGGGCTGCGCGCTCTATCTGGGCAAGCTGCGTATCGCGCTGCGCTCGGGCACTCGTCTGGTCGGCGCCGGAGCGCGCGCCAACAGCCGCCTGGTCAGCGACTACGTGGCCAGCGGTTTCCGCGACGGCCTGTTCCTGCTGCGCGAGCCCCACGTGATCGCCGCCTGGGCCGAGGGTCGGCCACACGGGGATCTGGAAGCCGCCTTCAGCCACGATATCCAGATCAGCGGCCTCACCCTGGAGGCACGCGACTTCTGCCGCAGCGCAGTGACCCTGATCTGCGTCCGCGACGTGCTCTATCGCGATATCCATCACGTGCGCTGCGGCGGGCTGAAGGTATTCCACGAGCTGGAGCTCAACGGACGCTATTCCACACGGGAGGAGGACCCGGAAAGCGACAACGCGGTGACTGCCGGTTTCAATCCCGAGGTGCCCGACGACCTGAGCGAGCGCATCCGCATCAGCGACCTCTCCGGCGGCGCCGGTCGCTACACCCTCAGCCCCGGCGACAGCAGGCGCGCCGGGGCCGTGCGCCTCAACTTCGTGCGCGACTTCAGCATCTCCCATGTGCACATGGACTACTGCAACGTCTCCGGCTGGGGGGGCTCGGCACGCCCGGGCAAGGGCGGCGAGCTCCGATGGATGCGGCGCCTGCGCGACGGCTTCATCCAGGACGTCCACTGCCGCTGGACCAATGGCGCGATCTATTTCAACAACGCCCACAACGTCAAGGTCTATGGCTGCAGCGCCAAGGAGGTGAGCGACACTGCCTTCGATCTCGAGGGCTGCACCTACTGTCTGTTCGACGGCCTCTATGCCGAGAACGCGGCCAATTTCGGCATCTCGATCTTCTATGCCACCCGCGGCAACGTGATCAAGAACTTCGTCGCCCGCCAGAGCGCCAGCGCCGCGACCCTGCATGAGCGGCTCGCGGAACCCAAATTCGGCCCCGGGCTGGGTCGCACTCTGTTCCGCCGTCTGGCCGGATTCGAGGACCCGGATTTCAGTCAGGACGTGACCCTGGATACCGGCGCCTTCGTCTATGAGGGCCAAGGCTTCGGCGCAGTGATCATCGACTCCTGGGCCGACGTCACCTATCGCAACATCAGCCACCATGACGTGGTCATGGACCTGCGCGGCCACAGCAACGCCCAGTCGCCCTACCTCAAGGATTGCCGCTTCACCTTCACCCGCCCTGCCCGGGATGGCGACGTGCTGGTGGCCCTGGGCACCAACCGCGACGACTACGGCTACTGGAGAGGCGGCGAGATCGTCTCACGGGTGCCGCAGCCAGCCGGCGTGGTGCCGCTGCTGGGCCAGCTGCGCGCCTATGCCGGTACCGCGATCTTCGATGTCGACGATCTGCGCATCGACGTCCCCGGAGTCGAGACCGCGATCGCCATCTGCGATGCGCGTCAGTCCGGGCGCCGCCCAGGCCACGCCTTCCGCCTCGCTCGCAACCTGATCCCGGCCCACAGCGACATCATCGATCTCGCCCTCAACCGCCAGTCGGGTGGCGACGCGCTACAGCTCGATGCTGGCGACAACCGCACCCTCGACTTCACCCCGGTGGAGGTGAAGGCGCTGAACGAGGGTGGCACCCAGCGCTACGCCGCCCTCCGCTTCGGCCTCGAAGTGGCTCACGCCGGCGACTGACGCCGGCGACCGCAGTCACACCGACAGACACGCAGGACGCCCGCCGAATTCGGCGGGCGTCTTGCTTCGAGGAGAAGCGTATGGCGGACCCCGGCAAGGGGGAGCGCGTGGACACGCCTCAGAGCGTCAGCCGAGCATCACCCGGTTGGCATCCCCCACGATACGCAAGCCGCCAGCGGCCGGACGCGCCGCACGCCCACCCTGCGGCGTGCGTGCGGGTGAAGAAAGCACAGGCAGCGCGGCGGTTGCGGCCATGGCCAGGGCAGCGCTGATGAATTGACGGCGTGTCAGACTCATGACCCCTCCTGCAGGGTGACCCGCCCACTGCCCCCGGGGGCGCTGGCGACCCAGTGCCCCGCCTCTTTCGCGGCGAATGCTAACTCTGCCTGCTCGAGGGTGCGGGCGATACGCGGCGCAGCCAGCTGCGAAAAGGTATTGGTGATGTGATGGTCGTCGCGATAGAGCAGCACCTGCCCCTGCAGCGGCCGACATACCTGGTCATCGCAGAACAGATCACTGATATCCGCGAAATAGACGTTGTCCAAGTGATAGTCGGCGGTGGGCGAGCGCCGGCTGAGCAGCGCATCCCGCGGTTTGGCGCAGGCGTCCGCGGCGTCCTGATGCAGATCGACGCACTCGGGCACGTCGAAACCGAACCAGGGGTTGTCGCGCAGCGCCAGCACCCGCACGTCGCCCTCGGCCAGTGCCCGCCACGCCGCCAGATAGCCCTCGGGCACATGCTCCGCCGCGCCCTGGCCACGGGTCGAGTTGGTGAAGACATAGTCCGGGGCGATCTGTCGAATGCGTGCGATCACCCGCTCGTTCCAGGCGTGGCAGGAGGGGTAATCCATGTAGTCGGCATCGGCGTCGAGGGAGAGCATGCAGCCGCCCTTGGTCAGGGTGACCAGACGAAAGCGCTCTCGCACCGCCACCTGCTCCAGCGCCGCCAGCCACTGCTGGGCATGGGAGCCGCCTGCCAGCACCACCGTCTTGTCGGCATCCGGGTCACCGTAGCTGCACTCCACCAGCGCGGCATCCGTCGCCGTTTGATGGCAACCATCCCGGGACGACGGCGGCAGATCCATGCTCGCGATCAGGGTCGGCGGATAGACCGCCGCGTCCGCCGGTCGAGCGTTGCGCAGGAACTGATCGAGGGACGCCTCGGCGCTGGCGCGGCGCCCCTGATAGTCATGATACCAGCCACTCAGCGCCGCCAGCGGCAGCGCCAGCAGCGCGGCACAGCTCGCGTAGGCGGCGAGCCTGTGCTTCGACAGCCACGCCGAGCGGCGCACCGGATTCTCGAAGCCCCAGGTGGTCACGCCGGCCAGCAGCGCGGCGGTTGCGATGATCGCCAGCCCCGGCAGCAGCCCGACATCGAAACCGCCGGTGGCATAGCGGTAGCAGGAGAGCAGCGGCCAGTGCCACAGATAGAAAGCGAACGAGAGATCGCCGAACCACACCACGCCACGGTTGTTGAGCAGCCAGATATCACAGTGATTGCGCGCCGCGACGATGATGCCGCAGGCCGCCAGCACCGGTATCAGCGCTACCGCCCCGGGGAACGACGACGACACTTCGAGAAACAGCGCGAAGGTGAGCAGGACCACCAGTGACACCCAGCCGAGCAGCTTGGCCGCCAGGGGCGACAGCGCAAGCCGCGTCACCGCAAAGGCGAGCAAGCCCCCGATAGCGAACTCCCAGGCCCGCGTACCGCTGTCGAAGTAGGCCCAGGGCTGATTGCGCGCGGTCATGTAGAGGCTGTAACCCAGCGACAGCAGACCGACCAGCACCAGCGCGGCGATCACCCGGTACCGATAGCCCCGCTCATCGCGCCGGCCGACGCGGCCCGCCGCCCACAGCAGCAGCGGGAACAGGCAGTAGAACTGCACCTGAACCGCCAGCGCCCACAGCTGCTGGAACGGCGACGGTGGCGAGCCCTGCTGCAGATAGTCGGTGGCCGTGAAAGCCAGCGCCCAGTTCTCGAGAAACAGCGTCGAGGCCAGGGCATGCTTGATCTGATTGCGCCACATCGAATCCGGCATCAGCCACAGCGACAGTGCCACCGTGGTCACGATCACCACCGCCGCACTCGGCACCACCCGGCGCAGGGTCTTGGCGTAGTAGTCGGACAGCCCGCCCAGCGTCGGCGGCCCGCCGCGGGTCAGCGAACCGACGATGAAGAAGCCGGCGACGACGAAGAATACGTCGACGCCGCCGGAGACCTTCTGGATCCAGATGTGATAGACGGCGACCATGAGCGCCGCCACCGCGCGCAAGCCCTGAATCTCGTACAGGTAGCTTGAGCTTGAGTGTCTAGCCAACGTTCAGCTCCTTCGAACGTAACGGATGAGGGGTCAGAAGCTCAGGGTCAGTAGGCGTTCTGACCGGTGAAGCCCTTGAATACGGTGAGGAAGATGATCTTGAGGTCGAGCAGCAGCGACCAGTTGTTGATGTACCAGAGGTCGTGCTCGACCCGGCGCTGCATCTTGTCCAGGGTGTCGGTCTCGCCACGATAGCCGCACACCTGGGCCCAGCCGGTGATGCCCGGCTTGACCATGTGCCGCTGCATGTAGGACTCGACCAGATCCTTGTAGTAGTCGTTGTGTGCCAGGGCGTGCGGGCGCGGGCCGACGATCGACATACGCCCCTGCAGCACATTGATGAACTGGGGCAACTCATCCAGCGAGGTACGGCGCAGAAAGGCGCCGACCCGGGTGATACGCGGATCGCGCCGGGTCGCCTGGGAGATCTGGCCGGCGGACTCCTGGTGCACCTTCATCGAGCGGAACTTGTAGACCTGGACATCGTGGCCATTGGCCCCGGTGCGCAGCTGCTTGAACAGCACCGGCCCCGGCGACGACAGTTTCACCGCCAGCGCACAGGCCAGGCACACCGGCGCAATCAACAGCAGAATCAAGCCACCGATCACGATGTCCTCCAGCCGTTTGGCCCACTGCGCGCTGCCGGCGATGGGGCTGACACTGAGATCGAAGGCGTGGTTGCCGGCGACCTGGCTGACCCGATGGTTGAGCAGCGGAATATCGGCGAAGTGCGGGATGAAGCGAATCTCCAGCGGCAGATGGCGCAGGTTGTACATGATCGCCCTGACGTGGGCGCCTTCGGAGACGGGCAGGCAGATCCACACCTCGTCGGCGCCCGACCTCTCGACCCGCTGGGCCAGGTGGCGCGGCGTCTTCTGGCTGCGCAGCACCCGCGCACGGCAGATGCCGGCGAGCGCATAGCCCTGCTCGCGGTGGCGACGCAGCGAGCGTGCCACGTCGAGCAGGTTCTCCTCGGGGCCGACCAGAAACACCCTGCGCCGGTTCTTGGCGCTGGCGTTGTGGTAGAGCGTCAGCATCATCAACAGCGCCCGCGAGGCGCACACCAGGCAGAACGACAGCAGGAAGGTGAACACCAGCCACTGCCGCGACACGCTGTCGGAGAGCTTGAACAGATAGAGCAGGCTGGCGATCACCGCGAACACCGCCACCCATACCCACAGCAGCCGATAGACACGACTGCGCAGCCGGGTCGACCGCCACTTGCTGTAGCCGCCGCCGAACAGATTGATCAGCACCACCGCCAGTGCCACCAGCACCAGCACCAGCGCGTTGCCGCTGTCGAGCCGCGCGGTGGCGAAACGCACCTCGCTGGCCAGCACGCCTGCCAGCACTATGGCCATCACATCCATCAGCGGCGCCAGGCGCCGGACCGGATTCAGGCTTTTCATTTTGGTTCTCCCTTGAACGCGTGGTTCACCCTGAACGCGTGAGTCTCCACGAACCCGCTTGCCTCACCGAGCGCAGCTGTGACCGTTATCCGCGTCATACGCAGCGCCGACGCGCGAGATAGTCGACCACCTGCTGCGCCATCACAGCCGGCGAGCGGCTGCCATCGTTGTGCAGATGCACTTCGGGCGCCTGAGGCGCCTCATAGGGCGAGTCGATGCCGGTGAAGTCAGCGATCTCGCCGTCCCGCGCGCGCCGATAGAGCCCCTTGGGGTCCCGCGCCTCGCAGGTCGCGAGCGGGGCATCGACGAACACCTCGATGAAGTCCCCCGCCGCCAGGCGCTGGCGTACCGCACCCCGCTCGCTGCGAAACGGCGAGATGAACGCCGACAGCGTGATCACCCCGGCATCCACGAACAGCCCCGACACCTCGCCGATGCGCCGCACGTTCTCGACCCGATCGGCATCGGAGAAGCCGAGATCGCCGTTCAGCCCCTGGCGCACGTTGTCGCCGTCGAGCAGGTAGGTCAGCTTGCCGAGTTGGTGCAGCCGCTCCTCGACCAGCCCGGCGATGGTCGACTTGCCGGAGCCGCTCAGTCCGGTGAACCAGAGCAGGCAGGCGCGCTGGGCGTTGAGCGCCTCGCGCTGCGACCGATCCACGCGATGGGCATGCCAGACGGTGTTGTCGCTCATGCAGGCGCCTTTTTTCCTGCCCTGCACTTCCTTGCCTTGCACTCCCTTGCCCTGCATCCCCGCGTCCCTCATTTCTTGAAAACGCCGACCAGGCGCTCGTTGTCGAACACCAGCAGTGCGCCGATCTGCTTGCTATCCATCAGCGCCAGCGCATCCTCCACCCGGGCGGTGGGCGCGATCCGCGAGGCCTGGGGCGTCATGAAATCGAACGCCCGGCGCGTGAACACACGCTCGCCGTACTTCTCGATCGCGCGGCGTAGATCACCATCGGTGATGATTCCCCAGCGCTCGCCATGGCGAACCACGGCCATGCCGAGCTGGCCCCGGGACATCGCCTGGATCACGTCGAGCACCTGGGCGTCGGCCTCGACCAGCGGCAGGTTGTCGCTGCGCATCTCATGCTCGACCCGGCTCAGCAGACGCCGCCCTAGCGAGCCGCCGGGGTGGAAGCGAGCGAAGTTCTCTGGCTGAAAATCGCGCGCCTTCATCAGTGTCACCGCCAGCGCATCGCCCATCGCCAGCGTGGCCGTGGTCGAAGAGGTCGGCGCCAGCTGCAGCGGGCACGCCTCCTCCAGCACGCCGATGTCGAGATGGCTGTGCGCCGCCTGCGCCAGGGTCGAACCCGGGCTGCCGGTCAGCCCCACCAGGTAGTTGCCGTTGTCCTTGAGGAAAGGGATCAGCTTGACCACCTCCTCGGTCTCGCCGGAGTTGGAGATGGCAAGGAAGACGTCGTGCTCGGTGACCATGCCCAGGTCGCCGTGGTAGGCCTCCCCCGGGTGCATGAAGAAGCTCGGCGTGCCGGTACTCGCCAGCGTGGCGGCGATCTTGCGCCCGACGATGCCGGACTTGCCCATGCCACACACCACCACCCGCCCCGGGGTACGCAGGATGGCGTCGACCGCGGCGATCAGGTCGTTGTCGAGCTTGCGGGAGACTTCGAGCAGGGATTCGGCTTCCTTGGCGAAGACCTGCCGGGCGGTATCGAGATAGGTCAGATTCATAGGGACCTCCATGTGTCTCATGACCGACTGCATGACCGTTTTGATGGCCCGCGACAGCGATGGCCGGCCGCGCGACGACGTGCCCGACCCGACATCGGGCAAGGCAAGCCGCACCGGCGGCGCAGGCATCTGCTGGTGTAGCGCGGGATAGGGCTGGATGAGTGCCGGATAGCGCTGAATCAGCGCGAACGTATCAAGTCACTAGTGCAGGGGCGTCGCCCTGCCGTTCTGGTGGCCATGCCGAGTGAAAACCTCAGCATTGCCTCAGCGATACCGCCGCCATCGGGCGATGGCGGCGGCCCCCTCGGCACCCGTTGGCGCCTGGCGCCAAGGGATACACGGGGTCAATGGGGTAAGTAGGTGCCCTGCGTGGCCGAATGACTACTGGACCAGATCCCCCAGGGCGTCATCGTCCTCGAGCAGATGGGCGTACATCTCGGCCAGGGTCAGGCCGCGGGCCGAGAGCAGATCCTCGGCGATCTCGCGCGCCACGCCGCGGCCGCCAAGGCTGGCGGTCACGTGAGTCGCGGCCTCGCGCACCAGCGGATGGGCGTCGGCCGGGGCATAGGCGACCCCCACCCGGCGCATCACCGGAATATCGATGATGTCGTCACCGGCGAAGCCGATACGCGCCGGCGGAATCTGCCACTCGGCGCTGATCTGGGCGATCGCTTCCAGCTTGCGGCTGAAGCCGAGCTTGATCACATCCATCCCCAGCTGGGTAGCCCGGGTGAGCAGCGGCTGGCTCGACTTGGCCGAGAGCACCCCGCTCTTGATTCCATGCTGGCGCAGCAGCCCCACCGCCACGCCGTCGCGGACGTTGAAAGGCTTGAGCGCCTCGCCCTCGGGGCCGATCAACAGCGTACCGTCGGTGAGCACGCCATCGACGTCGAACAGCATCAGCTCGATGCCACCGCGGGAATCGGCGTGGACACCGGCGGCCATCAGCGGATCTCCAGCGTGGGGAACCCCTTGACCAGATCATCGAGCGCCTTGATCTGGGCCAAGAACGGCTCGAGCTTGTCCAGCGGCAGCGCACTGGGACCGTCGCAGCGGGCACGATCCGGGTCCGGGTGCCCTTCCAGGAACAGCCCCGCCAGTCCCACGGCCATGCCGGCGCGAGCGAGTTCCAGTGCCTGGCGCCGGCGTCCGCCGGAGGCCTCACTGGCGGGATCGCGGCGCTGCAGACTGTGGGTGACATCGAAGATCACCGGGGCATTGCCGCTGGCGTCCATCATCTCGCGGAAGCCGAGCATATCGACCACCAGGTTGTCGTAGCCGAAGCAACTGCCGCGCTCGCACAGCACGATCTGCTGGTTGCCCGCCTCGGCACACTTGTCGACGATGTTCTTCATCTGCGCCGGACTCAGGAACTGCGGCTTTTTGACGTTGATCGGGCGGCCGGTACGCGCCATCGCCACCACCAGATCGGTCTGGCGGGCGAGGAACGCCGGCAGCTGGATGATATCGGCGACCTCGGCCACCGGTGCCGCCTGGGCGACTTCATGCACGTCGGTGATCACCGGCACGCCGAACTCGCGCTTGACCGCGGCGAAGATCTCCAGCCCTTCGTCCAGACCGACACCGCGGAAGGAGTGGATCGAGGAGCGGTTGGCCTTGTCGAAGCTGGCCTTGAACACATAGGGGATGCCCAGCTTGCGCGTGACCTCGACATAGGTCTCGCACGCCTTCAACGTACTCTCCCTGTCCTCGAGCACGTTGATGCCACCGAACAGCGTGAAAGGGGCATCGTTCGCAACCGTCAGACCGGCAATGGGTACGGATTTCATCAAGCTACCTCGCTTCGATCCAAAATGGGCAATCTGGCTCTTTCCATCAGCTTGGCGAAGTTCGCCTCGCTGAACGGAGTATCCCGAAAATAGTCTTCGTTCACTAGGTAATGGTCGACATAAGCTGCCAGGCGGCGCTCGTCGAAACGCGCATAAAAGGTGTTGCCGAGAAAGGTGACCGGCTTGTCGAGAAGTTTGGCTTCGAGCCCCACGGTGGAGTTGATCGTCACCACCGACTCGGCCCCCTCGAGCAGCCGGAAGGTGTTCTCGTTGACGATCCTGAAGCCGTGCTCTCGGCGCAGCCTGGCCAGAACCGCCGGGATCGCCTGATTGATCTCCGCCGGATGCGGCTTGATCACCAGCGCAAGCCCCCTCTCCGCCGCGATCTGGATCGCCCGCTTGAGCCCGTCGATCACGCTGCCCTGGGGGTAATTGAGAATGATCTGGGCATCGGTGCTCACCTGCATCGGAAAGAACAGATAGGGCGTCTGCCAATCCATGGTGTCGAGCGCGACGTCATCGGCCTTGCGCAGCTTGGCCAGCTCCGAGAGGCCATAGGCGTTTTCGCCAGCGAGCCCGAGCAGTGCCTCGAGCCGGCAGCCAGCCACCTGCACGCACTTCTGCAGCACCGTCTTCAGATCCAGCTTGCGCGCCTGCCCGATCACGTGCTTCTGCATGCGCGCCTGGGTGTAGTCACGCTTCCAGCGGCGGAAGGCGTCGAGGTCGACCGCATAGCCGTCGAGCAGCTCCACATGGGCGTAGAGATAGGACTGCATGTCGGTGCCCTGGGGATCGGCGAAGGTCTTGTTGCCGATATTGCCGTAGCCCGTATAGAGCACATCGATCCCCTGGGCCCGGGCGTGAGCCGCCAGTGCCGACTGCGACGCCAGCCGACCGCTGGGGAGGATGTAGAGCTCCCAGCCGTGGCGCGGCTGCTCACGCTCGATGAAGTCGGCGAAGCCCGAATAGACCCGATCCGCCTGGCGTTGCGTCAGCCGCCCTGTCTTGATGCTGAAGTTGTCCTCGCGGCAGTGCCGGCCACGCCCGCGGCGCGGCATGAACACCGTCTCGCGCTTGAGCTTCAAGTAGACGTACATGATCAGATTGTTGGCCACGAAATCGACACGGCACGCCTGCCCGCCGGGGGCGGCGAAGACCCGCCTGAAGAAGCGGTAGTCTTCCGGGTTGGAGATATTGATCAGGATCCGACTATACATAGCACTGCTCGCTTGCGCGGTAGAGTTTGAGAAGCGCCGCATTCATGCTGGCGGGCGAGAATTCACGCTCGTAGCGCTCCCGACAGCGACGCCCCATGGCTTCACGGTCGCTCGCCTCGAAGCGCGCCAGGGCGGCGTTCAACGACGGCGTGAAGTCGTCGAAATCGAACACCTGGCCGGTCTCGCCATCGCGCACCAGCTCCGGCAGCGCGCCGCGGTTGGAACAGATCACCGGAGTGGCATTACGGTAGGCCTCGAGCACTACCAGCCCGAATCCCTCCCAGCGGCTGGGCACGATCAGCGCCTTGGCCCGGGCGATCAGACCATCGAGGCTGGCATTGTCGAGCCAACCGAGCATTTGCATGTTCTGCTTGGGCGCGAACGCCGCCCCGGCATCCACTACGCTGCCGCCGACCACCTGCAGTTCGCCATGGGCTTCACCCCAGCTGGCGTAGAGACGGTCGAATCCCTTCTGGCGGTCGAAGCGTCCGATGAACAGGTAGAAATCCTCCTTGGCGGCGCCGACACGGGAGTCGCGGGTGTCGCGCACGCAGTTCTTGATCAACAGCGTGCGCTCGCCCATGCCCGCCTCGTTCAGCAGCGTCTGCTCATATTCGGAGATCGCGACCACCGCATCGCTGCGTGCGTAGAGCGCGCGCTCCACCCACTGGATACCGCGGCGCTTGAGCCCGCCGACCCGATGCGGATCGAAGGCGACCCCGTGTGGCTGGTAGACCAGCTTGGCACCGCGCAGCGACAGCGGCAGCAGGCGGCAGACGAGTCCGGCGAAGGTACTGTGTACATGGACCACATCCGGTGTCTCGGCCGCCAGCGCCGCCGACAGACACGCCGCCAGGTGGCGCAGCCGCTGCGGGCGGCTCTCCCCGGGGAAGCCGTGGATGCGCACCGCTGCCCCCAGCGCGATCTCCTCACGCTGTGCCGCCGGCAGCACCAGAGAGACCCCGCTGACATCAGGATGGCGCAGCTGCTCGCCCGCGACATTGTTGAGATAGGTGGCGATGCCGCCCGTCACCGTCTCGCATACATGCATGATTTTCATGAGATCACTCGCTGAAGGAGAGCATTACCAGCAAAGAAAAGATGATGAAGGTCGGCACCAGAACCAGCGCCGCATCGGAGAAGGTGGCCACCCAGTACATGACGCAGCCGATGCAGGCACTGCGGCTCACGGGGCGCGAGGGGTCGAACAGACTGCGCGCCATCACCACGTTGGCGAAGAACAGCAGAAACGGCAGCAGGCCGATCAGCCCCACGAACTCGGCGATCGAGACGTAGGGAATCTCGTAGGACCAGTAGAGTGGCGTGTGCGAGATCAGGCCGGCGTCGAAGAAGTACTGCAGGTACCCCGCCCGTCCGCCCAGGTCGCTGTCGAACAGGAAGGTGATGTCGCGGCCCATCAGCCCCAGCAGGCCGACGATGCCCGGCACCACCAGGCACAGCGCAAAGCAGATCAGGATCAACTTCTTGACCGAGATGGCGCGATTGAAGAGCAGATATTCGAACACGCAGTAGACCAGCAGCAGCGCCCAGGCGGTGCGTGACAGTGTCAGCATGATCGTCAGCATCAGCCCCAGCACCCACAGCCGGCGGGTCTCGATCACGCTGTAGAGCGGTAGCAGCATGATCATGCACACGGCGTAGATGTTGCCGTTGTTGTAGGTCGAGAAGAGTTTGAACAGCCCCCCGCGATCGTTCATCTTCGCCTCCAGCGTCAGCTCCGCCCCGTAGGTGGTTGTCAGCATGGGGATCGAGAAGTACTGGCCGGTGGCGATCTTGTAGAGGAACAGCGCCAGCCCGAAGACGATGGCGAAGCGGATGCAGTGGCGCAGGCAGACGAGCAGATAGGCGATCTGCGCCGGCCCCAGGCGTTTCGACCAGACGTAGAAGAAGATCGGCACCACGATCAGTGCCATCACGTAGCCGAAGTAGATGCCCACGCTGGCAATGCCGTTGAGCAGCGTGACCGCCAGAAACAGCAGCCAGAACGGCACCAGCAGCCACAGATAACAGGCGTAGCGGTCCTGGCGGAAGAGCTGGCCACTACCCAGCATCGCCTTGAGGAACAGGATCGGGAACGTCAGCACGATCAGCAGATAGATGGTATTGAGCGGAATGCCACCGAGGGCGACACCCGACTTGGGCAGCGCGATGGCGAAGATCGCCACCAGCGCCACGAAAACGCGCTTGGCATCGATGACCAGCATGTCTCGGGTCCGTGAGTACGAAGGGGTCATGCGGCGCTCAGGGCGTGTAGCCGAAGATCTCGAAGTCGCGCCGGTAGAGGCGCGCCGCGATCACTGTCAGCTCGCTGTCGTAGTAGTCGCGATAGTCCCGGCGCGCGGTGGCGTTGACCACCGCCAGCGGCACCACCCGGCCGATGCGCAGATCGGCGGCGATACGCCGGTAGTCGGCATCGATATTCTCGTAACGCCCGACATAGTCGACCAGCGGCTGGCCCTGGGCGTCGCACAGGAAATCGGCCTGGGGCCGGAAGTGGATCCAGCGCATCACCCGGCGGCGGTAGCGCGGCCGTGAGTCCAGTCGGCGCAGGAACTCATCGAAACCGGAGACGCCGCGCAGATACTTGTCGCGGAAGGCGCGGTCGTAGCGGCCGATGCCGCCCTTCTCTAGATAGGCGTAGGCGGAGACCAGACGGTCCAGCGGATGACGCACGAAGCCGAACTTGTAGTACCGCGCGAAGCGTTCGGCATCGAAGCGGCGGTAACGCTCCGCCGGGTCGTGGCCGTGGGCCGGCACCCCGAACAGCGCCTGGAAAATACTGTTGCCGGCGGTCTTGGGCACATGCACGAAGACCACATCGTTGTTCTCCTCCTGCTCGGAATAGGGGTCGACCAGGTGACGATAGAGGCGATCCCTCACCTCCAGCGGCAGACGGTCGTTGAGGCCCAGGATCAAGGATTTGGCCAGGGGGCTCTTTTTCAGACGATAGCGGGTCTGGATCAGCAGGCTCATGGCGCTCCCGTCGATGAGTGATCGCAGCGTGAATCGATGCCCCGGCGGCGTCGGGCGACGCGCCGGGGGCTTGACATGGCGGTGGGGTTTGGCAGCGTGTCGGCGCGGGTCAGTCACCGATGCCGCGCAGAACGGTACGCAGGTCCTTCGCTTCCCA